>NZ_CP103852.1:3452661-3803549 GCF_024925465.1 Ralstonia pseudosolanacearum | reverse complement strand
CGTTATCGTTTGGTGTTTGCCCGGCGCCACGTGCGTCGTCGTCGACGTCCCCGGGTGGGCCGGCCGCCGGGCGCCTGTTGTATCCGGGCGTCGGGCGGCTGTCGTTGTTGGAACGGGATTGTACCCCCGGCTTAAAGTTATCCACAAAGGATAAGTCTGTGGATAACCTGTGGGCCAGTTGTGGGTTGCGGTGGACAACCGATTGTGTCCGTTGTGCGAAAACCCAATGGTGTAAAGGGTTTCCGTGGGGTAGCCCAAGCCGCACAAGCTGCTGGGGAAAACTTTCTGAAAAGTGGACTTCTCTGCGCGGACGGTGTTTATCCCCAGACAATGCGGCTTGACAGGCGCGTCAAACATCGCTTAAATGGCGGGTTCTGCGATGCGCGGCAGGGGAGCGCACGCTTGTTCGCGTCAGACGCGGTGCCGGGGTGCGTCCCGGCGCGCCTGATCCGGTCGGGCTCGTCGATCCCGACGCCCGGTTCCCGGCGACGCCCTCGACTTGAACAACTCAGCGCACGGCGGTCTGCGTGGGCGGTTTCCCTAACGAATCGACACCAGGTCTGGCCCGCGCCCGGCCCGGCGCGTGCGGCAGCGTCCGCACCCATTAACCAGAGAGTGCATCATGAAACGTACCTATCAACCTTCCGTTACCCGTCGCAAGCGCACCCACGGTTTCCGTGTCCGCATGAAGACCCGCGGTGGCCGTGCCGTGCTGAACGCACGCCGCGCCAAGGGCCGCAAGCGCCTGGCCATCTAAGACTGCCGCGCCGTGCGGTGGCCTGACGGCTGCCGCCAACGGTGTTTGCGGCAATTCGGCGATGGGCCCACACGCCTACCCCAAGGCCGCAAGGCTTGTGAAAACGGATGAGTTCTCATCCGTTTTTGCTTTGCGGCCGGTCCGGCGTAGCCGTCACTTCGTGCTCTACGTGCGGGCCAACGGCCATCCCCAGGCGCGCCTCGGGGTCGTGATCGGCAAAAAGTTCGCCCGTCGCGCCGTCGAGCGCAACCTGATCAAGCGTCAGTGCCGCGAGCTGTTCCGCTTGCGGCAGGCTGCCCTGGGCGGCCGCGACGTGCTGATCCGCCTGCAGACCAAGTTTCCGCGCGAAGACGTGCCCACCGTGGCCGCCTTCAAGCGCCTCTGCCGGGAAGAGCTCTCGTACCTGTTCGAGATCGCGGCGCGCCCGCTGCCCGCGCCACCGGTGCCCGGCCCTGCCGCTGCGCCGGCGCCCTCCGACGGAGCCGCGCCGTGACGCGCGTGCTGCTGTTCCTGCTGCGTGTCTACAAGGTGGCGTTCAGCCCCTTCGTCGGCGCGCAATGCCGCTTCCTGCCGACCTGCTCCGACTACGCGCGCGACGCCGTGCTCACCCACGGGCCGGCGCTCGGCAGCTACCTTGCGGCAAAACGCCTGTGCCGCTGTCATCCGTTCGCGCAAGGCGGGTATGATCCTGTGCCGCCCGCCGCTGGCGACGCTGCGCTGCGCTCCACCGATTCCGCATCGGCCGAGACGACCGCAGCCGACGCACCGGCCGCGCGGCCGTCGATTCACCTTCCCAGACCGTAATCCGACATGGATATCAAACGCACCATTCTCTGGGTGATCTTCTCGCTGTCGGTTGTCCTGCTGTTCGACAACTGGCAACGCGCGAACGGCCACCAGTCGATGTTCTTCCCGACGCCGCAGACGGCCACCACGACCGCCGCCGCACCGGGCGGTACGCCCGCGGGCGATGTGCCCCAGGCCGCTGCGCCGGCCGCCGCCGGCAGCCAGGCGGCCCCGGCCACCGGTGCTGTCTCGCAGACGCCGGCTTCGGAAAAGATCGTCATCACGACGGACGTGATCCGCGCGACGGTGGATACGGCCGGTGCCGTCGTCACCAAGCTCGAGCTGCTGACGCAGAAGGACCACGACGGCAACCCGATGGTGCTGTTCGACCATAGCCTGGAGCGGAACTATCTGGCGCGCTCGGGCCTGATCGGCGGCGATTTCCCGAACCACACCACGGTGTTCGCGGCGTCCGCCGGCCCGCGTGACCTGGGCGCCGGCGGCGAAGTCTCGCTCACGCTCACCGCCGACAAGGGCGGCGCCAAGCTGGCCAAGACCTACGTCTTCAAGCGCGGCAGCTACGTGATCGACACGCGCTTTGACGTGACTAACGACGGCGCCGCGCCGATCAACCCGACGCTGTACCTGGAACTGGCCCGCGACGGCGGCGCTGTGGAGCAATCGCGCTTCTACAGCACGTTCACCGGCCCGGCCGTCTACACCGACGGCGACAAGTTCCACAAGATCACCTTCGCCGACATCGACAAAGGCAAGGCACAAGTGCCGGCCCCGACCGACAGCGGCTGGGTGGCGATGGTGCAGCACTACTTTGCGTCGGCCTGGATTCCGGCGGCCAACGTCAAGCGCGAGTACTACGTCAACCGCGTCGACACCAACTTCTACCGCATCGGTCTCCAGGAGCCGCTGGGCACGGTTGCGCCGGGCGCCAGCGTGTCGACCACGGCACGCCTGTTCGCCGGCCCGCAGCAAGCACGCATGCTCGAGGCCATCACCCCGGGCCTGGATCTGGTGAAGGACTACGGCTGGCTGACCATTGTCGCCAAGCCGCTGTTCTGGCTGCTCGAAAAGATCCACGCGCTGCTGGGCAACTGGGGCTGGTCGATTGTGGCACTGACGGTGCTGATCAAGCTGGTGTTCTTCCCGCTGTCGGCCACGAGCTACCGGTCGATGGCCAAGATGAAGGACCTGCAGCCGCGCATGACGGCCATCCGCGAGCGCCACAAGGGCGATCCGCAGAAGATGAACCAGGAGATGATGACGCTGTACCGCACCGAGAAGGTCAACCCGCTCGGCGGCTGCCTGCCGATCATGATCCAGATTCCGGTGTTCATGGCGCTGTACTGGGCGCTGCTGTCGTCCGTGGAAATGCGCGGCGCGCCGTGGCTGGGCTGGGTGCATGACCTGGCCTCGCCGGACCCGTTCTACATCCTGCCGATCCTGATGGCCGTGTCGATGTTCGTGCAGACCCGCCTGAACCCGACCCCGCCGGACCCCGTGCAGGCCAAGATGATGATGTTCATGCCGATCGCGTTCTCGGTGATGTTCTTCTTCTTCCCGGCCGGCCTGGTGCTGTACTGGGTGGTCAACAACTGCCTGTCGATCGCGCAGCAGTGGTCGATCAACCGCATGCTGGGCACCAGCAAGAAGGCCGCGGCTGCCAAGTAAGGCGGATCGGCCGCAACAGGAAGGGCACCCTCGGGTGCCCTTTTTTCATGCCGGTGCGCGGCGGGCTGTCGCGCATCGTATCGAATGGACGCTGACACTTGCGCGTGCGGCTGCCGCACAATACCGCCCATGACCGCCTCTTCCCACGCCATGACTTCGCCGACCGCTTCCGATACGGCCCCCGCGCCGATCCGTACCGTGCCCATCGCGGCGATCGCCACGGCGCCCGGGCGCGGCGGCATCGGCGTTGTGCGGGTGTCCGGCCCGGACGTGCGCGCCGTGATGCAGGCCGTGTGCGGGCGCCTTCTGCAGCCGCGCCAGGCAACCTACCTCCCCTTCCTCGACGCCGATGGTGCGGCCATCGATCGGGGCATCGCGCTGTGGTTTCCGGCGCCGCACTCCTACACCGGCGAGGACGTGCTCGAGCTGCAAGGCCACGGCGGCCCGGTGGTGATGCAGCTGCTGCTGTCGCGCTGCCTTCGGGCCGGCCACGGCATCGGCCTGCGCGTGGCCGAGCCCGGCGAGTTCACGCGCCGCGCCTTCCTCAACGACAAGCTGGACCTGGCCCAGGCCGAAGCCGTCGCTGACTTGATCGAGGCCAGCACCGAGGCCGCCGCGCGCTCGGCCGCGCGTTCGCTCGACGGTGCGTTCTCGCAGACCGTGCATGCGTTGGTCGAGCGCGTGATCCACCTGCGCATGCTGGTGGAGGCGACGCTGGATTTTCCCGAGGAGGAAATCGACTTCCTCGAAGCCGCCGATGCGCGCGGCCAGCTCGCCGACATCCGCGCACGGCTGGACGGCGTGCTGGCCCAGGCGCGCCAGGGCGCGCTGCTGCGCGAGGGCCTGCACGTGGTGCTGGCCGGGCAGCCCAACGTCGGCAAGTCGTCCCTGCTCAATGCGCTGGCCGGCGCCGAGCTCGCCATCGTCACGCCCATCGCCGGCACCACGCGCGACAAGGTGCAGCAGACCATCCAGATCGAGGGCATCCCCCTCAATATCGTCGACACCGCCGGCTTGCGCGACACCGAAGACGAAGTCGAGCGCATCGGCATCGAGCGCACCTGGGCCGCCATCGCCCGCGCAGACGTTGTACTGCACCTGCTGGATGCCGCCGACTACCGTGCCCACGGCCTGTCCGCCGAAGATGCCGCCATCGACGCCCGCATCGCCGAGCACGTGCCGTCGGGCGTGCCCACGCTGCGCGTCATCAACAAGATCGACCTGGCGGGCGCGGCCGCACCGGACCGCATCGATGCGCAGCCTCCCGAGGTCTGGCTGTCGGCGCGCGACGGCAGCGGCATCGAGTTGCTGCGCGCGGCGCTGCTGGAGATCGCCGGCTGGCAAGGCGGCGGCGAAGGGCTGTATCTGGCGCGCGAGCGGCACCTGTCGGCACTGCGCACGGCCCGGGAGCACCTGGCCATCGCCGCCGATCACGCGGGTCAGCGGGCCCAGTCGCTCGACCTGTTTGCCGAGGAATTGCGGCTGGCGCAGGAAGCGTTGAACAGCATCACGGGGGCGTTTTCCAGTGATGATTTGTTGGGGGTGATTTTTAGTCGGTTTTGCATCGGAAAGTAGTGAGCTGCCCGAAGTGCGCAAGCTGCGCGAGCGAGAGACTGGCTAATCGCGTTTCAGCGGCCAATGATGGGCCCGAGCAACGCACTACAGAGCGTTTGAGATGAGGGCAATGGGCAGGGTCTACCGGCTAGTACTTCCGTTGCTCAGCTGTGGGCTGACTGCTTGGAGGTTGATGCCGATTGGGCTCACCAACTTCTCTACGACGATGCGGTCGCCGGCCCGTGGCGCAAAGCCATAGTCCGATGCGCAGGCAGTGATGGAAGCTTCGGTGATTGAATCGAAGAACTCGATGCTTGTGCGGCATCCCCGCATGGGGCTGCTGGTCTCGACGGTTGCTGTCGTACGGGTATGTTCTTTTGCAGTGAAGAACACGGCCGCACGCGCGAAGGCGATGCCATCGACTATCGCAAGGGCACCGGCGAGCGATGGCAGCAGTATGAGGCAGAGTGCAGCGTGCCACATAGGCAGCGGAGGCAATGCCCGCGGACGCTTGAATAGGGCCTGCACCAATAGAATGGCCGCGATCAGGAAGCCGCCAACAAACAGCCCTTGAGCGACGGGCCAGGCATTCCTGATATGGCATCGGGCGAATACGGCGTGCAGGAGGGCGGGCAAGAACAACAAGGCACCAATGATTCTGCCCTTCTCTTCAGGCGAGATTCGGCATGCAAGATCAGAGCTGGTCATGTGGGCATGTTTCTCGGGAAGGATGTGCGCAGTCGCCCGGTGTATCGGTAGCTCGCTGAGCTTCGGCCATCCGTGACGATTGAGTGGGACGCTTTCTGGAACACCAGGATGTTTGCCCGCCCCTCTGTTGAAAGGAATTGCAGCAAGGCAGGATATGGGGGGAATGGTTTCCTCGCAACCCTTGAGTGCGTACGGAAAACCCGCCTTGAATGTCATGCCTGCGCTAGAAGGCCAGGAATCCGATGCGCTGAACGATGCAGCGTCGACGCATTCCGGCTCATCCGGATCGCGTGTTTTCTGATAGCGTTTCAGCAGCAGTTGGCCTACGCGAGATGTCCGGGAGATTTCGGATGCGTACGGTGGTGTCAGCCAAGATGAGATGCCAGCATGCCTTTGCCGGCGTAGCCCAGCAAGCCCTCTTCGGGGGTGCACCGGGTATTGAAGTGGAAGTGAACGACCGCTCCCCAATACACGCGAACGCGTGCTTGCGAGTCGGGGCGATAGGTTGCGGCGGGTTTCCCGTTCGGGCTGGCGCAGGCTGCCAGCAGGAGTGCGCAGAGCAGTGGCAGGTGCGTCGATCGAACGCTGCGGTTCATTGTGATGTTGATGTTCTGGTCGGATTGAAATGCACTGGCGACCCGGTGCAACATTGCGATTCTAAAAGCACACATGGTCCACATGTCCTCCCCTGCGCCCGATGGCCGAAGACATATTGGGCAAACGGGTGCCCTCACATAGCGTTTGAAGCCGCAATGCGCGCACTGTTCATCTGCAGCCGCAACCGGCTGCGCAGTCCCACCGCGGAATCCATATTCGCGCACTGGCCGAATGTCGACACCGATTCGGCGGGCCTGGCGCCCGATGCCGACGTCCCACTGACGGCCGATCAGCTCGAGTGGGCTGAAGTCATTTTCGTCATGGAGCGCTCTCACCGCCGGCGCCTGTCTCAGCGGTTTGGTCCGTGGCTGCGCGGCAAGCGGGTCGTCTGCCTGGATGTCCCCGACGACTACGCGTTCATGCAGCCTGAGCTTGTCGCGTTGCTGGAGCGACGTGCGGGCCCGTATCTGCGATCGTGAAAGGCGTTCGTCGCGGCGGCTTGTCTGCGCCATGCTGTGAGCGACCTGTTGATGGTGCGCTCACGTCATTTCCTCTCGGGCGCGTCTGAACTTGGTTGTTTTCGATCATGGGCCAGGGGCAATGACTGCGCCTGGTGGTGCAAGCCGGCGACGCGCTTTTCTATGCGAGCGGTTGGGCCGCTCGCCGATCTTCGTTTGCTCGATGCGGTCGGGCGCCGGGCGCATGCGTCGCCCCGGCGGCGTCATGGAGGCTTGCCGTTCCGATAGGACTGGCGGCCAGCGCCGATGGGCTGACATGATTTGGGTGCTGATGGTGGATCGGCTGCTGGCGCTTCGACGCGGCAAGCCGGAGCGGGCTGCGTGGTGGCGTGGTCACGCGCTCAAGGCGCGCGAGCATTGTCGGTGCGCAGGCCGGCATGCTGCTCGGCTTCCCGATTACGCCGTGCGGCCCGCATCTCGCCGCTGTATTCGACTACGAACAGCGCGATGATGGCCAGCACGACGCCAGCTCCCAGCAACCATTGATGGATCAGGTTCATGGCCGTACGGCGCTTGCCGCCCAGGATTGCTCACGTCTTCAGCGTACGGTCTCGCCCGTCAAAAAGTCGTAAAGAACCCTGGGCGCGAAACAAAATTCGCGTCAAGGCCGGCGGGCGTGGGGGGCTGGAAACCGTTCGACAAACGCCAACAGCCAGCCGGTCTATCACCGCTGGCGGATGTCGTTTGCAACGAAAGTGGCGCCACGCGGGCGCACCGAAGCCGCGGAGAATGGCTGGAAGGCCATTGACCGCCGTGTTGCTAGCTTCTGTATCGGGAGGGTGTGAGCCGTGGCCATGATGGGGTGTCGAGGCGCACCTCTGAGGGGTGCAGGGACGACACGAGGCCGGGCTCGGCGGAACGGAGGTCGATTGACTTCACGCCGCCAACGGCAGCACCCAGCTGGTGCTACCGCAACAATCGCACGATCTTAGTAGAGCTTCTTCGGCAGCATTTGCGAGCGCAGGCGTTTGCGCGTGCGCGACACGGCGGCAGCCTTCTTGCGCTTGCGCTCGGTCGTCGGCTTTTCGTAGGCGGTGCGTGCGCGCAGTTCCTTGATCAGGCCGGTGCGCTCGATTTCACGGCGGAAGCGGCGCAGCGCGACTTCGACCGGCTCGTTTTCTTTCAGGCGGATGGTGGTCATCGTGTCCCTTGCTCAATATTCGGGTTGGACGGCGAAACCGCAAAGTATATACCGCCCAGAGGGCGTGCAGTGTAGTTGAATCCGTTTACCGATGCAAGAGGCCGCAAAGTGTGGCGAAAAAGGCATTTCTCTGCCGAATTCGTGGCTTGCGCGTGGTCCGGATACTACGCCGCGCCGGCTGTTTCGGGAACGCCGCATCCCGGCGCGTCGCAGCGTGCGCGTTCAGCGCCCTTCCCCGCTACCGGTGGCCGGTCAGCTGCCCCGTTTGCCGAAGCATTTGCCGGCCTCGCCGCAATCCGTGGCCAACGCCCGTCCCCGTCCCCGTATGCGCAACTGCTGACTTCGACCCACGCGGCGCGCTTTGCCGATGCCGTTGATGCGAAGGCGCAGCGAGACGGCCCTGCTTCACCTGGCGGCAGCAGCGGCAACCGGGCTGAGGGTGAAAAAAAGCCCGCCGGGTGGCGGGCTTGGTACTCGGCTGCGCTAGCGCGGCTTATTTGGCCGGTGTTGTCATGTCCGGCGACACGCTGGGCGTGGTGCCCGGTGCGGCGGTCGGCCGGGCCTGCTGCGCGGCCACGGTGGTGCTGTGTTCCTGCAGGCCGCCGCCCAGCGCCGTGTACAGATCGATGGCGTTGGTCAGGCGGGCCAGGCGGGTCTGCACCAGGGTCTGGTCGGCGCTGAACAGGTCGCGCTGCGCGTCCAGCACGTCGAGGAAGCTCGACACGCCGTTGCGGTAGCGCTGGTCCGACAGCGTGAGACGCTCGGCCGTCGCGTCGCGGAAGCGCTTCTGCGCGGCCACTTGCTCGTCCAGCGTGCCGCGCGCCACGAGGGCGTCAGACACTTCCTGGAAGGCCGTCTGGATGGTCTTCTCGTAGTTGGCCACCGCGATCTTCTGGTTGGCCTTGGTCAGGTCCAGGTTGAAGACGTTGGTGCCCCAGTTGAAGATCGGCAGCGTCAGGTTCGGTACGAACGACCACAGGCCCGTCCCGCTCTTGAACAGGTCATGCAGCGCCGTGCTGGCCGTTCCCACGTTCGACGTCAGCCCGAGGCTCGGGAAGAACGCCGCGCGCGCCACGCCGATGTTGGCGTTGGCGGCGACCAGCTTCTGCTCGGCCTGGCGGATGTCGGGGCGCTGCTCCAGCAGTTCGGACGGCAGTCCGGGCGGGATGTCGGCGACGATCTTCTCCGACGACACCGTGGTCGGCGGCGGCAGGTCGGCCGGCAGCGGTGAGCCCACCAGCAACACCAGCGCGTTGGTCGCCTGGGCGTACTGGCGCGTCAGCTGGGCCACCGACACGCGGGCCGACTCGACCAGCGTCTCGTTCTGGCGCAGGTCCAGCGCGGAGGAGGCCCCCACGTCGAAGCGCTGCTTGGCGAGCTTGTAGTAGTCTTCGCGGCCCTTGAGCGTCTGCTGGGCCAGCTCGAGCTGCTCGGCGTAGGCGCGTTCGTTCAGGTAGGCCTTGGCCACCTGCGAGATCAGGCTGATCTGCGTGGCGCGCTGGCCCTCCTCGGTGGCGAGGTAGCTGGCGCGCGCGGACGACGTCACATCGCCCACGCTGAACAGGTTGACCTGGTAGTTGCTGATGCCGACACCCAGCTGATACTGCTTGGTGTTGATTTCCTGGCCGGTCTGCGAGATCGACTGGGGCGTCAGGCTGCGGGTGTAGGTGGCGGTCGCGTTGACCGGCGGCAGCAGGTCGGCGATCTGCTGGCGGTATTGCGCGCGCGCCGCCTCGATATTGAGGATGGCGACGCGCAGGTCGCGGTTGTTCTCCAGCGACAGGCTGATCAGCCTCTGCAGGCGCGGGTCGGGGAAGAACGCGCGCCAGCCGAGGTCGGTGGCGCGCGGCGCGGTCTCGCCGGGCTTGGCGGTGTCCGCGGGCACGCCGTAGCCGGTCGGTGCCTGCGGGTAGTCGCCGGCCACGGGGGCGGCCGGGCGCTCATAGCGCGGCGCCAGCGAACAGCCGGACAGCACGCCGGCCGCCAGCAGGAGCGCCGGCAGCAGCGCGGGCAAACGGAAAGTCATGGGTTTGTGCATATTCAGATTTCCTCGTCCAGCGGGAGGTGTGCGGCGTCCAGGCGGCGTTGGCGTTCGCTGCCCTTGAAGATGCGGCGCACCACCACGAAGAACACGGGCACCAGCACCACGGCCAGCACCGTCGCGGTGATCATCCCGCCCATCACGCCGGTACCGATGGCGCGCTGGCTGGCGGAGCTGGCGCCGGTGGCGATCGCCAGCGGCAGCACGCCCAGGATGAAGGCGAACGACGTCATGATGATCGGGCGGAACCGCAGGTGCACCGCTTCCAGAGTCGCTTCGATCAGGCCCTTGCCTTGCGCCTGCAGGTCCTTCGCGAATTCGATGATCAGGATGGCGTTCTTGGCCGACAGGCCCACCACCGCGATCAGGCCGACCTTGAAGTACACGTCGTCGGGCATGAAGCGCAGCGTCACGCCCAGCAGCGCGCCGAGCACGCCCAGCGGCACCACCAGGATCACCGCGGCCGGGATCGACCAGCTCTCATACAGCGCGGCCAGCACCAGGAACACCGCCAGCAGCGACAGCGCGTACAGTGCGGGCGCCTGCGAGCCGGAGGACTTTTCCTGCAGCGACTGGCCCGTCCACTCGAAGCCGATGCCGGCCGGCAGCCTGGAGGCCAGGTGCTCCATCTCGTCCATGGCGTCGCCCGTGCTGGCGCCGGTGGCGGCGTCACCCGAGATGCGGACCGACGGATAGCCGTTGTAGCGCACCAGCTGCACCGGGCCGACCATCCAGTGGCCCTTGGCGAACGCCGACATCGGCACCATGCTGCCCTGCGTGTTGCGCACGTACAGGTTCATGATGTCTTCCGGCTGCATCCGGTTGATCTTGTCCGCCTGGACGATTACCCGCTGCTGGCGGCCGTAGTTCGGGAAGTCGTTCGCGTAGGCCGAGCCCAGCGCCGTCGACAGCACGGCGTTGATGTCGGAGAACGCCACGCCCAGTGCGTTGGCCTTCTCGCGGTCGATGTCGACCTGGTACTGCGGCGAATCTTCCAGGCCGTCCGGGCGCACGTTCTTCAGGATCTTGCTCTGGCCGGCCATGCCCAGGAGCTGGTTGCGCGCGGCCATCAGCGCGTCGTGGCCGAGGCCACCGCGGTCCTGCAGGCGGAACGTGAAGCCGGTCGCGTTGCCCAGTTCCGGGATCGGCGGCGGGTTCAGCGGGAACACGATCGCATCGCGGATGCCGCCGAACAGCGCGCCGAAGGCGCGGCCGGCCACGGCGTCGGCGGTCTGGTCGGCGCCGCGCGCGCTCCAGTCCTTGAGCGTGGTGAACACCAGCGCGGCATTGGGGCCGTTGCCCGAGAAGCTGAAGCCCTGCACCGCCACGATGTTCTCGACGGCCTTCTCGTGCTGGTAGTAGTTCTCGACGTGCTTGATCACCTCCAGCGTGCGGTTGGCGGAAGCCGCCGGCGGCAACTGGATGTTGGTGATGATGTAGCCCTGGTCTTCGTTCGGCAGGAACGACGACGGCAGGCGCATGAACAGGAGCACCACCGCGCCGATCAGCGCGCCGTAGATCACCATGTAGCGGAAGGTCTTCTTCAGCATGCGCTCCACGAAGCTCTGGTAGCGGTTCGTGGTGGTGCTGAACATGCGGTTGAACCAGCCGAAGAAGCCCTTCTTCTCATGGTGCGAGCCCTTCTCGATCGGCTTGAGCAGCGTCGAGCACAGCGCGGGCGTCAGCGTCAGGGCCATCAGCGCCGAGAAGAAGATCGAGGCCACCATCGACAGCGAGAACTGGCGATAGATCGCGCCCACCGAGCCCGAGAAGAACGCCATCGGGATGAACACCGCCATCAGCACCAGCGTGATGCCGATGATGGCGCCGGTGATCTGGCCCATGGCCTTGCGGGTCGCTTCGCGCGGGGGCAGGCCCTCCGCGCTCATGATCCGCTCGACGTTTTCCACCACCACGATGGCGTCATCGACGAGGATACCGATCGCCAGCACCAGGCCGAACATGGTCAGCACGTTGATCGAGAAGCCCAGCGCGTTCATGGTGGCGAACGCGCCCAGCAGCGAGATCGGCACCACGATCGACGGGATCAGGGTGTAGCGGATGTTCTGCAGGAACACCAGCATCACCAGGAACACCAGCGCCATGGCCTCGAACAGCGTCTTGACCACTTCCTCGATCGAGATCTGCACGAACTTGGAGGTGTCGTACGGGATCTTGTACTCGACGCCGGCGGGGAAGTACTTGGACAGCTCGTCGAGCTTGGCCTTGACCGCCTTGGCCGTGCCCAGCGCGTTGCCGGTCGGCGAGAGCTGCACGCCGATGGCCGAGATCGGCTGGCCGTTGATCCGCGCGGAGGTCGCGTAGGTCTGGCCGCCCAGCTCCAGGCGCGCCACATCCTTGATGCGCACCTGCGAGCCGTCCGGCTTGGACACCAGCACGATGTTGCCGAACTGCTCGGTGGTCGTCATCTGCCCTTCCACCACCACCGTCGCCGCGATGGGCTGGCTGGAGGTGGACGGCAGGTCGCCCAGCGTACCGGCCGAGACCAGCGCGTTCTGGTTGCGGATGGCGTTGTAGACGTCGGTCGGCGTCAGCTTGTAGCCGACCAGCTTGGCCGGGTCGATCCAGACGCGCATCGCGCGCTCGGTGCCGAACAGCACGGCCTGGCCGACGCCGGGCACGCGCTTGACTTCGTTGAGCACGTTGCGCGAGATGTAGTCGCCCAGGGCGACCGGGTCCATCTTGCCGTCCTTCGAGATCAGCGTGGCGAACAGCAGGAAGTTGGAGCGGGTCTTGTCGACCTGCACGCCCTGCTGCGTCACCGACGACGGCAGGCGCGCTTCCACGCGCTTGAGGCGGTTCTGCACGTCCACCTGCGCCAGCGCCGGATCGGTGCCGGGCTTGAACGTCACGGTGATGGTGGCCTGGCCGTTACCGGCCTGGCTGACCGACTCGATATAGAGCAGGCCGTCCGCGCCGTTCATTTCCTGCTCGATGATGCTGGTGACGGCGTCGTCCAGCGTCTTGGCGCTCGCGCCGGGGTAGGTTGCCGTGATGATGATCGAGGGCGGCGCGATGGTCGGGTACTGCGCGATCGGCAACTGGGTGACCGAGATGGCCCCAGCCACGATGATGAACAGCGCGAGCACCCAGGCAAAAACCGGGCGATCGATAAAAAACTTTGCCATGCGATGGCTCCTTGTTTACTGCGGCTTACTGCTTGGCTGCGGGGGCGCTGGCGGCAGCACCCTGACCCTGCGCGCCGCCGGCCTGCCACGGCACCGGCTTGACCGGCGCGCCCGGTCGGACCTTCTGCAGGCCGTCGACGATCACCTTGTCACCGGCCTTCAGGCCGCTGGAGACGATCCAGTCCGTGCCGACGGCGCGATCGGCCTGGACCGGGCGTGCGGCGACCTTGCCTTCCGCGTCGACGATCATCACCGAGGCGCCGTCCGCGCCGCGCGACACGGCCTGCTGCGGCACCGTGATGGCCTGCTGATCGACCGCCTGCTCCAGCCGCGCGCGCACGTACATGCCCGGCAGCAGGGTGCGCTCGGCGTTCGGGAAGATCGCGCGCAGCGTGATCGAGCCGGTGGTCTGGTCAACCGTCAGGTCGGAGAAGTACAGCTTGCCCGTCTGCGCGTAGACGCGGCCGTCCTCGGTTACCAGCGTGACCTTGGCGGCGGTGTCGCTCGCGGCCGCCAGCTTGCCGGCCTTGAGCGCTTCCTGCAGGCGCATCACTTCGGTGCTCGACTGGGTGAAGGTCAGGTAGATCGGGTCGATCTGCTGCACGGTCGCCAGCAGCGTGGCGTCGCTGCCCTGGCCGACCAGCGCGCCTTCGGTGACCTGCGCCAGGCCCGCGCGGCCCGAAATGGGCGACGTGACGGTGGCGTAGCCGAGGTTGAGCTTGGCGGTCTCCAGGGCCGCGCGCGCCGAGCCGACGTCGGCGGTGGCCTGCTTGGCGGCGGCGACGGCGTCGTCGTAGTCCTGCTTGCTGATGGCATTGGTGGCGACCAGCGGCTTGTAGCGCTCGGCCTTGAGCTGCGCCTGGGTCTGCGTGGCTTCGGCGCGGGCCAGCTGGGCACGGGCGCTATCGAGCGAAGCCTGGTATTGCGCCGGGTCGATGCGGAAGAGCACGTCGTTCGCCTTCACATCGCTGCCTTCCTGATACGTGCGCTTGAGCACGATGCCGGCCACTCGTGCGCGCACCTGCGCCACGCGCGTGGCCTCCAGGCGGCCCGGCAGCTCGGTGGTCAGGCCCACCGAGTGCGGCTGCACGGTCACGACGCCGACCTCCGTCGGCGGCATGCCGCCGCCGCCCGGCCCTTGTGCCTGCTTGTTGCCGCAGGCTGCAAGCGCCACGACCGTGAGCGCGGCAGCAGCGAGTTGGTGATAACGGCGGGTGTTCGTCATAGATGACCCCATGTGGCGATAAGCGGTGTGCCCGGGCGGCGCGCAAAGAATGCGCCACGGGTAGGGTCCGGGCGACCTGAAAACACAATCCGAAAACGTTCGATGCTAGCCGTAACCGGCGGCATGCGATACGGCTATTGCGACGAAGTCGCAACAAAACGGCCGCTACTGCTGGAATCTCGGCGCGGTTTGCTGCGGCGCTCCATCCATCCGATGTGATCGGCCCACGCGCAGCGGGCGCGACAATGGGCAAGTCAAGGAGTGCGCGCTATTATAGATACGTTCACGCATGTATGTATAAACGCCATGCTTACGGAATGGGCCTTTATTGACACTTTGCCCGGCTTCGTTGCAATGGCGGCAGCATGCGGGGTGGCGGCAGATTGGCCTGCGCGTCGGCTGTGTCGGCGTGGGCGGGCGTTCAAGCGTTGTGCAATGCGCAACAGTCAGTTGTCAGTATTTGTGCGCTGCACAAAAGCGGATCGAAAGCTGCCGGCCATGCTGGGGCCGGCTTCCCGAAGGGCATCATGGTCAGACGAACCAAGGAAGAAGCGCTGGAAACGCGCAACCGCATCCTCGACGCGGCGGAAGAGGTGTTCTATGTGCGTGGCGTGGCGCGCACGTCGCTATCCGACATCGCGCAGGCGGCCGGTGTCACGCGTGGCGCCATCTATTGGCATTTCCGCAACAAGGCCGATGTGTTCGCCGCCATGTGCGAGCGCGTCAAGCTGCCGATGGAGACCCTGTGCTCGCCGCTGGGCGTCGAGCCCAACGATCCGCTGGGCGAGCTGCGCAATGTGGCCAATTTCGTGCTGCAGCAGCTGGTGGAGGACATGCACTGGCGCCGCGTCTTCGAGATCATGTTCAACAAGTGCGAGTTTGTGGAGGACACGAGCCCGATCCTCAAGCGCCAGCAGGAATCCTTCGAGGAGGGGCTCGCGCGCCTGACCCACATCATCGGGCAGGCGGCCCGGCGCGGGCAGCTGCCGCCCGACCTGGATGTGCCGCTGGCGGTGGCGCATTTCCACGCCTCGTTTGGCGGCATCATGGGCGACTACCTGTTCTATCCGGATGCCTCCAGCCTCGCCGTCAAGCGCGAGCGCTTCGTCGATGCCTGCATCGATACGCTCAAGTACTCGCCCGCGCTGCGCCTGGCGCCGCCCGTCGCCGCCGAGGCTTGTGCATGACCCTGCCCGCCTTCGAGCAGATGGTGTTTGCCGGCGGCGGCAACCGCTGCTGGTGGCAAGCCGGCTGGTGGGACATCGTGCAGCCCGGGCTGGGCCTGCGGCCGCGCGTGATCGCTGGCATCTCGGCGGGGGCATCGACGGCTTGCATGCTGCACGCATGGAATGCCGCCGACCTGATGGCGTACTACGCCGAAGCCCTGCGCGGCAACACCCGCAATGCCCACTGGGGCAACCTGCTGCGCGGCGAGCGCGTGTTCCCGCACTACGGCATGTACCGTGCGGCGCTGCTGACGGTGTTCGGCGAGGGCCGCCTCGCACGGCTCGGCCAGGCGCCCGAGATCCGCGTCGGCCTGGCGCACATCCCGCGCTGGATGGGCGCGCGCACCGCGGTGGCGGCCGGGCTGATTGCGTACAACGTCGAGAAGCACATCCGCAAGACGCTGCACCCGACGCTGGGCCGGCGTCTGGGCTTCCGGCCGGAATTCGTGCGTGCCCAGGACTGCGCCACGCCGGATGCGCTGGCCGACCTGCTGCTGCAATCGGCCTCCACCCCGCCCTTCACTCCCGTGCTGCGGCGCGGCGGCAGTCCGGTGCTGGACGGCGGCATGGTGGACAACGTTCCGGTGCAAGCGCTCGACCCCACGCCCGGCGACGTGCTGGTGCTGGTCACGCGCCTGTACCCGCAGCCGACCTACTTCCGCATCGACGTCCCGGTCGAGGGCGGCGTGCAGCGCCGCTTTTACGTGCAGCCCTCGCGCAAGGTGCCGATCGCCAGCTGGGACTACACCCGGCCGGAGGCCATGCGCGACGCCTACCTGCTGGGCCGTCATGACGGCGAAACCTTCCTGCGCGAACTTCCACGCGGGTTTGCCGCGCCGATCGCTGCTTAGCGTGCGCCCCGCCGCAGCCGGTGGCGGGCGCATGGCTTTGCCGGAGCCGGGCGAGCCCGCCGACACGGCGTCATGGCGTCGCCGGTCGAACCCGACGGACGCCTCATGCGCGCACATTCCGCTGTTTCCTTTGATCTGATTGTGATCGGCGCCGGCTCCGCCGGCCTGGCCGCCGCCCGCCGCGCCGCGCAGCTTGGCGCGCGCACCCTGCTGATCGATCGCGCCGAAGTGGGCGGCACCGGCGTCAACCGCGGCTGCATGCCCAAGAAACTGCTGGGCTACGGCGCCGCCTGGTCGCAGGCGGCCAGCCGCTGCCTGCACACCGCCGCGGCCCATGGCCGTGAAGCCTGGCAGGATGCCGCGGCCCGCATCCGCACCGAGGTCGGGCGGCTGCACGGGGTGTATCGCGCGCATCTGGCCGAAGCGGGCGTGCAATGGCTGGCCGGCTCAGCGTCGCTGCGCGGGCGCGGCGCGCTTCGGCTGCTGACCGACGCCGGCAAGCGCACCATGCGTGCGCGCCAGATCGTGCTGGCGACGGGCGCCCGGCCGCAACCGCTGCCGGTGCCCGGCGCCGAGCTCGCCTGCACGCCGGAGGACGTGCTGACCTGGGACACGCTCCCCGCCTCGCTGGCGATCGTGGGCGGCGGCGTGATCGCGGTGGAGATGGCGTCGACGCTGGTGCGCTTCGGCGTGCGCGTCACGCTGCTGGTGGGCGATCCGCGCGTGCTGCCGGATTTCGATGCCGCCCTGTCGGAGGCGGCGTCCCGGGCGCTGGCGGCGCATGGCGTCGACGTCGTGCCGGATGCCGACGTGGTGCGGGTGGAGCGCGACGCCGTTAATGGAGACGGCGTGGCCGTCTACGTGGCCGGGCCGGACGGTGACGCTGCGCGTGTGGTGCGCGCGCAGCGCGTGATGGCCGCCATCGGCCGTGCGCCGGTCACGGATGGGCTTGGCCTGGAGGCGGCCGGGGTCACGCTCGATGCGCGTGGCCATATTGCGGTGGATCGGCACTTCCGTACCCGCGCGCGCGGCGTGCATGCCATCGGCGATGTCAGCGGCGGCCCGCAGCTGACGCCGGTGGCTGCCGCGCAGGGCCGCTATGTCGCCGAGCGGCTGTTCGGCAAGGGCGCCAAGCTGCCCGACATGGAGCATGTGCCGATGGCGGTGTTCTGCGAGCCGGCCATCGCCGCCGTCGGCCTGACCGAGGCCCAGGCGCGCGAGCGCTGGCCGGACCGGCCGGAGCGGGACGCCCGTCCCGTGGCCGAGCGCATCGACGTGGTCGAGCGCCGCTTCGTCTCGCTGGAGCAGCGCTTTGCCGGCACCGGCACCGAGTCGATGATCAAGCTGGTCTGCAATGCGCGCAGCGGGCGCGTGCTGGGCGCGCACGTGATGGACAACGCCGCGCCCGAGATCGTGCAGGCGCTGGCGGTGGCCGTGCGCATGGGCGTGCGGCTCAAGCACCTACGGAGCATGGTCGGCCTGCATCCGACGGTGGCGGAGGAACTGCTCCGCATCTGAGCCAGGCCGACGGGGCGTCGATGCGGCATCGACCCGTTCCCGGGCAGCTTGGGGTGCGGCTGTTCAATTTTCCTGATGGCACGCTCCAAATCCATGCAGCCTAGTCGTGCGTGGGTGGCGCAGAATGGTGGCACCAAGTTCAGGAAATTTGACATGCTTCCCGTGCTCTATCTCTCCCATGGGTCGCCGATGCTGGCGGCCGATCCTGGTCCTGTCGGCGCGGCCCTGGCGGCGCTTGGGCGTGACGTGGCGGCGCTGTCGCCGCGCGCCATCGTGGTGGTGTCGCCGCACTGGATGACGCGCCGCCCCGCCGTGACGGCACGCCCGCAGCAGGAGGCGTGGCACGACTTCGGCGGCTTCCCGCCGCAGCTGTACGCACTGGAATATGCCCCGCCGGGCGCGCCCGCGCTGGCCGAGCGCATCCGCACGCTGATCGACGGCAATATCGTGCCCGGGCTGGAGGAGCAGGCGTCCACCGTGCTCGACCCGCGCCAGCCGCTTGATCACGGCGCGTGGATTCCGCTGATGCTGATGCTGCCCGAGGCGACCATCCCGGTGGTGCAGGTTTCGCTGATGCCGGGCCTGTCGCCGGCCTGCCAGATGGCGATGGGCCGCACGCTCGCGCCGCTGCGCGACGAAGGCGTGCTGATCATCGGCTCCGGGAGCTTCACGCACAACCTGCGGGCGTTGATGCGCGGCGCCGGCATGGCGCAGCACGGGGTGCCGGTCGAGCCGTGGGTGGAGGCCTTCCGCGAATGGATGGTCGAAGCCATGACCGAAGGCATCCGCACCGGCGATTTCGCCACCTTCTGCGACTACCGCGCGCGGGCGCCGCATGCCGCCCACGCCCACCCGACCGACGAGCACCTGATGCCGCTGTACGTGGCCCTGGGTGCCGCCATGGGCCAGCCGGAGCAGGCCACGCCGGGCGGCGTGCAGGCCCGGCACGTGGTCGACACCGTCACCTACGGCGCGTTGGCGATGGACAGCTTCCGCTTCGACGGCGCGGGCGCCAACCAGCCGCAGCTGCGCGCCGCGGCCTGACGCCGGGGCCGCATGATCCGCATGATGGCTGGCCTCAGGCGCGGATCAGCGCCGGCGCCAGCGCGGTCGGGTTGGCCACGCTGTCGACATTCCCCTGCAGGATGTCGAGGATGTTCTGGAAGGCGATGCCGAAGTACATCTCGTAGCTTTCGCGCTCCACGTAGCCGATGTGCGGCGTGCAGATACAGTTCTCCATGCGCAGCAGCGTGTGGCCCTGCAGGATGGGCTCGGTCTCGAACACGTCGATGGCCGCCATGCCCGGGCGGCCGCGGTTGAGCGCCGTCACCATGCCGTTCTCTTCGACCAGTTCGGCGCGGCTGGTGTTGACGAACAGCGCGGTCGGCTTCATGCTGGTCAGGTCCGCCACGGTGACGATGCCGCGCGTGTCGTCGTTCAGGCGCAGGTGGACGGACAGCACGTCGGACTGCTCGAACAGCGCGTCCTTTGACTCGGCCACGGCAAAGCCGTCGGCGCGGGCGCGCTCCTTCGAGTTCTCGCGCCCCCACACCAGCACGTTCATGCCGAAGGCGCGGCCGTAGCCGGCGACCAACTGGCCGATCTTGCCGTAGCCGAAGATGCCCAGCGTCTGCCCCTTCAGCACGCGGCCGATGCCGAAGTTGGGCGGCATCGTGGTCGATTTCAGCCCCGACTGCTGCCACGCGCCATGCTTGAGGCTGGCGACGTACTGCGGGATGCGGCGCTGCGCGGCCATCACCAGCGCCCAGGTCAGCTCGGCCGGAGCCACCGGGGAGCCCCTGCCTTCCAGCACGACGACGCCCTTGTCGGTGCAGGCCTCCAGGTCGATGTGCCCGCCGGCGTCGCGTGATACGCGCCCGGTCTGGCTGATGATCTTGAGCTTGGGCAGCCGGTCAAGCAACTGGCGCGTCACACGGGTGCGCTCGCGGATCAGCACGATGGCTTCCACGTCGGCCACCCGTGCGGCCAATTGCCCCACGCCTTTGACGGTGTTGTTGAATACCTTGACTTCGTGGTCTTGCAGCAGGCTGAAGCAATCCAGCTTGCGAACGGCGTCTTGGTAGTCGTCCAGTACGGCAATCTTCATCGACATCTCACTTCGGACAATGGTGCGCAGCAAAAAACAGCGGTCCCTTGCGGTGGTATTCTTCCCATCCCTCGCCGCATGACAATCTTGCACGACGTTTGGATTGCCCGCCGCGGGTACGCAAATTGCGCAGCCCCGCTTGTGACGAGTCCTAATTTTTTGTGTGTCGTCACTTTAGCGCACGCGGCCACCGCCGCCTGGAAAAATCCCCGTTCCCGTCGCGCTCTGCTTTGTAACTGAATGTGAAATCAGCACGGCCGCCGTTCCTCCACCCGTCTCGCTTCTTTGCCTGGAAACCGCTGATCCGGCCCGCTCGCGCTGTGCCGTCGATCGCTTTCCGGTCCGCTGACGCGGGGGTGTGCCTGGCCTGCCGTGCGGCTCTTCCACCGCTTTCTTTTTCACTTCCATTGGAGTTTGAGTCATGAATCAACCCGTGATGCAGGGTGTCCCCGCATTGAACGTGCCCGCCTATGTGAAACACGCGCGGCTGGTGGCGTGGGTCAGTGAGATCGCTGCGCTCACCAAGCCGGAGCGCGTGGTCTGGTGCGATGGCTCGCAGGAGGAATACGACCGCCTGTGCGCCGAGATGGTCGCCGCCGGCACGCTGAAGCAGCTCAACCCCGCCAAGCGCAAGAATTCGTACCTGGCGCTGTCCGACCCCTCGGACGTGGCGCGTGTGGAGGATCGGACCTTCATCTGCTCGCAGAAGGAGGAAGACGCCGGCCCGACCAACAACTGGACCGCCCCGGCCGAGATGCGCCAGACGCTGAACGGCCTGTTCGACGGCTGCATGCAAGGCCGCACGCTGTACGTGGTGCCGTTCTCGATGGGCCCGCTGGGCTCGCCGATCGCGCACATCGGCGTGGAGCTGTCCGATAGCCCGTATGTGGCCGTCAACATGCGCATCATGACCCGCATGGGCCGTGCCGTGTACGACGTGCTGGGCACCGACGGCGAGTTCGTGCCGTGCGTGCATACCGTCGGCAAGCCGCTGGCCGCGGGCGAACAGGATGTGCCGTGGCCTTGCAACCCGACCAAGTACATCGTGCACTTCCCGGAAACGCGCGAGATCTGGTCGTTCGGCTCGGGCTACGGCGGTAACGCGCTGCTGGGCAAGAAGTGCTTCGCGCTGCGGATCGCCTCCACCATGGGCCGCGACCAGGGCTGGCTGGCCGAGCACATGCTGATCCTGGGCGTGACCTCGCCCGAGGGCAAGACCTACCACGTGGCCGCGGCCTTCCCGTCGGCCTGCGGCAAGACCAACTTCGCGATGCTGATTCCGCCGGCCGGCTTCGACGGCTGGAAGGTCACCACCATCGGCGACGACATCGCCTGGATCAAGCCGCGCCAGGATGCCAACGGTCAGACGCGCCTGTACGCCATCAACCCGGAAGCCGGTTTCTTCGGCGTGGCGCCGGGCACGGGCGAGAAGACCAACTTCAACGCGATGGCCACGCTCAAGGAAAATGTCATCTTCACCAACGTCGCCCTGACCGATGACGGCGACGTGTGGTGGGAAGGCATGACCGACACGCCGCCCGCGCACCTGACCGACTGGCAAGGCCAGGACTGGACCCCGGCGATCGCCAAGGAAACCGGCCGCAAGGCCGCGCACCCGAACTCGCGCTTCACGGCGCCGGCTGCGCAGTGCCCGTCGATCGATCCGGAGTGGGACAACCCGGCTGGCGTGGCCATCGATGCGTTCATCTTCGGCGGCCGCCGCTCGACCACCGTGCCGCTGGTCACCGAAGCGCGCGACTGGACCGAAGGCGTGTACATGGCCGCCACGATGGGCTCGGAAACCACCGCCGCCGCCGTCGGCCAGCAGGGCGTGGTGCGTCGCGATCCGTTCGCCATGCTGCCGTTCTGCGGCTACAACATGGCCGACTATTTCGCACACTGGCTCAAGCTGGGCGACCAACTGGCCAAGAGCGGCGCCGAACTGCCGAAGATCTTCTGCGTCAACTGGTTCCGCAAGGATGAGCAGGGCCGCTTCGTGTGGCCGGGCTTCGGCGAGAACATGCGCGTGCTGAAGTGGATGATCGACCGGATCGAAGGCCAGGTTCGCGGCGACGAGCACGCCTTCGGCGTGTCGCCGCGCTATGAGGAACTGCGCTGGGACGGGCTGGACTTCTCCGCCGAGCAGTTCGCCAAGGTGATCTCGCTGGACGCGCAGGCCTGGCAGCAGGAGCTGACACTGCACGCCGAGCTGTTCGCTCAGCTGGCGCATCACCTGCCGCAGGCGCTGCCGGAAGCCAAGGCACGTCTGGAGGGCCGCCTGCAGGGCTGATACGGCCTCCCCGGCAGACGAGCAAGCCCGCCTCGCGCGGGCTTTTTCTTTGCCTGCACGCTAAGCTTTGACTAAAGATTGGGCAGTAATCCTAAAGTTTTAAATCTCACGAATTACCCCTCTCAATAGAACAGATTGCTTGAATTGAATTGGGGTTTCGGGATTGTAAAAAATACCATCATTGCAAAGAGGTGTTCGCATTATGGTCGTGAAGACATAATGCCGGTGCCTTTATGTGGCTACAGAATTGTTGGCCGTGTAATGACGTTGCCAGGCGGCTCCTGGCATGATTCCGTGAACAATCAATGTCAGCCTTATCACTAAAGGCCTTTACCCAGTGCGCATCTCCACAAAGTGAAAATCTCGCGTGACGAATCACAGCGACATTCTTATAATCGTGCAAAACAGATTTTTGCCATTCTGCAAGTCGAGGGGGATGCAGCCGACTGGCAAGGGCGCGGAAGCGACAACGATCGGGGAAAGGGATGCTGTTCGAGGTCACGCAAGGATGGGCACAGCACCTGCCACCGGCCATGCGGGGAGGCTCCGGGCTGGAATACCGCGCCGTGAGCGAGCGCGTCGTGCAAACGATTGCTCGCGGGCGTCATCAGGCGCAGCACTTGCCGCGGACATGCTGAGCCCACGAAGCCTCTGGGTACCGGTGCTCGTGCCGTTCGGGTTCTCGCTGGAGATCGAATGGAGCCTGCTGCTGGACCACGTGGCCGCATTGCACGAAGCCAGGGCCGGGATGCTGCTGTTCTCGCCGGCTGCCGAAGGCGAGGCGCTGGCGCTGGCAGAGAAGGCCGAGGTTCTGAAGCGATTGGCGCGCCGCTATCCCTATCACGCACGGGCGCTGTTGCCGGCGACCACCTGCCAGACGCTCCCCGAATCGATTGAGCTGACGCAGACCGCGTTTTCACTGGGCTACGGCACCGTGCAACTGCGGGTGCCCAGCACCCATGCCGCGGCGAGCGAAGCATCGTTGTCCCGCTTTTTCATCGAGGTGATCGAACATGTCCCGTCGGAGGCTCGCTTCGTGCTCGAGCATCTGACGGGGCGCAATGCCGCTGTCTTCGCGGCCGTGGCACGGCGCCTGACCGATGCGTACCCGCATCGCATCGCCGGCATCGAGGCAGTGGGCACGGGCGTGGCACCAGGCGGCCTGCCGCGCGACGGCACGCTCACCTTCCAGCACGTACGGGTCGGCCAGCCTGGCGTGCCCGTCACCGCAGGCGTGGCGCTGCTGGCGAACATGATGGCCGATCGCTACCTGGATCGGGGTGAAGCCGCCGACCAGGCCGAGTGGGTGAACCCGCTCAAGGGTTTGCCGATGGTGGCGGGTATCAAGCACATGCTGAGCCGGCAACAGCGACGCACGGAATGGACATGCGTGCGCCCGCCGCTGCAGGTGCTGAGCAGTACGCAACGACAACGGCTGGACCGATGGATGTCACGGATGGGGCAGAAGTAAACGCAGCACCGTGGCAGTGCCGCGAGGAGCCACTCGCGGCGGCAAGGACGGGGACAACACGCAGGCGAGTGCGCGACGCCCGCGTGACCTTCTACAACAACGCGCACCGCAGACAGCAGAGTGCGGGCCCGCAAGGCTGCTCGCCGGGGGGTTGTCGGCAGGCTAGACGGGAGGTCTTACTGTGGGAAATCAGATTTTGCTGGTCGACCAAGATCACGCGCAGCTCGAACGGTTGACGTTTTCGCTGCATGACGGCGGACACCACGTCCAGCGGGTCAGCAGCCTGGCGCAAGCCCTGGCGATGACCCAGGCGACGTTGCCCGACCTGATGCTGATGGAGTGGACCTGGCCGGAGCGCCAGTCGATGGACGTGCTGCTTGTCTTGCGCGCCGACGTCCGTACGCGAGGCCTGCCCGTGATCGTGCTGTCGTGCCACGACGATGCGCGCGCCAAGATCGCGGCGCTCGACGCCGGCGCCGACGACTGCGTCGTCAAGCCGTGCGACCCGGGCGAGCTGCATGCGCGCATCCGCGCGGTGCTGCGCCGGCGCTCGCCGCAGCATGCCGACGACGTGGTGGAAGTCTCCGGCTTGCGCCTCGACCCGCTCACGCTGGGCGTGACGGCGCAGACGGCCGACGGCCCGCGCCCGATCCTGCTCAGCCCGCTGGAATTCCGCCTGCTGCATTTCCTGATTGCGCACCCTCAGCGCGTGCATTCGCGCACGCAACTGCTCGACCGCGTATGGGGCGACCACGTGTTCGTGGGAGAGCGCACGGTCGACGTGCACGTCCGCAAGTTGCGCGTGGCGCTGGAAGGCACTGCCTGTGACGGTCTGATCCAGACCGTGCGTGGCGCCGGCTATCGGCTGGTGACCGGCGGCGGCACCCAGGCAGCCCAGCCGATCGGCAGCCACCCGAGCGTGGCCGCTCCGAGCAAGCCCGGGCAGGTGGTCGAGTCGTCGTATGCGCGCACATCGGTACGCTCCGAACGGGGGCAGCTAACGACCTGACGCGGCGCGGCTTCAGGGCGTGATCTTGCCGCGCTTGGCGTCGACCATGTAGCTGCCGCCCACACAGTTGATGGCGAGGGTGTTGCCGGAGTCGTCAGCGTAATTCGCGCTGATGACCGAGGTGCACGTGCGCTGGCGCACGCGCAGCGCGTCTGCCACGGCCTTGAGCACCTCGGGTTGTGTGGCCGCGCGCTGCGTCGGAAACTTGGGCATCTCCGAGAGACGGTTGGCGTTGAAGTAGGCGTTCTGAACGAAGCCCATCAGCTCGCCGAGCAGCGCGGGCGAGAGTTCGTCGACGGCTTGTGCTCGCGCGGCGCCCGCTGTCAGCATCAGCGCGACGCTTGCCAGCGCCAGGCCTGCGCCAGTCCTTGTGCGCGCCCTCATGCGGCTTGCACCTCACCGGTCAGCGGCAGCACGCGATAGCGGCCACCGCCGGTGCATTTCACCTCGATCTTCTCGCCGTTGGCGTCCAGCGCACGGGCCTCCGCCACGCCGGCGCACGCCTTGCCGCGTGCGCGAATGCCGGCTGCGACGCCGCCGTACAGGTCGGCCTTGCTCAGGGCGCCTTTCGGATACTGCGGCATCTCATCAGCTTTCTGCACACCGGTGAAAGCGTTGTACACAAACGCACGCAGACCAAGATGCGTGGCATCCATCGGCGCTTCCTGCGCGTGGGCAACCGATGCCGCACCAAGACCGGCCAGCAGGGCAATGAGGGAACGCTGCATGCGAATACTCCTGTTGTTCAATCGAAAGAGGATGGATGCCGGCGGCGACCCAGGCGCCATGCGAGCAGCAGTCCGGCACAACAGATACCGATGATAAGCGGCTCGCCCGCGCGTGCGAAGGGCGTGGTGCCGGTATGACCGATGACATCGGCTGTCAGTTCACCCGCTACGCTGCTCGGCAGCACAGACTGCAGCGAACCATTCGGACGGATGACGGCCGTGTAGCCGACGTTATTGGCGCGCAAGATCGGCTTGCCGGTCTCCAGCGCCGCCGCTTGCGTGATCTGCAGCGCGTGCATCTGGTAGCGCGTGCTGCTGAACCAGGCGTCGTTGGATGGGTTGGCGATGAACGCGGCACGCGCATCGCGTTGGGTGCCGCTACGTGTGAAGGCCGTCTCGAAGCAGACGGCGGCGGCCAGCACATGACCATCAGCATAGAGCAGCGGCGTGTTCTCGCCGGGCTCGGGCGCCGACAGATCCTGCAGCGGCCAAGCGAAGGCACGCGCATAGAGCCAGCCAAGCAACGCCTTGGCGGGCAGCGTCTCGCCAAACACGGCCAGGCGCTCCTTGAGATAGATCTGCGGCTCGGCTTCGCGGGCATGCGGGCCGACGGCGGTGAGTGTGTTGAATAGGCGATGCGTGGCGATATCCGCGCCGGGGATACCGAGCAGCAGTGTGTTGTCG
Organism: Ralstonia pseudosolanacearum; assembly: GCF_024925465.1. Lineage (NCBI taxonomy): Bacteria > Pseudomonadati > Pseudomonadota > Betaproteobacteria > Burkholderiales > Burkholderiaceae > Ralstonia > Ralstonia pseudosolanacearum. The sequence goes on along the minus strand of NZ_CP103852.1, from coordinate 3,777,503 downwards.
CGATCGGCAAGCGCTTGCTTCAGGTGGTCGGTCCAGTCGGCGGGCAGCATCTGCCATGGGTCGATCATGACCAGTTCAGGCGTCAGCAGGACGCTGTGCGGCGGCGCATGTTCTACCCAATCGACCAGTTCGCGTGCGGTGGCGTCGGCGATGGTGCGGTTCCATTTCTCGCCTTGCGGGTGGTTGGTCTGCCAGAGGCGGACATGCAACGGAAACGATTCCGGCGTGGTCCAGGCGATGCTTGCCAGCGGCATGGATAACCCGAGCACGGCCGGCGGCAGCGCCGCCACGACCGCCGCGGCAAGCATTCGGCGCTGACGCGCCAGCAAGCCTGCACACGCAAAGCCGCCGGCTAGCGTCCAGGCCAGCCAGCCGGTACCGAACATGCCCAGCACGGGCATCCAACCGGCCAGCACGCCGTCTGGCACGTGGGCGGTGCCGGTCAGCATCCAAGGTAATGCGAAGGGGCCGCTGCCGCGCAGCCATTCGGCCAGCGTCCAGGCGGCGGGCAGCGCCAGTGCAGCGCGCACGATGCGCATGCGCAAGACGCCCGCTTCCAAAGGAACAAGCCAGCTCCCTAGCCAGCACATCAGTCCATACGGTAGCGCGCTGATGAGCACGAAGGCTGCCAGGATGGGCGCCACCGCCCACGGTGCAGCAGACGTGCCGCCTTCGATGGCATGGATGATCCACGTCGTGCCTGCCGTCATCAGGCCGGCGCCGGCACACAGGCCGATGCCGGCGGCTTGGCGCGGTGACGGCGCAATGGAGAAGAGCGCCGCCACGCCCACCATGCCGATCGCCGCGGCCCAGCGCAGCGACCACGGTGCAAACGCCAGCGCGAGCGCGGCACCGCAGGCGGCTGCCAGCAGGAGCGGCAGCGTGTGGCGCACCACGATCAACCATCGGAGCGCAAGCGGGAGCAAGGCAACGCGCCAAGCCGATGCGTGCGGCACCGTCAGTTCGTCCATGCCACGAGCATGCCCGGTTGAATGCCGAAGCGCGCCGCCTCACCCGCGCGGAACTCCAGCGCCGAGGCGGCTCCGAGGTTGCCGCGCGCGGCCAGCGGCGGTACGGCCTCGCAGACCTTGGTCACCTGCCCGGCGCGATTCAGGAACACCACGTCGATCGGGTAACGCATGCCTAGTGTGTGGATCGAACTGCATTGTGCGAGCCACAGCGCCTGCCCGGTTTGCAGTGGCGGATGCCCCAGCAAGCCGCGCAGCCGTTGCAGGAACGACTGCGCAAGCGCTACCCGGCAATCGATGTCGGCGCCGGCCACGTGCAAGCGGTGCGTGAAACGCAGTGGCATGGTGCGGCTCAGAGCCCGCTCGTCATGAACTTCACGACGATCGGGAAACCCAGCACGATGAAGGTGCACGGGAAGATGCACATGATGAGCGGCCCGAGCATCTTGACCGGTGCTTCCATGGCCATCTTCTCGGCGCGCTGGAAACGCTCCGCGCGACGCTGCTCGGCCTGCACGCGCAGGATGGGCCCGAGGCTGCTGCCCATCGATTCGGCCTGGATCAACGCACTGACCAGGCTGGTGACCGGAGCGAAATCCAGCCGCTCGGCAAAATCACGCAGGGCATCCACACGGGCCTTGCCACCGCGCGTGTCGCGCAGCACGCGGTTGATCTCCGCGGCCAGCGGGCCCTTCAGCCCCTTGGTGACGGCCTGTTGCATGGCGTTGGACAGATTCAGGCCCGCCTCCACCGCCAGCGTGACGATATCCAGGAAGAACGGCAGCGCCTTGAGAATCTGCAGATTGCGCACCTTGGTCTGGTCACGCAGCCAGATGGCCGGATAGAAGTACCCGAGCAAGCCGAACAGGGTCGGCAGGCTGATGCCCTCCATGCCGGTCATCTCGTTGCCGATCCAGCCGAGCGCCAAGCCGACCATCGCGGTCACCACGCGCCCCGACAGGAACTGCCGAGGCGTCAGCGCGTACTCCTGGCCGGCGCGACGCAGCAAGACGGTGGTCTGCTCGAGCCGGTGCTTCGTGAACAGCAGCCGGCCGAAGTTGAATTCCACCAGGATGATGAGCGGCCACAGCATGCGGAACAGCGACGGCGGACGGTCGCGGTATTGCGTGTCCTGCTCAGGCATCTCGGAGAACAGGCTGTACACGGCGTACAGACCGAGACACAGCGCCGCGCCCGCGGCCAGGCCAATCAGGATGTAGGTCATACGTCGATGTTCACGATCTTGCGGATGAAGAACGCGCCGATCAGCTCGAGCACCAGCACGGCGCCCATCGCGGCCCAGCCCCAGTAGGTGTTGTACAGCGGCGCCATGGCCACCGGATCCATGAAGGTCAGGATGCCGGCCAGGAACACCGGCAGCAAGCCCACCACGATGCCCTGCATCTTGCCCTGCGAGGTGAGCGCGTCGATCTTGCCTTCCATGATGGCCTTGGCGCGCAGCGTGCTCGCCAAGCGTTCCAGCGTCTCCGACAGGTTGCCGCCGACTTCCTTGGCGATCACGATGGCCGACACCACCAGGTCGAAATCCTGCGAGGTGACGCGGCGTGCCATGCCGTCGAGTGCATCTTCCAGTGCCACGCCCAGACGCTGTTCGCGCACCACCAGGCCCAGCTCCTGCGAGAGCGGTGGCGCCGATTCGCGCACCACCACGTCCAGCGACATCTGCAGGCTGGCACCGGCACGCAGCGCGTTGGCGATCATGGTGAGCGCATCGGGCAGCTGCACCGCGAAGCGCGCACGCCGACGCTTGCCCATCCACGTGTAGGCCATGCGCGGCGCCACCAGCACCACCACGGCCGAGAGGGTCGTCAGCAGCCCGTTGCCGGTGCCCAGGAAGACGAGCAGCGGTACCAGCACGATGCCGATCGCGTTGAAGTAGAACAGCTTCTGCGGATCGACGAAGAGGAACATGTCCGCCAGCGTCGCCTGCGAAGTCTGCGTGAACTGCTCGCGATAGCGCTTGACGGTCGAGCTGACGGCCATCACACCCAGGATGAGCGCGAGGCCGATCATCAAGCTGACAAGGACGTTCATCGCACTTCCTGCGCCTGCTCGTGCGAAGCGAGACGCGCGAAGATCGACAGGTCCAGATCCATGCCGATGTTCTTCATCTGCTCGTAGAACTCCGGTACGAAGCCGCAGCCTGTGAAGTGGCCCTTCACCTTGTGGTTGCTGTCGAGCCCGGTCTGCACGAAGTTGAACACGTCCTGCAACTGGATCTTGCCGCTTTCCACGCCCGTCACCTCGGTGATGTGCGTGATCTTGCGGGTGCCGCAGGCAAAGCGCGTCTGTTGCACGACGATGTCGACCGCCGAGGCGATCTGTTCGCGGATGGCGGTCACGGGCAAGTCCATGCCGGCCATCAGCACCATCACCTCCAGACGCGAGAGCATGTCGCGCGGCGTGTTCGCGTGGGCGGTGGTGAGCGAGCCGTCGTGGCCGGTATTCATGGCCTGCAGCATGTCGAGCGCCTCGCCACCCCGGCACTCGCCCACCACGATACGGTCCGGGCGCATCCGCAGCGAGTTCCGCACCAGATCCCGGATGCTCACCTGGCCCTTGCCTTCCAGGTTGGCCGGGCGGGCCTCCAAACCTACAAGGTTGGCGTGGTGCAACTGCAGCTCGGCGGCATCTTCGATGGTCACGACGCGCTCGTGCTCGGGAATGAAGTTGGACAGAATGTTCAGCAGCGTGGTCTTGCCGGAACCCGTACCGCCCGAGATCACCACGTTCTTCTTGTACTGCACGCAGACGCGCAGGAATTCCAGCATGGCTGCGTTGGCCGAGCCGAAGCGCAGCAGGTCGTCCGCCAACAGCTTGCGCTTGGCGAACTTCCGGATCGTCAGGCTCGGCCCCTTGAGTGCCAGCGGCGCGATGATGGCGTTCACCCGCGAGCCGTCCTTCAGGCGCGCATCCACCATCGGCGAGCTTTCGTCGATGCGGCGGCCCAGCGGGGCGACGATCCGCTCGATCACGCCGATTACCGCGCGGTCGCTGGTGAAGGCCACCGGGCAGCGCGACAGCGTGCCGTTCTGTTCGACGAACACGTCGTTGGCAGCGTTGACCATGATTTCGGTCACGGTCGAATCGGCCAGCAGCGGCTCCAGCGGCCCCAGGCCGATGGCTTCGTCGCGCACCATCTCCATGAGGTGTTGACGGTCGATGCCGGGCGGGATCTCACTGGTGCGGTCAATGATCTGGCGGATGGTCTGCTCGGTCAGCGCGCGCAGCTCGGCATCCGGCATGTTGTGGATGTCGATGCGACGCAGATCGAACGCCTCGACCAGCTTCTCCTGCAACAGCTTGCGCAGCTCGAACAGCTCACGATCGAAGGCGGGCTGCGGCGGCGCTGCCGGCGCGGGTGCGGCCAGCGGGGCCGGCGCCGAGGCCGGTGCCGACTGTGCGGCGGCGGTAGGCGCAGCAGCCGGTGCGGCGGCGACCACGGACACGGTCACCGCGGCCGGCGGCGCATCCATGAACGAGGGCGGCTCGGCACCCGCCACCGCGACCGCGATGCGGTAATCGCCGATGCGGATCTCGTCTTCCGATTGCAGCGGGCCATGCGTGTCGATGCGCTTGCCGTTGACGAAGGTGCCCTTGGTGCTCTTGAGGTCGCGCACGAAGATGCCGTCGTTCGACGTCAGGATTTCCGCATGCTCACGCCCGAGCGTCCAGCCCGACAGCACTACCGCGTTCCGTTTGTCCGTGCCGATCTTGCAGCGTGGCTCGGTCACGTCGATCTGGCGAACCTCGCCCTTCGGACCCTGTACCTTGAACGTCAACATACCGCCTCCTTACTTCGCCATCCGCTTCTGGACTAGTTGATGGACGTTGTCGACGACTTCATCGCCGCGCTTGACGTCCTGCTCGTTGGTCAGGTTCTCGCGCGCCTGGATCGACTTGACGATGCGCGGCGTCACCATGACCACCAACTCGGTCTGCTCGTTGCGGAACTGGCGGTTGCGGAACAGTTCGCCCAGCACCGGGATGTCGCCCAGGAACGGGATCTGGTCCAGCGTCTTGTTGCCGGTGTTCTTGAGCAGGCCCGAAATCACCAGCGTTTCGTTCTCGTGCAGCGTCACGTCGGTCTCGGTCTTGTGCTGCGTGAAGGCCGGCATGCCGGCCGAGCTGTGCGCCGTGTCGATGTCGCTCACTTCGGCCGAGACGTGCGAGCTGACGTTGCCGGCGTCGTCGGCAACGGGCTCGAAGTTCAGGATCACGCCGTAGGTCTTGTAGACCACCTGCGTCTGCCCGAACGGGCCCGCCACCGGGATGGGGATTTCGCCGCCGGCCACGAAGTTGGCCTTGCCGCCGCTCTGCGCAGACAGGCGCGGCTCGGCCAGTACCCAGCCCGCGCCCGTTTCTTCCAGCAGGTTGATCATCGAGGTCAGCTGCGTGGCGATGCCGAAATACGACACGAACGGTTTGGCCGCGGTCGTCACCGGGAAATCGCTTTGCGCAGTGCCGCGGAACAGCGAGTTGGCATAGAAGAAACCGGACGTGGCGAACGTCGGGCCGCTCATCGTCTCGGCCCACTTGATGCCCATGTTGTCCAGTGCGTTCTTTTTGACCTCGACCAGCTTCACGTCCAGGCGGATCAGCTTCTCGTTGTAGATCTTGCGATCGAGCGGGCGCGGCGGAATCTGGTCGATCAGCGTCGGGTACGCCTTCTTGACCAGATCGACACGCTGCACGGTCTCGTCCGTGTCGTAGTTGCCGGTCAGCACGATGCGGTCGCCCATCTGCACGGCAACGACCTTGGTGCCCACCAGCATGGTGTTGATGTTGGCCAGCATGTTGCCCACCGGATCTGCCGTCACCGTCAGGGCGATGTCGAAATCGCGGCCATTGCGCAGCCAGACGTGGACCGACGTGCTTCCGGCCATCTCGCCCAGCAGCACGATCTGGCGGTCTTCGACGATGGTGGCGCTGGCGATCTTGCCGCTGCCGATGGCGACGCGCGTCACGCCGCGCAGGTTCAGCACGCGCACTTCGCCGGGATACAGGCTGACGGCGCGCGGAATGGCTTCGGCCGGGCCGTCGATCTGGCGACCGGGCGGTACCCTCACGGCGCGCGGCGGCCTGGCGCGCGTGGTCGATGCCGCGGCTGCCGGGGCATCGACGATGGTCGGCACCTTGGCGGCGGCGGGTGTGGCGTCCTGTGCCAGCAACCTGGCTTGCGCGCGACGCTTTTCATCCGCGGCGATCTGTGCGCCGAGGGTCGCGCTGTCGGCAGGTGCGTAGTCCTGCGACACACGCTGCATGGCGCGGTCGAACCCCACCGGAGCATTGGTGGCAACCGCCACCGTCTGCGCGCGCGGCTCGGCGGTGCCGTTCTGCAGCGCGGCGCCTGAGCCCGTGGTCAGTTGCGTACCGGCATCGGTCGATAGACCGTTGTTGGCCGGCTTGCCGAAATTCGCCCAATTCGGGCCTGCGCCAAGCACCTTCCCCGTTTGCGCTTGTGCCGGTGCGATGACCCCCGGAAACAGTGCCGGCAGCAGCATGGCGAGGCCGGCCCGTTTGAATGTCGTGATGGTTGGCATGATGTTTCTTGGATTGCGCGTGCTTGGGGCGCGCCGGTTATTCGAATTTGGCCAGCGATTGGGTCTGCGTCACGGACAACGAGCTGTTGCCGCCGCCGCCCACGATCATCTCGACGGTGTTGCGACGGGCCGAGCCGCGCATCAGGTCTGTCGCGGTGAGTGGTTTGACCCCATTGGGCTGGGCGTCATCCGGATTGCGCAGCACGGCGGTGAGCTTGCCGGTGGCTTCGGCCGTGATGATGCGGTTGGCATCTTCCGGTGTGGTTTCCAGCGTGACCGTTGCAAAGGTCTGCTTGGCCGTCTCGGCATCGTCATTGCGACCGCCCCGCCCGATCTGCTGACCGGTCGCCAGCACCACCACGTTCGAGAGCAGCGGGAACGTCATGTCCTTGCCACCGCTGCCCGCGCCGGGATTGGCGTCGCGCAGCGTGACGATCAGGTCGATCTTGTCGCCCGGACGCAGCATGCCCGAGATGGAGTTGATCTCGTCCACCGGGAAGGTCAATGCACGCGAGCCGACCTTCAGCATGCCGGAGAAGATTTGCACGCCGCGGCCTTCGGTGTGGGCTTCCAGCAGGGTCTCGCCGCGCTTGAGCGGGGTGACCAGCCGCTGGTTCTCCACCGCGCTGAACTGGTTGGGCAGGATGGCGGTGGAGTGCACGTAGTCGGCCGGAACCTCCCGCACGGCCAGCACGCTGGCATTCAGGACGTCGCCCCGCTGCAGGTCCTTCTTGGCGACCACCACGCTGACCATTTTGCGGCCGCGTCGCGCCTCTTCTTCAATGGAAGCCACGCGATCGCGCAGCAGCTTGTTGCTCAGGAACGTGGCAGACAGGCCCAACACCACGGCAACGCCGAGCATGACCCAGTTACGGTTGAATCTAAGTGCGATGGCCATGGCGGCTTAGGACAGCGAAACGTAGAAAGTCAGGGTGCGGTAGAACGACCGAACGGCATCGGCCAGTTCCTGCGCGGGGCTTGGCGAGCCTTGGAACAGCGCCAAGAACACGAGCAGGCACACCACGGTGTATTCAAGGGCGGACTGGCCGCGCTGGGATCGGCGTAGTTTCATGGTGGTGAGGGCGGTGGATCGTTCGAATCGGTATCAAGGCCGTCACGCGGACGGCTCACGCTGTGGAGGTTCTGTTGCGACAGGATGCATACAGGCTTTGGGCTGTGCTGGCGGACCTCTATCTGGGAACAACGCGGCTGGCGTTGATGTAGGTCTGGCCGCTGGCGGGGTCCCGCGAGAACACCACGTCGAGCTGTTCGGGACCGCGGTTGTATGTCGCGTAGATCGGGGCGGCGCCGGCGGCCTTGGCCGGCTTGGGTCTGGTCTCCGGTGTCCAGCCGTCCCGCGTGAGCGACGACTCGTAGTACGACGCGCTGGACGACACCGACATCGGCGTCATCATCGTGACCTGCACGTTGTGCCGGCCAGGGTCGTCGGACTCCACTGCCGACAACACCCGTGAGCCGGCGGGTTGCGGCAGGCCGCGCGCCGAGAAATCCGGGCGCTCGGTACCGTCGCGCGACGTCGTACCGATATAGCCCAGGCTGCCACGCCCTTCCTGGCGGGCCCGCACCTGAACGGTGGTATGGAACGTCGACTCCGTGTAGGACACGACTGTCCAGTCGGCCACGCGCTTCTCGTCCGACAACTGGCCGGCACGTCCCCGCCACGTGGTCTGATAGAACTGGATCACGTCTTGCGGCGCCAGTGCGGATTCGAACGCGGTGGCGCGCATGGGCAGTCCGTTCACGCGCATCTCGTCTCCCACCTTCTCGGCCCGGGTTGACGGTGGCAGCGGGACATCCGGCCACTTGATGGCGCCGTGGGCGGCGGCGGCCATTTCCAATGCCACAAGGGCAATGCCTGACTGCAACACACGAGGGATCCACGCCAGCAATCGCATCACGTCCTCAATCCGAGCAATAGCCGTTGGCCTGGTACGGCTGGAGGCGGTCCTTGGGTACCACATCGGGGTTGATGCACCCGAAGTCGTAGCTGGAAAACGCGGATTCGAACGGCGTCAGGAACCAGGCGAACGTGTTGAGGGCCGAGCCAAGGTAGCTGGCCGGTACGGTCTTGCGAATGCGGGTTCTGACCTGACCGGCGCCGTTGGCGCCCCAGGTATCCCCCAGGATGGCCGTGGTTGCGCCGATGCGCATGTCGATGGCCGCCAGCGGGTCGAATCCATCCACGTTCTGCAGCGTCGCCTCGACGTTGCCGATCACGAAACCCTTGGTATTCAACCCAAACAGTGCCGCAGTGCTCTTGCTGACGATGCCCGAGATCTTGCCCGGCGCCGGCCGATTGGCCGTGAACACGTTCACATCGGTAAAGCTGTTGAGCAAGCGCTTTCCGGACTGGTCGGACCAGAAACTGTTGTCCTCGTCCGTGCCGGGTGTACCGGCCACGAACGCCACACTGTTGATATTGCCGTTGAACCGGTTGCCGCTGGCAAAGAAGCGCGTGCGGACCTCGTTGGCCAGATCGCTGTCCTTGCGCTTGCTGCTCGGGTCAATGGCGCGCTCGAAGGCCACATAGCGCGAAGCCTGCACCGTGGTCTGCTTGATGTCGATGTAGCGCGCCACGTACACGATGCTCAAGAACAGCGGCAGCAGGAAGGCGGTTGCCACCACCATTTCGGTGGCGGCCTGGCCGCGCTGGGCGCGGGTGAAGCGCGGGAGGGAGCGAGGCCGCATGTCAGTTCTTCCAGGCGTCAGGCGTGAAGATGGCAAGCCCGGTCGCGCCGCTGCCAAGATAGAACGCTTCTTTCTCCACAACCGACACATCGGTCAGGCGTGCCTGCCAGTACGGGTTGTAGGTGCTGCCGTATTCATGCGCGCCGTCGTCGCGGAAGAACGAGCGTGCCGTCACATCGTTCTTCAGGGATGGGCGCTTGAAGTACACCAGCGCCTTCGATACCGCACCGATGCGATCGCCGGCCAGTTTTTCGTTCAGGTCCGGCGAGCCCGGGCCGGTTGTCGTGCCGGTGGGGGCCTTGTCCATCCCCATCGAACTGGCGAATGGCACATCCGTGCGACTCTTGGCCACTTCGATCAGGAACGTGAGCGGGTCGGAGGCCTTCTTGGCCTTGGCATCGAGTTCGGGGTCGTAAGTCGCCTTGCGGTCCACCACGTCGCGAATCTCGGGAATACCGAGCCAACCCTTGATCTGGTCGGTCGATCTGTAGGCGAGGCCGTTGGCATTGCCGGGCACGTTCCAGCGGTTGCCGCGCTCACCGTTCTTCGATGCGGTGGCACGTCCCCAGCCCACCGGAATATCGTACTTGCGGCCCTTGATGGTCCAATGCCACGTGTCCAGCGTGTCCTGCGCTTCCCAACGGTCGTAGCCGACCAGGTGGGTGCCGCCGGACGTCTTCTCGATGCCGGTAAAGAACAGGTTGATGTTCGTCAGCGGACCGCCCCGGCGTTCGTCATCTCCCGAGAACCGATCACGCGAGCGCTTGATCACGTCGGCCGCGTTGGCACGGTCGTTCTTGGCATAGAGCTTGGTGAAATCCATCCAGCTCTTTTCGTTCTTGACCAGCGCCGCCATGCCCAGCGGGGTGATGACGGGAATGGTGTCGCTGCGACCGCTGAATGTGGTGGCGTTCGACTTGACCACGGCAATGGCGGTTTCAATGGCCGTCTCATACGTCGCCACGTGCGCGGCTTCACGCGCGAGCGTCAATCCCGTGACGATGCCCTGCTGGACTGCCACAAAAGGCGGGAGCGACTGCGCGAGCCGGTTGATGACATTGGCCGCCTGCTTGAGGGCGCGGCCGATCACATTGGCGTAGGGAACGAATTGCAGAATGGTGCCGATATTGTCGGCGGTGCGGCCCATGTACCGCAGCCAGGAGTCCATCGTCACCAGTTGCGCGATGACCACCTCGTTGGCGACGATCGAGCGATTGGCATACGCCTCGAAATTCAGGGTGCGGGCCTCGACCATGGCCGCGCTGTAGACCGCGGCATCCGCGGTGTTCACGACTTTCTGCTTCTCGATGTTGGCCTGGCCGACACCGTACACAGCAAGGAAGACGGCCACGCACGCCGCCGCCGTGGCCAAGGTCCAGACCAGCACCTGTCCGCGTTGCCGCAGGCTGTGTGTCTGACGTTGCCCGTTGCGATTGCGCATGTCGCCGCCTCCTTGTCGATCCGATCAGGCGAACCGATTACTTCTTGCCGGTGCTGTCGGCGAACGAGTCCAGGCCACGCTGGTTGTTGGCGTCGCTGCTGGCGTTGTTGGCGGCCGTACCGGCGTTGGTAATGGCGGTCTTGGCGGTGCTGTCCTTGCCGGCCAGGCCGTTGGCCACACCCGCCATCTGGTTGCGGACGGTCTTGCCGAACAGGTTGTACACGCCGACTGCCGCGATGGCGATCAGCGCGACGATGATGATGTACTCGGTCATGCCTTGGCCGAGCGGCTTACGCTTGAGTTTGAGTTGATGCATGGTTGGCTCCCGGGGATCAAAGGGGTTGAAGGGACCCCGATCATTTGAGGTAAGTCGCGATATGCGAACGCTTGGCGGCCGCATGCCGTGACCGTGCGGGAGTCTTTCACGCGAAAGATTCCAAACGATGAAGGTTGACGTGCGAGGAGTCGCAGTTGCGTTAACAGGGGGTTAACACAAGGCGCTTATACATGCGGGTCGTCCGGTGGGCGGACGCATCGGGAGCGCAGACGTGCAGCACAAGCAAACAGGCAATCGGATCGGATCCGGCAGGGGATTGCGCTGGGCCAGGGCGTTGGCACTGGCGGCGGGCGTGACATGTGCTGCACCCGTTATCGGCCAGACCGCGCCCAAACTTGAGGTCACGTTCAACGCGAGCCTCGAGCAGATGAAGCGCGCCGAGGCCGACTACGACGCCAACCGCTGGCAGCAGGCGCTCGACCAGTACGAACAGCTGGTGCGCGCTCATCCGAAGAACCCGTTCCTGCTGTTCCGCTACGGCAATGCCGCGAGCCGCCTGGGTCTGTATGAGAACGCTGCGCAGGCTTACCAGACCGCACTGGTGCACGACCCGAACTACGTCGAGGCCGCTTTCAACCTGGGCCTCGTGCGCCTGCTGCAATCCGATGCCGCCTTCGCTCACGCGACCGACCACGCCGGCAACAGCCCCCGGTTTGCCGAAGACGCCCGCCGCATGCGCGCGCTCTCGCAGCGCATGATCCGTATCACCAGTGCCAGCGATGGGGCGGCCAGCAGCCAGTCGGCGCAACCCCAACCGCAAGGAAGCGGAGAATGACGCCCCGCCGCAGCCCCCGCACGTTCAAGCGGCGCTTGCGCGGCGCCACGCTGGCCGAGTTCGTGGTCGTCGGTCCACTGGCCTTCCTGCTGATCCTGGCGATCGTGCAGCTCGGCTTCATGTTCATGGCGCGCTCGACGCTCAACCAGGCGACCTTCATGGCCGCACGCGAGGGCGCGCTGCGTAACGCTGATCCGGCCGTGATCCGCTCGGCGCTGGTCAAGGGCCTGATTCCGTTCTACCAGGACACCACGCAGGGCAACGATCTGATGCGGCTGTCAACCGCGTGGCTGGCGGCACAGGGCGATCTGCTGGTGCCGACTCGGCTCAAGATCGACATCCTGAATCCCACACCCGGCTCGTTCAAGGACTGGGGCGTGAGCGATCCGTCCAATGGCAACCGGCGCTACATCCCGAATGACAACCTGCAATTCCGGCCGGTGTCCGTCGGCACGCATTCGAAGCAGACGTTGATGGATGCCAACTTGCTGCGTATCCGCGTGACGTATGCGTATGAGCTGAAAGTGCCGCTCATCTCGTACGTCTACAAGCGCGTGATGTGCGGCGGCTTGGGCGATGGCGTCAACGCATTCGGCGACGATACGACGCTGCTCGATGCAGCGGGGCCGATCTCCAACTGCATCTACTACCAGCAGGGCCGCACACCCATCGTGGCGTATGCCACCGTGCGGATGCAGACCCCGGCCATTGAACAGTAACGTTGCCGCGCCGACACGAGAGCCGGTGTGGCGTTTCTCTCCACAGCACTGATCACATCATGCAAGACAACAAACGTATGTTCCGGGGGATGTTTCTGGCGGCGACGGCCTTGACGGCGCTGGCGGGCTGCGGCGGTGGCGGCGATCTGGAGAACGGCGTGACCGCGCTACAGGCATCGCCGGCCACGGCGTCATTTGCCGGCCCGAACACGAGCACCTGCTACACCGGCAGCGGCGGCCGATACTTCATCTATGGCGGCAACGCACCCTACATCATCCAGAATGCGCTGCCCGCTTTCATGACCGTGTCGACCACCAAGGTCAATGACGTGGGCGGCAGTTTCGATGTGACACTGCTCGGCGCGTGCATGACCAACGGCACGATCAATATCACGGATGCGATGGGGCGCCTGGTGACCGTGACCATCAACGACACCATCGGCCAATAAACCATCAGGGGCGCAGGCGAGCCCGTGCTCCTGAAGTCAGGTCAGCGTGCCCGGCAACCCGCCGAGTCGCTGGCCGGCCCCAGATAGTCCAGATACCGCCCCACCACCAGCGGCACATACTGCTGCGTCTCGGCAAACGGCGGGACGGCGCGGCCGTAGCGTTGCACGGCGCCTTCGCCTGCGTTGTACGCGGCAGCGGTGAGCGCCAGGTTTCCACCATACCGATCCAGCAGATAGCGCAGGTGCCGCGCCCCGATGCGGGCGTTGGTGCCGGCGTCCCACAGATTGGCCGTACCGCTGCGGTCGTACTGGCGTGCGGTGGTCGGCATCAGTTGCATCAGGCCGATCGCCCCCGCGGGAGATTTCGCCAGCGGGTTGAAGCGCGATTCGGTCTGCGCCACGGCCAATAGCAGCCGCTCATCCACGCCCTCCGCGCGAGCGGCCTGGCGCAGGGCGTCCATCGATGCCGACGTCAGCCCGCCGCACGGCGCCGCTCGCCCGGCCGCTGCCGGATGGGTGACGCGTGCGTTGCCCAGCCTCTGAGGTGCAAGCCGCGCGGCCGGCTGCGCGCGCACAATGTCGCCGCCCATGCCGCCCACGATGAACTGCGTACCGCCCGAGCGATACGTCGCAGGGTTGGCCAGCGCGCACGTCGCGGCCCCCAGCCACACCAGCCCGATCGCCGCCCGCCGCATCGCCCGCGCCCTCAGCGCTTGACGATCTCCACCCGCCGATTCTGCGCGCGGTGGGTTTCGGAGTCATTCTGCGCCAGCGGTTTAGTCGCGCCGAACGCCGCGGTGGTCAGTCGATCCGCCGCAATGCCTGTGCCCACCAGATAGGCCTTGGCCGCATCGGCGCGTCCTTGCGACAGCGTCTGGTTATGCGCTGCGGTGCCGCTATCGTCGGTGTGGCCTTCGATCTCCAGCTTGGCGTCCGGATGCGCCTTGAGCCATGCGCCCACCTTGTCGAGCACCGGTGCGGAGGTGCCGCGCAGCTTGGCTGAATCGAAGTCGAAGTTGATGCCGTACAGCGCCATGCGGCCGTGCTGCGTGAGTTCCTGATCGATCGGGTCGACTGGCGGTTTGCCAGTGACTTCGCACGGAATCATCCCACGATCGGTCTTCTGACCAAGCTCGTCCTTGAACTCACCCGGCTTGAGCAGTGCCGCGTAGGCGAGCGTTTTGTTCTCGCGCTCCGGCCCAACGACGATGGCTCCTGGCGCGCCTTCCGACTGCCCGGCCTCGGTTCGAACGAAGCGAAACACGCCATCCTCCAGGCCGCCTACCAGCCAGCCGGTCACGGCCTTGACGACCAAGCCGCCAGGGCCTCCGCCCGTCGCTGCGTCCAACGTGCAGCCTTCTATGCTGTTGCCGCGCTGGCGCAGAATCAGGTAGTCGCTCTGCCCCGGGGTGATGGCCCCTTGCGGAAAGCTGTAGACCCCGCTGATGTCGCGTTGCGGCGCCGGGCCATCGAAGTGACCATAGGCATGGAATTGCGCCAGTCCATGGTTGTTGGCGACCGCGCCATCGTCATGGTTGCCAAAGTAGGTGATGCGCAGGCGGCGCGCATGCACGGGGGCGTCCAGCTTGACGGGCACTTCATCGCGGATACCCGAAGCCGGCGTCGCCGTCGGCGTATCCGGCACGATGGTTTTCACGGGGCGAAAATGTTCGCCTTCGGCCGTGTCGGACACCGCAATCTCGATGCGCTTCGGCAGATAGATGGGCGCAGGATCGCCCTGATAGCCGAATGATTCAATGACCGCCGGGCGTGCCATCAGGATGTCGAGATGGCTGGACTGCTCCTTGCCGTCCATGGCCGTGAGAAAGCCGGAGGTGAACGGCTTGATCACGCCGTTGAGCACGCCGATCCAACCGCGCTCGCTGTCGTCGAAGTTGGTCACGAACGCGCCGGCCGCCAAGCTGGTCACGTCCGTGCCGCGCGGCTGCACGACTGCGGGTACGGAGGCGGCTGCCGGCGCTGCGGCGGGCGCCTGAACACCGGACACTTGCGCATCCTTTGCAGGCGGTGCCTGATGCGCCTTCGGCTTGCATGCTGTCAGCGCCAGCACGGCAGCCACGCAGATCCATCGGAGGGAAGCAGAAGACGTCGGACGAAGAAGAAGCAGAACGGTCATGTGGCGGGCAACGGTTCGGACAGCGGACACGATCGCCCCGCCAGACGCGGGCCGGCAGGGCGGACTCCAGGCGGGCGCAGTCTAGCAACCCATTGTTAACCCAGGATAAAGACGGCACACGCACCATTCGGCCGGTTGCGCAGCGGCAGGATTGTTCCTGCGATGCCCGCCGAACAACCAACTCTGTCGGGAGAACGAACATGAAACCGTGGCTGAGCGGCGCTGTGCTGGCGAGTCTGGCCCTCTGCGCGCATGCGCAGGAAGTGAAGCCCGGGCTGTGGGAAGGCAAGGCCAGCTACACCGCCAACGGCCAGCCGGTCGTGATCCAGGACGAGCGTGGTCGACCGCAGTCCACCTTTGTCTCCCAGCGTTGCCTGGCAGGCAAGGATGCCGGCGACGTCCGGGCGATGATGGAGCGCAACCTGCTCAAGGACATGCCCGGCTGCCGCCTGAGCCGCTGGGATTACGCGCTGGGCACGCTCAAGGTCACGGTGTCGTGCGATGACAGCGCGCGCGGCGGTGCGGGCACGCTGGAAGGCAGCGGCCCGCTCAGCGCCGACCGTTACGACATCTCGGGCGCGGGACGCGGCCAGAATCCGCAGTTCGGCCCTATGCAGCTCGGCTTCCGCTACCAGGGCCGCTACGTGGGCGCGTGCAAGTCCTGACGTCAGGGCACGCCGATGCGCCAACCACCACTGCGATCGCTCTGCCTTCGCGACGCGCTTCGTGCGCAGCCACGGTGCCACCCGCGCTGAACGGGTGAGGCATCGGGCATAAAAAACGGCCGGACTGCCCACGCAGCTCCGGCCGTTTGTGTTGAGCGCAATGCTTGATTAGCCGTGACGCTCGCGCCAGCGCCTGAGCCATCCCAGCCCCTCGCTGGTGCCGGCGCGCGGCCGGTATTCGCAGCCGACCCAGCCGCGGTAGCCGAGCGCATCCATCAGCGCGAAGAGGTGCGGATAGTTCAGCTCGCCCTCGTCCGGCTCGTGGCGGTCGGGGACGCCCGCGATCTGCACGTGGCCGATGCCGTCGATGTACTCGCGCAGCTTGACCGACAGGTCGCCCTCCATGATCTGCGCGTGATACAGGTCGAACTGCACCTTCAGGTTGGGCGCGCCGACTTCGCGGCAGACCGCGTGCGCCTGGGCCTGGTGCGTGAGGAAGAAGCCCGGCATGTCGCGCGTGTTGATCGGCTCCAGCACGATGGTGATGCCGGCGCTGGCCGCCTCGCGTGCCGCGTGGGCGAGGTTCTGCACGTAGGTGGCGTGGTGGCGGGCGCGATCGTCGTGTGGGCCGATCAGGCCGGCCACGACGTGCACGCGCGTATTGCCGAGCGCCTGTGCGTAGTCGAGCGCGGTGGCGATGCTGCGTTTGAATTCGTCTTCGCGGCCGGGCAGCGAGGCGATGCCGCGCTCGCCGCCCGCCCAGTCGCCCGGCGGTGCGTTGAACAGCGCCTGTGCGAGGCCGTTGTCGTCCAGCCGCGTCCGCAGTTCGGTCTTGTCGTAGTCGTAAGGGAACAGGAATTCCACGCCTTCGAACCCATCGCGCGCGGCGGCGGTGAAGCGGTCGAGGAACGCATGTTCCGGGTACATCATCGTCAGGTTGGCGGCAAAGCGTGGCATGACAGGGGCTCCTCGGATCGGGTGGTGGCGATGGGCTGATGCGCGGCGTGCCTCAGCGCTCCTTGCCCGCTTCCACCGCGAACTTCACCAGCTCGGCCTGCCCTTCGATGCCCAGCTTGCGCTTGAGGCTCAGGCGGTGCGATTCGACGGTGCGCACCGACAGGCCGAGCTCATCGGCGATGCGCTTGTTCGACCACCCCTGCGCGACGCCGTCGAGGATGTCGCGCTCGCGCGGCGTGAGCGCCTCCGCCGGCGTGGTGGCCACGGCCTGCTCGGCCATGCGCATCGCCAGCTGGGCGCTGTAGAACGGACGTCCGGCGAGTACCGCGTCGATCGCCTCGACCAGCTCGCTGGCGGGCGCGTCCTTCAGCACATAGCCGCGCGCGCCGGCACGCATGACCTGCCGCACGTATTCCAGGTTGTCGTGCATCGACAGCACCAGCACGGCGATCTCGGGAAAGCGCTCGCCGAATTGCTCGGTCAGCGCGATGCCGTTCATGCCGCGCATGCCGATGTCCATCAGCACGAGGTCGGGCGACAGGGTGCGGGCGGCCTCCAGTGCGCCGGCGGCCTCGCCCGCCTCGCCCACCACGGCGAAATGCGGCACGGCCTCGAGCCGTACGCGTACGCCATCGCGCACCAGCGGGTGATCGTCGACCAGCAGAAGTTTGACGGGCGTGTTCATGCGGAAGGGGCGGCTGAAACGGAAACGGAAGCGGATGAGGACGCGGCGGCCGAGGCCAGCCGGGCGATCACGAGATGCGGCAGCGCCACGCCGACTTCGGTGCCGTGCGGGCCGGAGACGATGGTGCAGGTGCCGCCCAGGGCGGCCATGCGCTCGCGCATGTTGCGCAGGCCGATGCCGTGCTCGGGGTCGACCTGGACCGATTCCACGTCGAAGCCCGGGCCGTTGTCGCGGATCGACAGGCGCACCGCATCGAGATCGTTCTCGAGCAGCAGGCCGATGCGGGTGGCGAGCGCGGCGTGGCGCTCGATGTTGGCGACCGCCTCCTGCGCGATGCGGAAGAAGGCCGTGTTGCAAGCATCCGGCAACTGCACCGGCGGGCCGGCGGTCTCCAGGGTGATGGTGAAGCCGGGCTGGCGGTCTTCGTGGGCTTCGCGGGTCTCGCGCACCAGCAGCTCCAGCGCGGCGGCCAGGCCGAGATCGTCCAGCAGCGCGGGGCGCAGGTTGTGCGACACGCGGCGCACTTCGCCCAGCGCTCCGTTGAGGCGGTCCAGCGCCCGGCGCAGCATGCCGGCGGCCTTGTCGGTCGCGGGCGCGCCCGGCGGCGCCGCGTGGCCGGGCGGCGGCTCCAGGTGGCCGTGCGCGGTTTCGAGCAGCAGCTTGGTCGAGACCAGCACCTGGCTGATGCCGTCGTGCAGCTCGCGCGATACGCGCGCGCGCTCGTCCTCCTGCGAGTGCACCACCTGCTGCGCCAGCTGGCGCAGCTTGGCATCGGCCTCGCGGTGGTCGCTCACGTTGAGCGCCAGCCCGCTGCCGGCCACCAGCAGGATGCACACCGCGGCGATGGCGACGACCCACGCCAGGGTCTGGTCGATATTGGCCTGGGCGCGCCGGTCGATCTCGCGCAGGGTTTGCTCCACATCGTCCAGGTACAGGCCGGTGCCGACCATCCAGCCCCATTGGGGAATCGGTTCCACATAGCCGAGCTTGGCCACGCTCTGGTGGCTGGAGGGCTTGTCCCACAGGTAGCGCACGAAGCCGCCGCCGGCCTGCGCGGCGGCCACCAGCCGCTGGATGGTGGGCTGGCCGCGCGCGTCGGTCAGGCGCCACAGGTCGCGGCCGACCAGTTCGGGCTGGCGCGGATGCATCAGGTTGCGGCCGCGCAGGTCATAGAGGAAGAAGTAGCCGTCAGGCCCGAAATCCAGGCGGGCCAGCGTGCGCATGGCTTCGTCGCGGGTAGCCTGATCACTGCGGCCGGAGGCCAGCAGCGGCGCGATCGCGCTGCGCGCCAGCTTCACGTGGGCGCGTAGCTCGGCCTCCTTGGCCTGCAGGTAGGCCGATTCCACCAGTTGCCGCTCGTGCTGCGCCAGGGCGATCGACTGGTGCCGCACGGTCAGCATGATCGCCAGCATGGCGATGGTCAGCGGCGCGACGGCGAGCAGCAGGATCTTTTGGCGAAGCTTCATGACGGACGCGCTGGGATCGTGCACCGCAGCACGACAGCGCGATTGCGCAATCTACAATGCATGGGAAGGGGTCTGCGTAGTACTACGGAGCAGTGCTGCGTAGTTCCCCGCTTGTGGTGCAGGGCCAGGCTGGCAAATACTACACGGCCTCCCCGTCGACAGATAGGCGGGGAGACCATGCTTGCGGCCGCACAAGCGAAACCGGATAACGGATTTCGCCTTGTGCCAGGCACGCCGGCCGGCAGGGGTGAACCAACACCCCGCATCCAGCAACTTCGACCAAGGTTCGAGGAGACCGACATGAGCTTCGTCAGGCAACACCTGATCTGGCTGGTTGTTGCCATTCTTGGCGCGTTTGCCTTCGCCACCGTCGCGCTTGCGCGCGGGGAGGCGGTCAGCGCGCTATGGGTGGTGGTGGCCGCCGTATGCATCTACTTGATCGCATATCGTTACTACAGCCGTTACATCGCCGACAAGGTGCTCGGCCTGGACGGCACCCGCAAGACGCCGGCCTGGCGTCACAACGACGGGCTCGATTACGTTCCCACCAACAAGTACGTGCTGTTCGGCCACCACTTCGCGGCCATCGCCGGCGCCGGTCCGCTGGTCGGCCCCGTGCTTGCCGCGCAGATGGGCTACCTGCCGGGCATGCTGTGGATCCTGTCCGGCGTCGTGTTCGCCGGCGCGGTGCAGGACTTCATCGTGCTGTTCATCTCCAGCCGCCGCGACGGCCGCTCACTGGGCGACCTGGTGAAATCGGAGATGGGCACGGTGCCCGGCCTGATCGCGCTGTTCGGCGCGTTCCTCATCATGATCATCATCCTCGCCGTGCTGGCGCTGATCGTGGTGAAGGCGCTGGCCGGTTCGCCGTGGGGCACCTTCACGGTGGCGGCGACGATTCCGGTCGCCATCTTCATGGGGCTGTATGTGCGCTTCATCCGCCCGGGCCGGATCGGCGAGGTGTCCATCATCGGCTTCGTGCTGCTGATGCTCGCCATCATCGGCGGGCAGGCCGTGCACGAGAGCGCCGCGCTGGCGCCGCTGTTCACGTACGACGGCAAGGCGCTGACCTGGATGCTGATCGGCTACGGCTTCGTCGCCTCGGTGCTGCCGGTGTGGCTGCTGCTGGCGCCGCGTGACTATCTGTCGACCTTCCTGAAGATCGGCACCATCATGGCGCTGGCGATCGGCATCCTGATCGTCGCGCCGCAGATGCAGATGCCGCCGCTGACGCAGTTCGCGGCGGGCAATGGTCCGGTGTGGTCGGGCAACCTGTTCCCGTTCCTGTTCATCACCATCGCGTGCGGTGCGGTGTCGGGTTTCCACTCGCTGATCTCGTCGGGCACCACGCCCAAGATGCTGGAGAACGAAACGCAGGCGCGCTTCATCGGCTACGGCGCGATGCTGATGGAATCGTTCGTCGCCATCATGGCGCTGGTGGCCGCCTCGGTCATCAACCCGGGCGTGTACTTCGCGATGAACGCGCCGGCCGCGCTGGTCGGCGCCACCCCCGATGCGGTGGCGCAGACGCTGTCGACATGGGGCTTCGTCGTCACGCCGGACGTGCTGCTGCAGACCGCCAAGGACGTCGGCGAGAACACCATCCTGGCCCGTGCGGGCGGCGCGCCGACGCTGGCGGTCGGCATGGCGCACATCCTGCACCAGGTGGTGGGCGGCCAGGCCATGATGGCGTTCTGGTACCACTTCGCCATCCTGTTCGAGGCGCTGTTCATCCTGACCGCCGTGGACGCGGGCACGCGTGCCGGCCGCTTCATGCTGCAGGATCTGCTGGGTACCTTCGTGCCGGCCCTCAAGCGCACCGAGTCGCTGACGGCCAACCTGATCGCCACGGCGGCGACCGTCGCGCTGTGGGGCTACTTCCTGTACCAGGGCGTGGTCGATCCGCTGGGCGGCATCAACACGCTGTGGCCGCTGTTCGGCATCTCCAACCAGATGCTGGCGGCGATCGCGCTGACGCTGGGCACCTGCGTGCTGATCAAAATGAAGCGCGACCGCTACGTCTGGGTGACGCTGCTGCCGACCGCGTGGCTGCTGGTCTGCACGCTGACGGCCGGCTGGCAGAAGCTGTTCCACCCGGATCCGAAGATCGGCTTCCTGTCGCACGCCAACAAGTTCGCCGACGCCATTGCCGCCGGCAAGCTGCTGGCTCCGGCCAAGTCGGTCGCGCAGATGCAGCAGATCGTGCTGAACGACCGCATCGATGCCTTCCTGTGCGGCCTGTTCGTGCTGGTGGTCGTCAGCATTGCCTGGTATGGCTTGCGCACCGTGCTGAAGGCGCGCACCCAGGCTCGCCCGACGGTCAACGAAACGCCGTACGAAGCGCTGGGCGCCACGCAATGACGCCCGCATCCGAGGGCGGCATGCGTTGCGGCATGCCGCCGTCGCTCAAGGAGACACGACCATGCGCGAAGAAATCGAATCCCTCGGCCGGTACCTGGGCCAGGCGATGCGCCTGATGGTCGGCGTGCCGGACTACGACACGTATGTCCGGCACATGCAGGAAACCCATCCCGACCAGCCGGTCATGACGTACGAGGAATTCTTCCGCGAACGCCAGGACGCACGCTACAAGGGCCGCGTGGGACGGTGTTGTTGACGACGAACGTGTCGGGTAAACCCAGAGAGCAGGACGACCGCCGCGGCATGGCGACATGCCCGGCGGTTTTTTCTTGGGCGGGTGCGCTACATGGCGGGGCGTGCGGCCGCGGGCGGATCGCCGTGCTTGGCGCGGTAGGTCTTCTCCACCAACTCGCGCAGCTTGGCCAGCGCCCCGGGGTCGCCCTGTGCGGCGGCGCGGCCGTACCAGCGCTTGGCCTGTTCGATGTCCTGCGCCACCACGCCGGGCTCGCCGCGCTCGTAGTAGCTGCCGACGATGTATTGCGACGGCCCGTCGCCGGCTTCCGCCGCCTTCTTGTACCAGGTGAAGGCGCGGCCGTAGTCGCGCGGCACGCCGCGGCCGGTGAAGTAGTTGGTCGCCAGCGCGCGCTGCGCCTCGATGTGCCCGCCGGCGGCGGCGCGCTCGTACCACTTGTTGGCTTCCGGCAGGGAGCGCGGTACCAGCTCGCCGCGCTCGAACAGCTCGCCGTAGGCGAACTGCGCGTGCGTCATCTGGTTGTCGGCGGCGCGGCGCAGCCATTTGACGGCCGCCTCGGGCTGCGCGACGGTGCCTTCGCCGCGCATCAGCATCATCGCGTAGTTGAACTGGGCGAGGCGGTTGCCGCGCTGGGCGGCTTCGGCGAACTCGTCGATGGCGCGGCCGAACTCGTTGTGCTCGTAGTGCGCGATGGCGATCTGCGTGAGGGCGGCGGCATCGCTCTGGGCGTCCGCCGGCGAGGTGGCGGCGTGGGCCGGCGCGGTCCAGCCGGCGGCCGTCAGCATGATCGCAGCCAGCATCATCCTGGTGATGCGCGGGGTGCCGTGCTGCTGCGTTCGCCTGCCCATCGCCCGCTCCTCTTCGCGAAGATGGACCCAGTGTAGCGCGCCCCGCCGGCCCGCGTCGGCGCGGAGGCTGGGTCACTTGCCGGCGCAGGCGATCCGGCACGGGCAAAAGAAAGGCCGCGGCATCGGGGGACGCCGCGGCCTTTCAAATGCGTGCAACCTGCGTGATTAAGCGCCGGTTTTCTTGGCGATTTTGGCGCCGGCTTGCAGGGCATTATCCATCAAGTGAATCGCGTGGGTGGAGGCATCCTGCCAGGCGTCGCAGGCGCGCTGGGTGGCGGTAATGGTGGAGCGCATGAAGGAAATCGCCGGCTCCGAGCCCGGCACGGCCTGCTTGGCATAGTCGTCCACCCAGGCCAGGGCGATGCGGCATTGCTCATTGGCGCGCGTCTGCGCCACCTTGCGCCACTCCGCGTGCGTGCCGGCGGCGATCTGGTAGAGGTGCTGGCCATAGGCCATCAGCTTTTCCGTCGGCTGCGACACTTCGCTCTGCAGCGCGGTCAGTTCGTGCAGGCTGCGCGCGTCGAAGGCCCGCTTGCTCTGCTCGGTGCTGTCTTCCAGCGAGGCGCGGACCGTCTGGAACTGCAGTTCGCTCAGCTTCTCCACGCTATTGAGCGCGGCGCCGGTCAGTTCGGCCAGGGCGTCCAGGCCGGTCTTGTGCGTGGCGGCCACGTGTTCGCTTTTCAGCATTACGACTCTCCTTCGGGTAGGGTGCCTCGCATAATCGGATTTCGATTATGAACGGATAGCAATGTATTGATTTACAGGATCGGCTGCGCTACGGAGTTTCGGAAATCGGCCGTGCAACGTCAAGCTGGATAATCGAAAATCCGGGAATTCTGCGATAAATAAATCTGAAAACAAAATAAAAGAGGCGCCTGAGCGCCCCTTTTTGCTTCCGCCACGGCGGGCCGGATCAGCCCGCGCGCACGCGATAGACCGCCACGTTGCCGCGCCAGTTGGCCCCCCAGTGCACCGCCCTGCCCTCGTGCAGCACGACGCGATCGAGGATCACCAGCCCGACCTTGGGCGCCAGCGCCTCGAAGTCGCGGATGGTCAGCACGCGCACGTTGGGCGTGTCGTACCACTCGTACGGCAGCGATTTCGATACCGGCATGCGCCCGCGGAAGATCGACAGCCGGTGCGGCCAGTAGCCGAAGTTCGGGAACGACACGATGCACTCGCGCCCCACCCGCAGCATCTCGCGCAGCACCTGCGCGGTGTTGTGGATGGTCTGCAGGGTCTGCGAGAGGATCACCATATCGAAGCTTTTGTCTTCGAACAGCGCCAGGCCGCCCTCCAGGTTCTGCTGGATCACGTGCAAGCCCTTCTGCGTGGCGGCCAGCACGCCGGCGTCGTCGATCTCGATGCCGTAGGCCAGCACGTCCAGCTCGTTCTGCAGCACGCGCAGCAGGCTGCCGTCGCCGCAGCCCAGGTCGAGCACGGTGGAGCGCGGTTCGATCCAGCGGGCGATGGCGCGGAAGTCGGCGCGGTCGGCCAGGATGTCGGGCACCGCCGCGGCCGTCGAGGCGGTGGCGATGGCGTTGAGCGTCTGCGAGGTCATGCGCTGATCTCCTGGGCGATGCGTTCGTAATAGGCGCGCACCAGCGCGTGGTAGCGCGCGTCTTCCAGCAGGAAGGCGTCGTGGCCGTGCGGGGCGTCGATCTCGCCGTAGGTGACGGGGCGCTTGTTGTCGAGCAGCGCCTTGACCAGTTCGCGGCTGCGCGCGGGGGCGAAGCGCCAGTCGGTGGTGAAGCTGACGACGAGGTAGCTGGCCTGCGTGTGCGCCACGGCGCGGGTCAGGTTGCCCGCATAGGCCAGTGCCGGGTCGAAGTAATCGAGCGCGCGCGTGATCAGCAGGTAGGTGTTGGCGTCGAAGTATTCAGCGAACTTGTCGCCCTGGTAGCGCAGGTAGCTTTCCACCTGGAACTCGACGTCGAACGAGAAGCGGATGTCTTCGGTCTTGAGCTCGCGGCCGAATTTCTCGGCCATGTCCTCGTCCGACAGGTAGGTGATGTGGCCGATCATGCGCGCCACGCGCAGGCCGCGCTTGGGTTTGACGTGGTGCGCGTAGTAGTCGCCGCCGTGGAAGTCGGGGTCGGACAGGATCGCGCTGCGCGCCACTTCGTTGAACGCGATGTTCTGCGCCGAGAGCTTCGGCGTCGACGCCACCACCACGCAGTGCCGCAGGCGCTCCGGGTACATCAGGCTCCACGCCAGGGCCTGCATGCCGCCGAGGCTGCCGCCCATCACCGCCGCGAACTGGCGGATGCCGAAGCGGTCGGCCACGCGCGCCTGGGCGTTGACCCAGTCTTCCACCGTGACCACCGGGAAGCGCGCGCCGTAGGGCTGGCCGGTCTGCGGATGCGGGCTCATCGGGCCGGTCGAGCCGAAGCACGAGCCGAGGTTGTTGACGCCGATGACGAAGAAGCGGTTGGTGTCCACCGGCTTGCCAGGGCCGACCATGTTGTCCCACCAGCCGACCTCGCCCTCGGCATGCACGCCCGCCACGTGGTGCGAGGCGTTGAGCGCGTGGCAGATGAGCACGGCGTTGGAGCGCTCGGCGTTGAGGGTGCCGTAGGTCTCGACCATCAGGTCGTAGCCGACGAGCTGCGAGCCGTTGCGCAGCGGCAGCGGCTCGGCGAAGTGCATGCGCTCGGGCACCACCAGCCCGACCGAGTCGGGCGGCAGCGTGGCGGCGGGATGCCGGGGTGTGTCGGCAGCGGCCGCCGGATCTGCGGAAGCGGCGGGATCCACCTGGAGTTCTGTCATGGCGCCAAAGAAAAAACCCGACCGGCAACGCTGACAACGCAACCAATCGGGCTCTGTGTGGCGCACGGTGGGCCCATGCCCCCGTTCTGACCGAACCTCTTTAGCCGCATTTGTAATGAGAGCCCGGGCACACACCGAACTGGTGATCGGCCAAGGCTCCCGCGCGCCCGCAAGCCAGTCGTCAAATCGGCGCGTCAGGAAGTGGGGATTATAGAGCAAGCGGGGGCGGACGCATCACCACGGGATGATGCGCCCGATGCGTCCCGCGCCCGCCCGGGCTCAGCCGAGCCCAGCCATGCAGACGTACTTGATTTCCAGGTACTCGTCGATGCCGTACTTGGAGCCTTCGCGGCCCAGGCCCGATTGCTTGACGCCGCCGAACGGCGCCTCGGCCGTCGAGATCAGTCCGGTGTTGACGCCGACCATGCCGCTCTCCAGCGCCTCCGACACGCGCCACGCGCGGCCCAGGTCGCGCGTGTAGAAATACGCGGCCAGGCCGAACTCGGTGTCGTTGGCGGCGGCCACGGCTTCGTCTTCGGTGTCGAACGGGATCAGCGCGGCCAGCGGGCCGAAGGTCTCCTCGTGTGCGACCAGCATCCCGGGCCGGGCATCCACGATGACGGTCGGCTCGAAGAAGGCCCCGCCCTGGGCCGACAGCGCATGCGGCTTGCCGCCGACGAGCACGCGGGCGCCCCGCGCGACGGCGTCGTCCACGTGGGCGCGCACCTTGTCCATCGCGCGCTGGTGGATCAGCGGGCCCTGCTGCACGCCCGGCTCGGTGCCGTTGCCCACGCGCAGCGCGCGCACGGCCTCGGTCAGCCTGGCGGCGAAGGCGTCGTAGATGCCGCGCTGCACGTAGAAACGGTTGGCGCACACGCAGGTCTGGCCGGCGTTGCGGTACTTGGCCACCATCGCGCTTTCCACGGCGGCATCGAGATCGGCATCGTCGAACACGATGAAGGGCGCGTTGCCGCCCAGCTCCAGCGACAGCTTCTTCACGTCGTCGGCGCACTGGCGCATCAGCAGGCGGCCGACGGCCGTGGAGCCGGTGAAGCTCAGCTTGCGCACGACGGGGTTGGCGGTCAACTCGCCGCCGATGCCCTGCGCGTCGCCGGTGACGATGGACAGCAGCCCCGCCGGCACGCCCGCGCGCGCGGCCAGTTCCGCGAAGGCCAGCGCGGAGTACGGCGTCTCCAGTGCGGGCTTGACCACCATCGCGCAGCCGGCCGCCAGCGCCGGGCCGACCTTGCGCGTCATCATCGCGATGGGGAAATTCCACGGCGTGATCGCCGCCGTCACCCCGATCGGCTCCTTGTTCACGACGATGCGGCGGTCGCCCTGCGGCGCGGGGATGGTGTCGCCGTAGACGCGGCGGGCCTCTTCGGCAAACCACTCGATGAACGAGGCGGCATAGGCGATCTCGCCGGTGGCCTCGGGCAGCGGCTTGCCCTGCTCGGCGGTCAGGATGCGGGCCAGGTCCTGCTGGTGCTCCAGCATCAGGTCGGCCAGCTTGCGCAGGATCTTGGCGCGCTCGCGCGCGGTCACCTTGCGCCAGGCGCGCTGTGCGGTCTGGGCGGCCTCGATGGCGCGGCGCGTTTCCGCGGCGCCCATCGCGGGCACCGTGCCGATCACGCGGCCGGTGGCGGGGTCGGTCACGTCGCAGGTGCCGCCATCATCGGCATCGGCCCAGGTGCCGGCCAGGAAGGCCTGCGTGCGCCACAGCGCCGGGTCGTTGAGCGTGATCGGTGCCGGTGGCAGATCGGTGCGGGTCATGGTGTCAGCCCTCCAGTGCGTGTTTCAGGATGGCAAGGCCCTCTTCGAACACCGCGTCTTCGATGGTGAGCGGGAACAGGAAGCGGATCACGTTGCCGTACACGCCGCACGATAGCAGCAGCAGGCCGGCTTCGAGCGCGCGCTGCTGCACGGTGCGGGTGAAGTCGGCATCGGGCTTGCCGTCGGGCGTGTTGAATTCCATAGCAACCATCGCGCCCACGCCGCGCACTTCGGCGATGCGCGGCTGGCCGGCCCGGGCGGCGTTGAGCGCATCGACCAGGCGCCGGCCCAGCGCGGCGGAGCGCTCGCACAGCTTTTCCTCGTCGATGATGTCGAGCACTGCGTGCGCGGCGGCCACGGCCAGCGGGTTGCCTGCGTAGGTGCCGCCCAGGCCGCCGGGGGCGGGCGCGTCCATGATCTCGGCACGACCGGTGACGGCCGACAGCGGCAGGCCGCCGGCCAGGCCCTTGGCCATCGTCACCAGGTCGGGCAGCACGCCGGTGTGCTCCATGGCGAACAGCTTGCCGGTGCGGGCAAAGCCGGTCTGCACTTCGTCGGCGATCATCACGATGCCGTGCTCGTCGCACAGGGCGCGCAGGGCGCGCACGAAATCGGCGGGCATCTGGTAGAAGCCGCCCTCGCCCTGCACCGGCTCGAAGATGATGGCCGCGACCTGGCGCGGGTCGATGTCGGCCTTGAACAGGCGCTGGATCGCATCGAGCGAATCCTGCGTGCTGACGCCGTGCAGCGCGATCGGCGCCGGCACGTGATAGATGCTGCCCGGGAACGGACCGAAGCCGGTCTTGTACGGCACCACCTTGCCGGTAAGCGACATGCCCATGAAGGTGCGGCCGTGGAAGGCGCCCGCCAGCGCGATCGCGCCGGGGCGGCCGGTGTGGGCGCGCGCGATCTTGATGGCGTTCTCCACGGCTTCGGCGCCGGTGGAGAAGAATGCCGTCTTCTTGGCATGCGTGCCGGGCGTGAGCGTGTTCAGGCGCTCGGCCAGCTCGACGTACGAGGCGTACGGCACGATCTGGAAGGCGGTGTGGGTGAAGCGGTCGAGCTGCTCGCGCACGGCCTGCACCAGGCGTGGATGGCGGTGGCCGGTGTTGACCACGGCGATGCCGGCCGCGAAGTCGATGTAGCGCCGGCCGTCCACGTCCCAGAACTGGGCGTTCTCGGCGCGTTCCGCGTAGCGGTCGGTCATGACGCCGACGCCGCGCGGTGTGGCGGCCAGGCGACGGGCGTTCCATTGGGCGTTGTGCTGGGGGTCTCGGGCGTTCATGGCGTTCGGGCGTCGGAAAAAGGTGCGATGCGGGCCAGTGTGGCAGCCATTGGCCCCGTACAATGAGACCCAATCGCGTTTTTCTGATGGAGCCAATCCGGCTCCGCGCTTCCTGCCATGGCAGAACATTCCCCCGCCCATCGCGCCAGCATGCTGGTGGACTATCTGCAGCGCCGCTTCGACCGCGCCGGCCCCGGCGGCGAGCCCGACCACCGCCGCCTCTACCGCGTGCTGCAGGAAGGCATCCTGCGCGACGAGCTGCAGCCCGGCACGCGCCTGCCCTCCTCGCGGCAACTGGCGACGGAACTGGGCATCGCGCGCAACACCGTCATCCATGTCTATGAGCAGTTGGGCGTGGAGGGCTACGTGTCGGCGGGCGTGGGCAGCGGCACCTTTGTCGCCGATACCGTGCCGGACAGGCTCGATGTCGCGCCGCCGCCGCCGGCTGCTGCGCCCGTCAGCATCAGCGAAGCGGCGATGCCCGCGGCGCCCATGCTGTCTTCGCGTGGCCGGGCGCTGGTGCGCGATGCCGGTGCGAGCTCGCGCCAATGGGGCGCCTTCATGCCGGGCGTGCCTGAGGTGCGGATGTTTCCGGCGCGGACCTGGTCGCGGCTGCACAACCGGCTGCTGCGCAAGCCGTCGCCGGCGCTGCTGACGTATCCGGTGGGCGCCGGCTACCTGCCGCTGCGCACGGCGCTGGCCGACTACCTGCGCACCGCGCGCGGCGTGCGCTGCGAGCCGGAGCAGATCATCATCACCGCCGGCATCCACCCGTCGCTGCAGCTGATCGCGCAGCTGCTGTGCGACGCCGGCGACAGCGCGTGGATCGAAGACCCCGGCTACTGGGGCGTGCGCAGCGTGCTCACCGCGGCCGGCGTGCGCACCGTGCCGCTGCCGGTGGACGACGAGGGCATGCGCTTCGAGGCCGCCGGGCGCCGCCAGCGCGGCAGGCCGCCCAAGCTGATGGTGGTGTCGCCCTCGCACCAGTACCCGCTCGGCTCGGTGATGAGCCTGGCGCGCCGCCGCCAGCTGCTGGCCACCGCGCAAGCCACCGAGGCGTGGATCGTCGAGGACGACTACGACAGCGAGTTCCGCTACGGCAGCCGCCCGCTGCCGTCATTGCAGGGGCTGGACGAGGGCGGGCGCGTGCTCTACATGGGCACCTTCTCCAAGGTGCTGTTCCCCAGCCTGCGCATCGGCTACCTGGTGGTGCCGCCTGCCTTGGCCGAGGCCTTTGCGACGGGGCTGTCGGAGATGTTCCGCGGCGGGCAGATCCTGACGCAGGCGGTGCTGGCCGAGTTCATCGCCGAGGGGCATTTCGTGTCGCACATCCGGCGCATGCGCGGCGTCTATGCCGAGCGGCGCGAGACGCTGCTCGAAGCCATCCGCCGCGAGTTCGGCGAGGCGCTGCCGGTGCACGACGGCGCGTCCGGCCTGCACCTCGTGCTGGGCCTGCCGCCGGGCACCGACGATGTCGCCGTGGTGGAAGCGGCGCTGGCGCGCGATGTCGTCACCCGGCCGCTGTCGCGCTATTACCAGGATGACGCGCGCCGCCAGCCCGGGCTGCTGCTGGGCTACGGGCATGTGGAGACTGAGGCGATCGGGGGGCGCTTTCAGGCGCTGGCTGAGGCGATCCGCACGGCGGGGTGAGCCGCGTCCGGGCGCAAAAAAGCCCAGCACGGCGGGGCGTTCCTTCGGGCGGCCGGTTCAGCCCAGCAACACCCGCAACTGCGCCTCCACCCCCTCCACCGGCGACCTGCGGAAGCCGCTCTTGGCGTAGCGGTGCCAGCGCCCCAGCACCACGCAGACGATCAGGTTGGCGCGCGAAGCGATGTCGGCGTCGGCCGGCCAGGCGCCCTGCGTGACCGCCACGCGCAGGCTCTGCTTGAGCGAGGCCTCGATGCGGTCCATGCACTGCGCCATGCGCTCGGGCAGGCGTTCGTCCTCGCCGACCAGCGCGTCGCCCACCAGCACGCGCGTCATGCCCGGGTTCCTGTCGGCGAACGACAGCAGCATGTGGGCGATGGCGTGGGCCTGGCGCAGGCCGTGCTCTTCACGCAGCGTGATCTGGTTGATCAGGCCGAACACGGTCTGCTCGATGAATTCGATCAGCCCCTCGAACATCTGCGCCTTGCTAGCGAAGTGCCGGTAGAGCGCGGCTTCGGAGACCTCCAGCCTGGCGGCCAGGCCGGCCGTGGTGATTTTTTCGCCACGCGGCTGCTCCAGCATGCTGGCCAGCGTCTGCAGGATCTGCACGCGGCGCTCGCCGGGGCGCGGGCGCTTGCGGGCGGGCGTTGCGGGTGCTTCGGCGGCCGGCTGCGGCTGTAGCTCGGCCGGCGGAAAGCCTGTCTGCGCGTTGCTCATGAGTTGTCGGGCCCCTCTCCCGTCCGCGCGGCTTGTCGCTAGCCACGACCGTGGCGGACAAGCCTTCGTTGTAGTTGAAGCACCGATTTTACTTTCACGGTCACATAGCCGGGCCGGTTGGCGAACAAAATCGGCGCGGCGGATTGCCGTTGTGGCGAATTTGCACGCGCGCCGAGCGCGGCGGCCTGCATCGGGTGCAGCGCATCGGCGGCCGTTGCCGGGGCCACGCCGGGCGCCACGCGCCGCAGGTAGCCGGTGACCCACACCGTGCTCAACCCCAGGCGCCGGTAGCGCTTGAGGTGCGAGAGCGTGTCTTCGACCAGGATGGCGCGCGACGGCGCGATGCGTTCGCGTGCCAGCAGCCGGCGCAGCATTAGCGGGTCGGGTTTGGGGCGCAGGCGCCGGTGCACCCACATGTGCTCGACGGCGATCTCGCGTGCGAAGGCGCGCCGCAGGCCGATGTGGCGCAGCACCTCGCGCGCGTACGCGGCCGGCGCGTTGGTCAGCAGGATCTTGCGTCCGGGCAGCGCGCGCAGCAGCTGGGCCAGGCCGCGTTCGGCGCGCACCATGGCGCGCAGGTCGTCGAAGCGGTGGGCCTGGGCAAGGAAATCGTCGGGATCGACGCCGTGATGGCGCACCATGCCGAGGATGGTGGCGCCATAGCGGCGCCAGTAGTCGACGCGGACCCGGCTGGCGGTGGCTTCGTCGGTGCCGAGCACGCGCGCCACGTAGGCCGTCATCAGACGGTTGATCTGCGGGAAGATCGCGTGCGAGGCGTGGTGGAGCGTGTTGTCGAGGTCGAACAGCCAGACCGGCTGCCGCCGCGGCAGATCGGGCGCCGCAACCTCTCGCGGCCAGGCGCGCCCGGCATGGCGCGCCCGGGGCGCCTGGGCCGGGCGCATCAGTGCGAGCGGATCATCGTGCCGAACGCCTGTTCGGTCAGGATTTCCAGCAGCAGCGAATGCTCGATGCGGCCATCGATGATGTGCACCGAGTTCACGCCGCTCTTGGCGGCATCCAGCGCCGACGAAATCTTCGGCAGCATGCCGCCCGAGATGGTGCCGTCGGCGAACAGCTCGTCGATCTCGCGTGCCGACAGGTCGGTCAGCAGGTTGCCCTGCTTGTCCATCACGCCGGGGATGTTGGTCATCATCACCAGCTTCTCGGCCTTGAGGATCTCGGCCATCTTGCCGGCCACCACGTCGGCGTTGATGTTGTAGGCCTGGCCGTCGTCGGAGAAGCCGATCGGCGAGATGACGGGAATGAAGGCGTCGTCCTGCAGCGCGCGGACCACGGCCGGGTTGATGGTCTCGATATCGCCCACGAAGCCGATGTCGATGAACTGGCCGGGCTGTTCGCGGTCCGGCATCTTCAGCTTCTTGGCGCGGATCAGGCCGCCGTCCTTGCCGGTCAGGCCGACCGCCTGGCCGCCGTACTGGTTGATCAGCATGACGATGTCCTGCTGGACTTCGCCGCCGAGCACCCACTCGACCACTTCCATGGTCTCTTCATCGGTCACGCGCATGCCCTGGATGAAGGTGCCGGTCTTGCCGACTTTCTTGAGCGCATCGTCGATCTGCGGACCGCCGCCGTGCACCACCACCGGGTTCATGCCGACCAGCTTGAGCAGGATCACGTCGCGCGCGAAGCCGTGCTTGAGCTTCTCTTCCGTCATGGCGTTGCCGCCGTACTTGATGACGATGGTCTTGCCGTGGAACTTGCGGATATAGGGCAGCGCTTGCGCGAGGATCTCGGCCTTGAGCGCGGGCGCGACATGGGCGAGTTCGGGATCGAGGCGAGCAGGGTCGGGGGCGGCGGCAACAGAAGCGGTCATGACGGTGACATCCGGATTGGGCGGGGTATGATGGAACGCCGAATGTCGCGCGCTGCACAAAGCGGCGCCGCCTCTTTTCGGCAGGCGGGATTTTACAAGAAAAGCCGGCGCAGTCCCGGGCGCGATGCGCGTGCCCGGCACGATCGTTGCCGACGGCAGACATCCGTGGGGAAACATGGCCATCGCACCCGAGCAGCTCGACGCCCTGCGCCCGCACCTGCTGCGCTTTGCGCAGTTGCAGCTGCGCGATCCGGCACTGGCCGAGGACGTGGTCGCCGATAGCGTCCTCGCCGTGCTGGAGCACCCCGAGCGCTTCGCCGGCAACGCCTCGCTCAAGACCTACGTGATCGGCATCCTCAAGCACAAGATCATCGACGCGATCCGCTCGGGGCGGCGCGAAGTGCGCGTCTCGCTGCTTACGGGCGGCGCATCCGACGAGACCGACCAGCGCGCCGACGAGGCCGTCTTCGATGCCCTGTTCGCCGCCGACGGCCACTACCTGACGCCGCCGTCCGACTGGGGCGACCCCGATGCGGCGCTGTCGCGGCGCGAGTTCTTCGACATCCTGCAGATGTGCGTCGACCGCCTGCCGCCGCGCGTCGGCCGCGTCTTCATGATGCGCGAGTGGCTGGAGCTGGAGACGGACGAAATCTGTCAGGAATTGGAGATCACGGCGACCAATGCCTGGGCACTGCTGTACCGTGCCCGCATGCGCCTGCGCGCGTGCCTGGACCTGCACTGGTTCGGCAACCAGGGCGCGGCCACGTAACCGGGGAAGACCATGCCGAACCGTTGGGGAATGCTCACCTGCAAGGAAGCGCACCGCGTGGTGGTGAGCGGCCTGGACCGCGATCTGTCCACCGGCGAGCGCCTGCGCCTGCGCGTGCACCTGTTCGTGTGCGATGCGTGTACCCGGTTCTCGTACCAGATGCGCTTCCTGCGGCAGGCGATGCACCGGCTGGGCCACGAAGACGACGCCGAGGGCGGTCCGCGCTGATGGCCGCGCCGGCCCCGACCACCACCGCGCCGGGGCAGCCGGCGCAGGCCAATGCGGTCTGCGCGGCCTGCGGGGCGGCGCTGCGCTGCGGGGCCATCGGCGACGGCGTGCAGCCGGACGCCGCCTGCTGGTGCACGCTCGAACAGCACTTGCCGATCGGTGCGTTGCAGTCCGGCCAGGGCTGCCTGTGCCCGCGCTGCCTGCGCGAGGCGATCGCGCGGGCCGGGGCGGCGCGCGGCTGAGCCGGCGGCGAGACGGTGCCGACCATCGGCGCCCGTTCCGCCTATTCCTTGTCGTCTTCGTTCATCGTGCGCAGCGCGCGGTGCACATCGGCGCGGCCGCGCTGGCGTTCGGCGTGGTCGCCGTCGGTATGGGCGCCGGCCTTGCGGCCGCGTGCCAGCGGCACCAGGATGTTGCGCGGGCGCACGGTGCCGGCCCGCGTGGACGGCTCGATGCGGAAGGTCAGTTTCTGGCGGGTGCCAAGTGTTTTGTTGGCCATGTCGGTCTGCAGTCGGTCATGGCCCGCAGCGACACCCGCCGCGGGTCATCAGTGTTGGTGTTCGCCGCCGTGGTCGTGGTGCATGGCGGGCATGTTGCCGGCGGTCAGGTCACGCACCTTGGCGTCGACCTTCTGCTCGACGATGCGGTGGTCGGCCAGCTCGACCTTGAGCGTGAGGGGCACGGTGGTGTCCTTGGCCAGCGGCTGCTTCAGGTCCTGCAGCATCACGTGGTAGCCGCCCGGCTTGAGCTGCACGGTCTCGCCCTTGGGCAGCGGCAGCGCCGGGACGGCGCGCATGCGCATCACGTCGCCTTCCATCTTCATCTCGTGGATCTCGGCCCTGGCCGCGGCCGGCGTGGAGATGCCCACCAGCCTGGCACCGTCGGCCGCCTGCAGCGTCATGTACGCGCCGGTCGCGGTCTGGCCCGGCACGGTGCCGCGCACCCAGGCGTCCCGCACCGTCACCTGGGCCAGCGCGGCGGCGCTGGCGAATACGCCGGCGGCCAGCACGGCCAGGCGCAGGGACGACGGGATCGGATCGGTCTTCAGCATGAAAGGCTCCTGAGCGGGACAAACGTGCCGCGCATTAAAGCACAGCGCTGATCGTGGGGGGCGTTGGGTGCACAATTGTGCGTCTGATTGACGCACGACGTGGCCAGAACTTGCGTGCTGGCCGCGTTTACACTTGTTCTCCATGCTCTCTACCCTGCCGCTCGCCGCTCCGCCGCTCGACACGTCCAGTCTACGCCGCCTGTTCTGGCTGCGATGGAGCCTGCTGGCCACGCAGCTGATCCTGATGCTGCTGGCGCCGCTCATCTTCGGCGTGCAGCTGCCGGTGGTGGTGCTGCTGAGCGTGATGGGCGTGCACGCGGTGTTCAACCTGCTGACCGGCTGGCAAGTGCGGCACGACCGTCCGGTGCGGCACATCGAGATCACCGTCCAGCTGCTGGTGGACCTGACCGCGCTGTCCGCGCTGCTGTATTTCACGGGTGGCGCGACCAATCCCTTCGTGTCGTTCTATCTGCCCGCGCTGGCGATCGCCGCGGCCATGCTGCCGATCGCGCATGTGGTGGGGCTGACGCTGTACGCGCTGGCGGCCTACAGCGTGATGCTGGGCAACTACATTCCGCTGAACCTGCTGAACCAGGCGGATGCGGTGCCCTATCACCTCGCTGGCATGTGGATCGACTTCGTCGCCAGCAGCGCCATGATCGCCGGGTTCACCGCGCGGCTGTCGGCGGCGCTGCGCGAGCGCGAAGCCGAACTCGCCGACGCGCGCGAGCGCCTGCTGCGCGAGCAGCGCATCGAGGCGCTGGTGTCGCAGGGCGCCAGCGTGGCGCACGAGATGGGCACGCCGCTGTCCACCGTGGCCGTCATCGCCGGCGAGCTGCAGCACGACGCCCGCCAGCCCGATTCGCCGCTGGTGCCCTACCGCGAAGACCTGCGCGCCATCGAGCAGCAGTTGGAGCTGTGCCGCGCCGCGCTGGCGCGCCTGCAGCGCAAGCCGAACGACGGCACGCCCGAGCCGCTCGGCCTGTGGCTGCCGGTCTTCACGCAGACGTGGCAGCTGCGCCATCCGGACATTCGCCTGCACACCGAGAGCTCGCCGGCCGCGCAGGCGGTGGAACTGGACGCGGTCAGTGTCGGCCAGATCCTCACCATCCTGCTCGACAACGCGGCGCGCAGCCAGCAGCAGGCCGGGCGCGACCAGGTGCCGCTACTGCTGACCGCCAAGATCGATGCCAACGTGGACACCGTGCGCGAGGCGCCCCGGCAGATCGTGCTGTCGGTGGTCGATACCGGCCTGGGCGTGCCGGACGACCTGCGCACCGCGCTCGGCCGCACGCCCGTGCCGAGCCGCCACGGCGGCCATGGCATCGGCCTCTACCTGGCGTCGACCACGGCGCGCCGGCTGGGCGGCACCGTCGAGCTGCGTTCCAACCCGCCGCAGGGCGCGATCGCAGAACTGCGGCTGCCCGCGCCGGGTCCTAATGCACAACCGGCCGCACCCGCCATCGGTGCGCCGACCCTGTTGACCTGATTGACGATCTGATGAGGCCGCGCTCCGCGCGGTCTGGAGAACACCATGCAGCAACCCGCCCCCTTCCTGATCCTCGACGACGACGACGTGTTCGCGCAGACGCTCGCGCGTGCCCTGACCCGTCGCGGCTTCGCGCCGCAGATCGCCCACACCGGCGGCGAGGCGCTGTCGCTGGCCCGCCAGATGCCCTTCGCGTACGTGACGGTCGACCTGCACCTGGCCGCCAGCGACCGGGGCCTGATGCCGCACGGGGGCACCGATTCCGGCCTGCACTGGATCGCCCCGCTGCGCCAGGCGCTGCCCGAGGCGCGCATGCTGGTGCTGACCGGCTATGCCAGCATCGCCACCGCCGTGCAGGCGGTGAAGCTGGGCGCGGACGAATACCTGGCCAAGCCGGCCAATGTCGATTCGATCCTGCTCGCGCTGCAGGTTGGCGTGTCCGAAGCGGTGGCCGAGCAGACCATGGAGAACCCGGCGCCGCTGTCGGTGGCACGGCTGGAGTGGGAGCACATCCAGCGCGTGCTGTCCGAGCATGGCGGCAACATCTCCGCCACCGCGCGCGCGCTGAACATGCACCGGCGCACGCTGCAGCGCAAGCTGGGCAAGCGGCCGGTGGCCAAGTAGGTCGGTCCGGCTGTCCGCGCCGGCTGCAACGGCAGCGGCCTGCGGACAGCCGGCACGCGCTTCCGGTTCCGTTGCGCATGGCCTCGGAGCCGAAAAACTCCGTCGCGAGGCGAAGGGTTTGCGCACGCGTCTTGCGGCCAGGAACGATCTCACAGAGTCTGAAATGTCTATTCAACCGAATATGACATAGGTGAACGGATGCCTCTTACCAAGATCAATCCTGCGGCCAGCGCCGAGACCACCTTGCCTGCTTCCCCTGTACCCGAGGTGGAGGCCAGCCAGGATCACCCCCCCGCAGCGCGCGCCAAGACTGCCGAGCTTTCCGCGCTTGCCAAGGCCCGTCTCAGGCACGCAGCAGGCGGGACGGCTTTTCCGCTGCGAGCGACACTGCGCCGCGTCGCGCATCAGGTCGGCAAGGATGCGGTGCGTTACCGCAACGTTCAGCATCGCCTCAACGCGCATCTGACGCACCTGGATCCGGCCGCCGGGTTCAAGGATCAGCTGTGCTTTTCCGACGCATCGCTTGCGGAAGTCGAAAGTATCCTGCGCCACATTGCCGTCAGCCCGGAACGTCTCGACGTGTCCCGCGGCAAGTCGGCCGTGACGCCGCTCTTCACCAAGACGTTCCTGATGCCGCTGCTGGACGGCGGACAGCTGCGCCTGCACGAATTCCGCGCTGGCGGCGGGGCGCAGGAAGA
The DNA here is from genome assembly GCF_024925465.1 of Ralstonia pseudosolanacearum. NCBI lineage: Bacteria > Pseudomonadati > Pseudomonadota > Betaproteobacteria > Burkholderiales > Burkholderiaceae > Ralstonia > Ralstonia pseudosolanacearum. Next base: position 3,740,285 of record NZ_CP103852.1, on the reverse strand, counting down.
CGAGGAGCAGCCGCACCGGCACCGCTGGAACCTGAAGACCGAGCATCTGAAGGGGGCCTACGCCCAGCAGGTTCACGAGGAGGCGCATGCGGATGCGCCCGGCGCGCGGCTGCATCAGAAGCACCGGCTCGAAGCCACGCCCAAGGGCAAGACGGAGCGGCGGTTTACGCATCTCGGCGAGGCGCACGTGCGGCAGTTGGCGACCAAGCTGTACAGCGAGGCGCAGCGGCCGCACGATTTCCCGCTCGCGGAAACGCACAGCGTGGCCGACCTGGGCCGGCACGCCGGCATGACGCTGACGCTGGCGCGCACCGGCAAGCCGATGCGCGCGGACTCGATCTCGTACAACGCCGGCACGGAGATTCTGACGACCAGCCCGCTGGGCCGCGCGCCGGACGAGCAGGCGTTCATCGCGCGCCTGCACCGCAGCATTGCGATCATCCAGCTCGTGCAGCTGCGGCACGCGCTGGAAGCGCATCTGCGGGGGAAGGCGCCGGCATCGCTGACGGCCGGCGAGCGGCGCCACCTCGAGGATGCCGGCGCGCCGAACTACTTCGAGACGTCGCTGCTGCCGGCACTGGCGACGCTCGATCTCGCGAAGGCGGCCGGTCAGGCCAGCGACGAATTCTCGCCCGAGACGGTGGCCTACCTGGACCGCGCGCTCGAGCGCATCAAGTCGACACCGCTGCGCCAGATCATTGCCGACAACGACGCGCATCTTCGCGCCGGACACTTCTCCGCCGAATTGAGCAGCTTCGAGCAATTGAAGTCGCTGATCCGGGCGACCGAGTGAGCGCACGGATACCGCTCGGCGCGGCGCCCGGCGGTATCCGGTGCGGGAAATGACAACGGGCCGCATCGGCGACGATGCGGCCCGTTGTGCGTGACGCGGCGGCGCGGGGCCCGGCCCTTACAGCACGTAGCGCGACAGGTCTTCGCTGCCGGCCAGCTCGTTCAGGCGGCTGTCGACATAGGTGGCGTCGATGGTCACCGTCTCGCCCGACGACTTGTGCGCGTGGAACGACAGGTCTTCGAGCAGGCGCTCCATCACCGTGTACAGGCGGCGCGCGCCGATGTTCTCGACCTTCTCGTTGACCGAGAACGCGATCTCCGCCAGGCGGCGGATGCCGTCGTCGGCGAACACGAGCTCGACGTCTTCGGTCTTCATCAGCGCCTGGTATTGCTTGGTGAGGCTCGCGTCGGTCTGCGTCAGGATGGCCTGGAAGTCATCCACCGACAGCGAATCGAGCTCCACCCGGATCGGGAAGCGGCCCTGCAGCTCGGGGATCAGGTCGCTCGGCTTGGCCAGCTGGAACGCACCCGAGGCGATGAACAGGATGTGGTCGGTCTTGATCATCCCGTACTTGGTGCTCACGGTGGTGCCCTCCACCAGCGGCAGCAGGTCGCGCTGCACGCCCTGGCGCGACACCTCGCCGCCGCCGCCGTGTTCGCTGCGGCTGGTGATCTTGTCGATCTCGTCGAGGAACACGATGCCGTTCTGCTCGACGTTGGCGATGGCCTTGTGCTTGAGCTCCTCTTCGTTGACGAGCTTGCCGGCCTCTTCCTCCACCAGCAGCTTGAAGGCCTCGTGCACCTTCATCTTGCGGCGATGCTTCTTGCCCTGGCCCAGGCCCGCGAACATCGAGCGGATCTGCTCGGTCATCTCTTCCATGCCCGGCGGGCCCATGATGTCCATGCCGGGCATGCCGGCCGCGACCTCGAGCTCGATCTCCTTGTCGTCGAGCTGGCCCTCGCGCAGCTTCTTGCGGAAGACCTGGCGCGCGTTGGAATCCTTCTCTTCCGGCTGCGCGAAGCCGATGTCGCGCGGCGGCGGGATCAGCACGTCCAGCAGGCGGTCTTCGGCGGCGTCCTCGGCCTTGACGCGCACCTTTTTCATCTCGGATTCGCGCGTCTGCTTGACGGCCATCTCGGCCAGGTCGCGCACGATGGTGTCGACGTCGCGTCCGACATAGCCGACCTCGGTGAACTTGGTCGCCTCGATCTTGATGAAGGGCGCGTCGGCCAGCTTGGCCAGGCGCCGGGCGATCTCGGTCTTGCCCACGCCGGTCGGGCCGATCATCAGGATGTTCTTGGGCGTGATCTCCTGGCGCAGCGGGTCGGCCACCTGCTGGCGGCGCCAGCGGTTGCGCAGCGCTACGGCCACGGCCTTCTTGGCCTTCTGCTGGCCGATGATGTGCTTGTCGAGTTCGGAAACGATTTCCGACGGGGTCATGGTCTCGGGCATGGATGTTCTGTCGATGCGTGTGGTCGAGCCGGCTTATTCCAGCGTCTCGATCACGAAATTGGTGTTGGTGTAGATGCAGAGCTCGCCGGCGATCCTCAGCGATTTCTCCACCACGTCGCGCGGCGCCAGCTCGGTGTTTTCCATCAGCGCCTTGGCGGCCGACTGCGCGTATGCGCCGCCCGAGCCGATCGCGGCGATGCCGCCTTCCGGATCCAGCACGTCGCCGTTGCCGGTGATGACCAGCGTCGATTCGTGGTCGGCGACGATCAGCATGGCCTCGAGGTGGCGCAGCGCGCGGTCGGTGCGCCAGTCCTTGGCGAGGTCGACGGCGGCGCGCAGCAGGTGGCCCTGGTATTTCTGCAGCTTGGCCTCGAAGCGGTCCAGCAGCGAGAACGCGTCGGCCGTGGCGCCGGCAAAGCCCACCAGCACCTTGCCGTCGAAAATGGTGCGCACCTTGCGGGCCGTGCCCTTCATCACGATGTTGCCCAGCGTGACCTGGCCGTCGCCGCCGAGCGCGACCTGGTTGCCGCGCCGCACGCTGACGATGGTGGTGCCGTGATACTGTTCCATGCGCTTGTTCCTTGGGTCCTGCAACGACCCGGCCCCCAGCGGGCCGGTCAAAGAGTCCCATACTTGACGCCAGCCGTCAGGATTTCAAGCCTCGACTCCCATGCGCCGCGCGGGGTTTGTGCGCCAGGAGTCGCTTATATGCGGCTAGCGCGTCACCTCGAAGGCGTGGGTGCGGTCGTCCAGGTGCGGCACCACCGTATAGCCCTTGTGCGCCGCCCAGGCGTTGATGTTGAAGTAGAGCGGAATCACCCCGGCCTCGCGCATGCCGATCTCCGTTGCCTCCTGCAGCAGCTTCTCGCGCCTGGCGTCGTCGAGCGTTTGCAGGGCCTCGGCCAGCTTGGCGTCGAGCGCGGGGCTGGAGTAGCGGCCCCGGTTGGAGGCGCCCCAGCCGCGCGCCGGGTCGTAGGTGGCCAGCAGGGCTTTCAGGCAGGAACTGGCCTCGCCCGTATCCGCGCCCCAGCCGGCCAGCAGGAACGAGAACTCCAGCTTGTTGGCGCGCATGAAGAACGTGGCCGACGGCATGGTCTCGACCCGGGTGGCGATGCCCACGCGCGCGAGCATCGACGCGATCGCCTGCGCGACGCGGCTGTCGTTGACGTAGCGGTTGTTGGTGGCGTGCAGCGTGATGCCGAAGCCATCGGGGTAGCCGGCCTGGGTCAGCAGTGTCTTCGCGGCGGCCACGTCGGCCACCGGCGCCTTCAGGCCGGGCACGTGGCCGAACAGCGTGCTGTTGATGAGCTGGCCGGTCGGCTCGGCCGCGCCTTCCATGACGTGGTCGGCGATGGCCTGGCGCGAGATCGCCAGCGAGATCGCCTGGCGCACGCGCACGTCCTTGAGCGGATTCTTCGCCAGCGGCCGGCCGGCCTTGTCGGTCACGAACGGCGACACGTCGCGCCCCGAATCCATGTGCAGGTACATCAGGCGGAACGCCGGCATCTTGAACACCGAGACCGCCGGATTGGCCGTCAGCCGCTTGATGTCGGGCGGCGGCACGCTCTCGATGACCTGCACGTCGCCGGCCAGCAGCGCGGCCACGCGCGAGGCGTCGGCGGTCAGGATGCGCAGCGTCACGTGATCCCATTGCGGCTTCTTGCCCCAGTAGGCGTCGTTGCGCGCCAGCTCCAAGCGGTCGCCCTTGGTGAACGAGACGAACTTGTACGGTCCGGTGCCGATCAGCGCGCGGCCGTTGTTGAAATCGTCGGGGCCGGCTTTCTCGGCGGCCTTCTTCGACACGATGTAGAGGGTCGACAGGTCGTTCGGCACCAGCGGGTACGGTCCGTTGGTGGTGATGCGCACGGTCAGCTTGTCGAGCGCCGTGACGTCCTTGAAGCCGCGCGTGTAGATGGTGTACGGCGATGGGCTGTTCTTGATGGTGGCCGGCCGGGCCAGCGAGTACACCACGTCGGCCGAGGTGAATTCGCTGCCGTCGTGGAACTGCACGCCGGGGCGCAGCTTGAGCTCCCACACGGTGTCGCTGACGGCCCGCCAGGAGATCGCCAGGCCGGGCCGCATGCGCATCCTGTCGTCCTTGGCGACCAGCGTCTCGAACAGGTGTTCGGCGACGTTCGCGTTGGGGGTGACGTTGTGGAAGTGCGGATCGAGCGAGGTGATGTCGCCCGACAGGCCGACCACCAGCGTGGACGGCGGCTGCGCATGGGCCGCAGCGGGTGCGAGCGCCATGGCAAGGGACAGCGTGGCGACCGCACTCGCGGCGCGCAGCAGACGCAGGACCGGCATGACAACTCCCCGAAATGTTAAGACGTGTTCAAGCTCGGGGGATTGTCGGGACCGGACGACGCCGGTGTCAATGCCGGTGAAGCGGGGTCAACCCCGATTTAGTGGGGATGGCCGCAGTCGCAGTCGTCGCCGTGCTCGTGGTCGTCTTCCGCCTCGCCGTGGTCATCGTCGAAGCCCCAGTCGGGGAACGGGTCGGGCAGCTCGGCCCAGGCCGCGGGGCCGGCGGCGAATTCGGCGTCGGTCAGCAGGCAGGCGTCCAGGCTCGCCGCCAGCGCGGCCTCGTCCAGGTCGATGCCGATGAAGACCAGTTCCTGGCGGCGGTCGCCCCACGGCGCGGGCGCACCGTTGTCGTGCATCTTGTCGGCGATGTCGGCACGGGCTTCGTCTTCGTCGGGCCATTCGGCCGTGTCGACGGCGGCCCACCATGCACCGGCGCCGCCGTGGCGCATCACGCCGCCGGCCTGCCCCCAGCTGCCGGCCACGTCCATGCGCGGCGCCAGCCAGAAGTAGCCCTTGGAGCGCAGCACGCGGCCGTGCTCGCGCAGCCATTCGGTATGCATCAGGTCCCACAGGCGCTGCGGGTGGAAGGGGCGGCGGCGGCGGTAGACGAAGCTGCGGATGCCGAGCGCTTCGGTCTCGGCCACGTGTTCGCCGCGCAGTTCGGCCAGCCACGCGGGCGCGGCGGCGGCGGCGTCGAAATCGAAGCGGTGGGTGTTCAGGATCGCGTCCAGCGGCACGTGGCCGAACGACGCCGGCAGGATGCGCGCGCGCGGGTTCAGCGAATGCAGGATGCCGGCCAGCCGCTCGCGCTCGGCTTCGTCCACCAGGTCGGTCTTGTTGAGCACGATCACGTCGCAGAACTCGACCTGCTCGATCAGCAGATCGACCACGGTGCGGTCATCGTCCTCGTCGCGGGCCTGGCCGCGGTCGGCGAGGAAGTCGGCGGCGTCGTAGTCGGCCAGGAAGTGCTGGGCATCGACCACCGTCACCATGGTGTCGAGCCGTGCCAGGTCGGACAGCAGCCGGCCTTCGGCATCCTCGAAGGTGAAGGTCTCGGCGATGGGCAGCGGCTCGGCCACGCCGGTCGATTCGATCAGCAGGTAGTCGAAGCGGTCTTCGCGCGCCAGGCGGGCGATCTCGTCGAGCAGGTCCTCACGCAGCGTGCAGCAGATGCAGCCGTTGGACAGCTCCACCATGCGCTCGTCGGTGCGCGAGAGCTGGGCGCTCGTAGCGGTGCCGTCGCCCACGAGCTGCGCGTCGATGTTGACGTCCGACAGGTCATTGACGATCACGGCCACGCGCTTGCCCTCGCGGTTGGCGAGCACGTGGTTGAGCAGCGTGGTCTTGCCGGCGCCAAGGAAGCCGGACAGCACGGTGACGGGAAGCGGACGGGACATGATGGACAGTCTGCGGAACCTGCAAAGCAAACAGCCCGGCTTTTCACCGGGCTGCGGAATCAAGCGGAAGCGACGCGCACGTCAGTCGCCAAACAGCTTCTGGCGCTTTTCACGGCGCTCCTGCGCCTCCAGCGTCAGTGTGGCGGTCGGGCGGGCCAGCAGACGCGGGATGCCGATCGGCTCGCCGGTTTCGTCGCAATAGCCATAGTTGCCCTCGTCGATGCGGGCGATCGACTGCTCGACCTTCTTGAGCAGCTTGCGCTCGCGATCGCGGGTGCGCAGTTCCAGCGCGTGCTCTTCCTCGATCGTGGCGCGGTCGGCCGGGTCCGGCACGATCACGGTTTCGCGCAGGTGCTCGGTGGTCTGGCCGGCATTCTTGAGAATGTCGTCGCGGAGCTTTTCAAGCCGGTCCTTGAAGAAGGCAAGCTGGGCCTCGTTCATGTAATCCTTGTCGCCCATCTTCAGGATTTCGGCTTCGGTGAGTAGTTTCTTGCTGCTCATGGTTGCTGCGGATGATCCTGGTAAATCGCGCGCCGTGTCGGCTGTCGCGTTGTCCTCGCGCGGGGATGCGCCGGACATGTTCTGGCTGGCGGCGGGCTTGCCGCTCCGCGTGCCTCCTGTCGCCTTCCCGGCAGCGGCGCCCCCTGCCGCTCTGTTCCGGGTGGCTGGCGCAGCCTGGGCTGCTGCCGGTACTGTTCCGGGCTGTCCGTCGCCGTTGGCGCCGCGCCCGTCCTTGGTCCTTGACGTCACCATTGCCTGCTCCTCCTGCCGGGCCTGCCTAGGACGACGTACATCGAATCGATCTATTGTATCTGAACGATCTTACCCGAACTATCGGAGAAACACGGACACGAAATGCGGCCCGGATATCCCGGGCCGAGCGCCGCAAACGAGGGGGGCGGCGGCCGCGTCAGGCCAGGCAGTTCTCCAGGCCCTTCAGGATGGTGTCGCGCGGCAGGTCCACGCCGATGAAGACCATGCGGTTGCCGGGCGTCTCGCCGTCCCACTTGCCGCCCACGTCGCTGCCCATCAGCTGGTGCACGCCCTGGAACACCACCTTGCGGTCGACGCCCTCCATGTACAGCACGCCCTTGTAGCGCAGCAGCTTCTCGCCGTAGACATTGAGCACGCCGGAGAGGAATTCCTCCAGCTTGGTGTAGTTGAACGGCCGTTCGCTGCGGAAGACGAACGAGGCGATGCGGTCGGTATGGTGCGCGTGGCCGTGATGCTGGTGATGGCCGTGCCCGTGATGGTGATCGTGGCCATGGTCGTGATCGTGATCGCAGTCGGGCGAGCAGGCGTGGTCGTGCTCATGACCGTGATCGTGGTCGTCCTCGCGCAGGAAGTCGGGGTCGATCTCCAGCTTGGCGTTCAGGTTGAAGCCGCGCAGGTCGAAGATGGTGTCGATCGGCGCCTCGCCGAAGTTGGCGGTGCGGATCGGCGCGCGCGGGTTCATGTGCAGCAGGCGGTGGCGCAGCGCCTCGACGTCGTCGTCGGAGACCAGGTCGCCCTTGGTAATGAAGATCGCGTCGGCGAAGCCCACCTGGCGCTGCGCTTCTTCCTGCTTGTCGAGCTGCTGGTTGCCGTGCTTGGCGTCGACCAGCGTGATGACGGCGTCCAGCAGGTAGCGGGCGGCGATCTCGTCGTCCATGAAGAAGGTCTGTGCGACCGGGCCCGGGTTGGCCACACCGGTGGTCTCGATGACCACGCGGTCGAACTGCAGCTCGCCCTTGTCGCGGCGCGTGAGCAGGTCGGACAGCGCAGCCACCAGGTCGCCGCGGATGGTGCAGCAGATGCAGCCGTTGCTCATCTGCACGATCTGCTCGCTGCCGTCCTGCACGAGGATGTCGTTGTCGATGTTCTCCTCGCCGAACTCGTTCTCGATCACGGCGATCTTCATGCCGTGCTGTTCGGTCAGGATGCGCTTGAGCAGCGTGGTTTTCCCGCTGCCGAGAAAGCCCGTCAGGATGGTGACCGGGATCAGTTTGGACATGGTGCGTTTCCTGTCTGGTGGCGGGCGGCGCAGTCGGCGCAGCAGCCCTTGATGGTGAGTTCGGCGTGGTCGGCGGCAAAGCCGGCAGGCAGGGCGGGCGTCGGCACGGCCGGCGGCGTGGCCGTTTCCAGGCAGAAGTCCCGCCCGCACTGGGTGCAGTGGAAGTGGCTGTGGGCCCGGTGCGCGGCTTCGCGTGCGGCGTCGTGCTCGGCGAGGCTGAAGCGGAACACGCGGTCGGCGCCAGCCGTCTTGTGGACGATGCCGCCGGCCACCAGCCAGTCGAGCACGCGGTAGACCGTCACGCGGTCGATGCCGGCATCGGCGGGCAGCGCGTCGCAGACGGCCTGGTGCGACAGCGGGGCACCGCCCTGCATCAGCGCGGCCAGCACGCGCACGCGCGGCTCGGTCACGCGGCTGCCCAGCCCGCGCAGGCGCGCCCGGGCCGCTGCTTCGGGCGCATCCGGGTGGAAAGTGGTGGGAACGTCGCGTGGAGCCGGGCTGTTCATCCGGCCATTGTACCCAGCCCTGCGCTCCTGCCGCAATTCAGTTGCAACTGGGAGGCATCGTGCCGTCCCGGACGTGCCCGATGTCCCCCTACCCCGCGAACACCAGGCACACCGGCGTCGGCACCTTGGCGACCACGGCCGGCTGATCCAGCCTGCCGGTGGCGTCGTCGATGCGTAAGCGCAGGATCGTGTCGCCCTTCTGGCTCAGCGCGTAGAGGTGGCGGCCGTCGTCCGCCATGGTCAGCGCGCGCGGGAAGCGCAGGCCCTCGCTCCAGTACTGGAGCGCGGCGAGCCTGCCGGAGGCCGGGTCGATGCTGAACGCGGCGATGCTGTCGGCCAGCGGGTGCTCCGATTGCAGCCGCCGGTTGGAGGCATACAGGAAGCGCCCCGATGGATGTATCACCAGCGCCGCGCCGTTCTTCTGCCCGGTGTAGTCGGCCGGCGTGGTGGCGATGCGCTGGCGCTCGTCCAGCACGCGCCCCGTGGCGGGGTCGTAGCCGTGGCAGGCCACGGTGCCGTCCAGTTCGCTGATGACGTAGAGCAGCGTGCCGGACGGATGCAGCGCCAGGTGGCGCGGACCGCCGCCGGGCTTGAGCTGGGCGCGGTCGCGCGGCGTCAGCTTGCCGTCTTCCAGCGCGAACACGTTGATGCGGTCGGTGCCGAGATCCGTGCCCAGGAGGTGCCGGCCGGTCGGGTCGAACAGCACCATGTGGGCGTGCGGCGCTTCCTGGCGCGCGGTGTCGGGCCCGGAGCCGGTGTCCTTGAACAGGCCCGAGACGCTGCCCAGCCGGCCGTCCGCGCCGATCGGCAGCACGTTGTACGCGCCGCCGCCGTACAGCGCCACGGCCAGATGCTGCCCGTCCGGCGACACCGCCACGTGCGCGGGAATCGTGCCCGACAGCGACAGCGGCTGCCGGTTCAGCAGCGTCAGCCGGCCGTCGCGCGGGTCGATGGCATAGGCCTCGGCGGTGCCGGTGGCGCGGCCTTCGTAGACATCGATCTCGTTGATGGCGTACAGGCAGCGCTGATTCGGGTGCACCGCCAGGAACGACGGGTTGGCGCTCTCCACCACCTGCACCTGCGACCAGGCATCGCCGCGCGGCGCCAGCACGTAGATGCCGCGCGCGGGCGGCCCGCCCGCCGTGCCGCCCGGCGCGTCGAACGTATAGGTGCCGACATAGGCGAAGCGCGGCGCCCGCGTGCCGCCGGCCGGCGGCGTGCCCGCGGCGGCGGGCTGCTCGGCGCCCTGCGCCTGGGCAAGTTTGGAAAGAGGCAATGCGCCCAGCAAGGGCAGGCTACCGGTCCACTGCATGAGGGTTCTGCGAAAGCGGTTGAAACGGGTCATCGTCGTTCCTCCTCACGGACGCACGGACATCGCGTGGTGGAAGATGTTGTTCGGATCATAACGGCGCTTGACGCGCTGCAGGAACGCATAGAGATCGCCGTCGCCGTAATAGAGCTGCGGCCAGAACGGATAAGCCAGCATGTCGACGTCGGGGTAGTTGATGTAGCAGCCCTCGTACCGGTCGCCGGGGTATGGCGTGCCGGCATGCGGTGCGCTCACGTCGGGTGTGCCGTAGACGTCGCGGTAGAAGTCGCCGATCCAGCGCAGGTGGCCGGCGTCGTCCGCGGCCGATGTCCAATAGGTCTGGTACTGCAGCTTCATGACCGAGGCGCGCTGGGGCACGGCCGTGTCGGCGATGCGCTCGGCCTTGTTGACGGCGCCGCCGTACGAGTCGACCTGCAGCAGCGACTGGCTCAGAACCTGTTCACGATCTTGCGTAAAACCAGGAGAATCCGAGGATGCGCAAGAAGACCTACCCAAGTGACATGAGCCGGGAGCGGTTCGAGCCGATTCGCCCGCTGCTGGAACAGGCCCGCAAGAGAACCAAGCCGAGAACGGTGGACCTGTACGAGGTGTGGTGCGCAGTGCTGTACCTGCTGCGCACAGGCTGCCAATGGCGTGCGTTGCCCAGCGACTTCCCCAAATGGCGCACAGTGCATTCGTACTTCGCCAAATGGAGCGAGCCCGACGAGCAAGGCGTGAGCCTGCTGGAGCGGGCGCTCAAAAAATCAGGTTGGCGCGGCCCGCGCCAGACAGGGGCGCAACGCCTGCACGACGTTCTTGATCGTGGACGCGCAGAGCGTGAAGAACACGGACACGGCGGCGCACAAGGGCTATGACGCGGGCAAGAAGGTTTCGGGCATCAAACGCCATATCGCAGTGGACACGCAGGGTCTGCCGCATGCCGTGGCGGTGACGACCGCCGAGGTGACAGATCGCAAGGGGGCGCTACAGGCGCTCAAGCGCTGCAAGCCCGGCTTGAGCCGAGTGCAAAGTTTGCTGGCCGACAATGGTTATGTGGGCGAGCCTTTTGCGCAGGGCGTGCGCGACGCCTTGAGCGAAGAGGTGACGGTGCAGATTGCCAAACGTAGCGAACTGCACACCTTCAAGGTGATACCCCAACGCTGGGTTGTGGAGCGCAGCTTTGCGTGGCTGGAGAAGAACCGCAGGCTATGGAAGAACTGCGAACGCAAACTCAACACCAGCCTGCAATTCGTTCATCTAGCCTTCCTGGCCCTGTTGCTCAGGAGATCGTGAACAGGTTCTCAGGTCGATGCCCGAAACGGCGCGCGTGAGATGCGTGTAGATGCGCTGCGCCTCGCGCGCCGTGAAGCCGCGCTTCATGTAGGCCGATTTGTACTTGCCGCGCTGGTTCGGGCCCGAGCCGTTCAGGGACTGCGTGGCGGTCAGCCAGTCGTATCGGACGACGGTGTGCGGCTTGGAGCAGAGCAACTGCCCCACGCCCTGCCGGTGCGCGGGGCCATAGCCCGGCGGGCGCGCCCTGGCCGGCACCGGCGCGCAGGCCTGGAAGCGGGCCAGGAAATCGTTGAGGATGGAGAGGTCGCGGCAGGTGCCGTCGGGGTTGCAGAACTGCGTGAGCATCACGATCTGCCCGGCGGACTTGTGCGTCAGCTTGAGCAGGGAGAACAGGCCCCACGTGTCCGGGTCCTTGCCGCGTGTCGCCCAGTAGTCGCCGTAGAGGCGCAGCAGTTCGGCGAAGCGCTCGGGCGTCATGGCGTCCCAGTCGAAGGCCACGGTGGCGAGGGCGACCTCGCGCGGCGCCTCGGGCAGCCTGGCGAAGGTATAGCTGGTGATGATGCCGAAGTTGCCGCCGCCCGCGCCGCGGCAGGCGCGGAACAGGTCCGGATCGCGCGTCGCGTCGACCGTGTGCGGTGCGGCCCTGCCCTGCCTGTCGACGGTGACGATGTCGACGGCGCTCAGCCAGTCCACCGTCAGGCCCTGCAGGCGCGACAGCAGCCCGTAGCCGCCGCCGCTGATGTGCCCGCCCGCGCCCACCGAATAGCACGAGCCGCCCGGCAGCGTCACGCCGCGGCGCTTGTAGAGCGCGAGCGCGCCGTTCCAGTTCTGCATGCCGGCGGGGACGCGCACGGCGCCGTCGGCGCGGACCTCGGGCGCATTCAGCAGGCTGAGGTCGACGATCGTGCCGCCGGGGTTGTTGCTGACGAAGTCTTCGTAGCAATGGCCGCCGCTGCGCACCGTGGGGCGCATGCCCGTGTCGATGATGTGCTGGAGCGCGGGCGCCACCTCGTCGGCCTTCTCGCACAGGGCGATGCGGCTGGCAGCTTGCGCGTCGGTCGATGGCCAGCGCAGGTTGAAGCCGTGCCGGAGCGTGTCGTAGCGGGGATCCTGGCGGGTCACATCGAGCGTCATCGGCGACTCCCGGTCGGGTTTGCGCAAGCATTGCGCAAACGGAGTTGGGGTCGGGCCGCACGCCGACGGCGCGGGCCCGGAGGTTCCAACTTAGTCGCTCGCCTGTCCGGATTCCACGGCAGATCGCGGGCCGTGATGGCGCGCCGTCAGCCCACCTGCAGCAGCAGGCCCTTGAGGTATTCGCCTTCGGGGAAGCTGGCGAGCAGCGGATGGTCCAGCCCGGCCGAGAGCCGCCGCTGGATGCGTGCCGTCACCCGGGCATCGGCTGCCGCGCCGGCCACGATCTTCTGGAACAGGTCGGCGTCGATGGCGCCCGAGCACGAATACGTGAACAGCAGGCCGCCCGGCCGCAGCAGTTGCAGGCCGACCAGGTTGATCTCCTTGTAGGCCCGCGCGGCGCGGTCCACCTGCTGCGCGGAGGCGGCGAACTTGGGCGGGTCCAGCACGATCAGGTCGAACTGGCGGCCCTCGGCGCGGAAGTTGCGCAGCGACTTGAAGACATCGGCATCCAGCCATTCGGCGCGCGCCGCATCGAAGCCGTTGAGCGCGACGTTGCGCTCGGCCACCGCCAGCGCCTCGCCCGACGAGTCGATCGAGACCACCGAGCGCGCCCCGCCCTTGAGCGCCGCCAGCGAGAAGCCGCCGGTGTAGCAGAAGCAGTTGAGCACGTCGCGGTCCCGCGCCAGCGCGCCGACCAGCGCGCGGTTGTCGCGCTGGTCCACGTAGAAGCCGGTCTTGTGGCCGGCGCGCACGTCCACGTAGTAGCGCACGCCGTGCTCGGTGGCCGACAGGTCGGCGGGCGGCTCGGCGCCGGCCAGCACGCCGGTCTGCTGCGGCAGGCCCTCGCGCTCGCGCACGCTCACGTCCGAGCGTTCGTACACGTTGGGGCAGCCGGTCTCCTTGACCAGCGCGGCGACGATCGCCTCCTTCCAGTGCTCGACGCCGGTCGCGCTGAACTGGCACACCAGCTGGCCTGCGGCGCCCGTGCCGTACTGGTCGACGATCAGTCCGGGCAGGCCGTCGGCCTCGCCCATGACCAGGCGCACGGCGTCGGTGTCGCGCACCCAGTCGCGCCGGTACGCTGCGGCGGCGGCGATGCGGCGCTTGAAGAAGGCATGATCGATCGGCTCGGCTTCATCGAAAGACCACACCCGCGCGCGGATCTGCGAGGTGGGGCTGAACGCGGCGCGGGCCAGGAAGCGGCCGTCGTGCGCGCGGACCACCATGGTGGTGCCGGAGGCCGGGCGGCCTTCCACGCGGTCGATGGCGTTGGCGAATATCCACGGGTGCCGGCGCAGCAGCGAGCGCTCCTTGCCGGGCTTGAGAATCAGGGTTTGCATACGGCTGGGATGGGAATGCCCGGTTGCCCGGGCGGCGCGTCATTTCTTCTTTGCGCGCGGATGGGCCTGATCGTAGATCTTGGCCAGGTGCTGGAAATCGAGCGAAGTATAAACCTGCGTGCTGGCGATGCTGGCGTGCCCGAGCAGTTCCTGCACCGCGCGCAGGTCGCCGGAGGATTGCAGCATGTGCGTGGCGAACGAATGCCGCAGTACGTGCGGATGCACCTCCGCCGGCACGCCCGCGGCGATGGCGTTGCGCTTCATCCGGGTCTGGATCTGCCGCTGCGTCAGCCGTTTGCCGCGCGCCGACAGGAACAGCGCGTGGGCGTCTTCCGGGGCGGCGTCGGGCGGCGCCAGCTGTGCTCGCACCGCCAGCCACGCGGCCAGGGCCTCGGCGGCCTTGCTGCCCACCGGCACGGTCCGGCGCTTGTTGCCCTTGCCGAGCACCGTCACTTCGCGTGCCTCCAGATCGAGCCAGCTCGCCGAGACGTAGTCGCCGGCCTTCGCGTGGCGCAGGTCGAGCCCGACCAGTTCCGACAGCCGCAGCCCGCACGAATAGAACAGCTCGTTGACGGCGCGGTCGCGGACGGCTTCGGGGGCGTCGCCGGGCAACCGCTCCATCAGCGCGACGGCCTGTTCGACCGAGAGCGCCTTGGGCAGCCGCTTCGGGCTCTTGGGCGCGTGGATGCCGTCGACCGGGTTGGCGGTGACGGCGGCATCGCGCAGCGCCAGCCACTTGTACCAGCCGCGCCACGCCGACAGCGCCCGCGCGATGCTGCGGCCCGACAGGCCGCCGCCGTGCAGCTGCGCCATCATGCGGCGGATGTGGTGCGGCTGCAGCTGCATCGGGTCGATGCCCGCCGCGAACCGCGCGCCGAGCTGCTGCAGCACGGCCAGCTCGCGGGCGTAGCTCGCCAGCGTGTGCGCCGACAGCTTGCGCTCGAACTTCAGCGCGTCGAGGTAGGCCGCGATCTGCGGATGGGGCGGCGCCGGGGCGTCGCGGTCATCGTCGGGAGCAGACGGCGGCATGGCGGCGGCGCGATCAGTCGCGCAGGCGGTTCAGCGCGGCGGCGGCCAGTTCGCCGATCTGCGCGAGATACGTGGTGCCCATGCCATCGTGGAAGCGGCGCGCATCCGGCGAGCCCAGCACCAGCAGGCCGAAGGCCGGCGCGGCGCCGGCATCGGCACCGTCGCGCACCGGCAAGCGCAGCGTGACGATGGCGACCGATTGAATGGCGTCGCCCTCGCTCTTGCCGCCTTCGGTCAGCTCCAGCCAGCCGGCCGCCTCGAAGCCGGCATTGGGGCCGCAGTACGGCGCACGCAGGCCGGCGGCGAACAGGCGCACTTCTTCGCTCACGCCCAGCGCCACTTCCAGGTGCGCGAATTCCTCGGACACCTGCCACACCCGCAGCGCCACGGCCGGCACCTCGAAGATCTCGCGCAGCCCGTCCTGCACCGCGTAGGGTAGCGCATGCGAGTCGGCCTCGCTGACCAGGCGCGCGGTCCACGCGTGGATGCGCTGCTGCGTGCGGTCGTTCTCGTTGCCGTGGCGGACCAGGTCCGACAGCTTGAGCTCCAGGTGCTTGTTCTTGTCGCGCAGGATCTCCATCTGGCGCTCCTGCAGCGAGACCGCGCGGTGGCTGTGCGGGCTGGTCAGCTGGACGGCGGCCAGCAGTTCGGCGTGCTCTTCGAAGAAGGCCGGATGCGCCTGCAGGTAGTTGGCGACGTCTTGTGCGTTCATGGTGCTCATCAGGCTGCGCCCAGTTTCTTCTTCAGCAGTTCGTTGACCTGGCTCGGGTTGGCCTTGCCGCGCGTGGCCTTCATTGCCTGGCCCACCAGCGCGTTGAACGCCTTGTCCTTGCCGGCGCGAAATTCCTCGACCGACTTGGCGTTGGCCGCCAGCACCTCGTCGATGATCTTCTCGAGCTCGCCGGAATCCGACATCTGCTTGAGGCCCTTCTCGGCGATGATCGCGTCGGCGTCACCACCGTGCTCGCCGGCCCACATGGCGGGGAAGACATCTTTCTTGGCGGTGTTGTTGGAGATGGTGCTGTCGGCGATGCGTGCCAGCAGCCCGGCCAATTGCCCGGGCGACACCGGCGCGGCATCGATCTCCAGCCCGGCGCGGTTCAGGTTCGAAGCCACCTCGCCCATGATCCAGTTGGCGGCCGCCTTGGCGTTGGCCGCGCCGGCGGCGGCCACCACGGCCTCGAAGTAGGCGGCGGTGGCCTTGGTGGCGGTCAGGATGCTGGCGTCGTACCGGGGCAGGCCATAGGCCGATTCGAAGCGCGTGGCCATGGCGGCGGGCAGCTCCGGCAGCGTGGCGCGCACCGCGTCTACCCAGTCGGCGCCGATCATCAGCGGCAGCAGGTCGGGGTCGGGGAAGTAGCGGTAGTCGTGCGCGTCTTCCTTGCTGCGCATCGAGCGCGTTTCCTTGCGGTCCGGATCGTACAGGCGGGTTTCCTGCACCACGGTGCCGCCGTCCTCGATCAGTTCGATCTGGCGGCGCACTTCGTAGTTGATGGCCTCTTCCAGGAAGCGGAACGAGTTCAGGTTCTTGATCTCGCAGCGCGTGCCGAACGGCGCGTCCGGGCCCCGGCGCACCGAGACGTTGGCATCGCAGCGGAAGCTGCCTTCCTGCATGTTGCCATCGCAGATACCCAGCCACATCACCAGGGCGTGCAGCGACTTGGCATACGCCACGGCTTCGGCCGCGCTGCGCATGTCGGGCTCGGTCACGATTTCCAACAGCGGCGTGCCGGCACGATTCAAGTCGATGCCGGTCATGCCGGCAAAGTCTTCGTGCAGCGATTTGCCGGCATCTTCTTCCAGGTGAGCACGCGTCAGTTGCACGGTCTTCTCATACCCGGGCTGGCCGTTCTTGCCTTCCACCTGGATGGTCAGCGTGCCGCCCTGCACCACCGGGATCTCGTACTGGCTGATCTGGTAGCCCTTGGGCAGATCGGGGTAGAAGTAATTCTTGCGCGCGAAGATGCTCTTGGACGCGATCTTGGCCCCGATGGCCAGGCCGAACGTGATGGCGCGCTCGACGGCGCCCTTGTTGAGCACCGGCAGCACGCCGGGCAGCGCCAGGTCAACCGGCGCGGCCTGCGTGTTGGGCGCCGCGCCGAAGGCGGTGGAGGCGCCGGAGAAAATCTTCGAGGCGGTCGAAAGCTGTGCGTGCGTTTCGAGGCCGATCACCACTTCCCATTGCATGTTGCGTGTGTCCTGTCGATTGTTGTGGTGTGAATCTTAGGTCTGTTCCGTGTTCGTGCGCGCGCCGCCGCCGGGTGGGCAGCGCTCAAGGGTGCGGATTATCCAGCCATGCCCCCAGCCGCGTGAAGGCCGCTTCGCGCGCCGCCGGATCGCCGCCGATCGTGACGGTGCCTTGGCGCGCGTCGTCCGGCGTGTCCTTGCGCGGCGCGAGCGGTGCCGTGCCGTCGACGCCAGGGTCAGCGCCGCCGAACGGCTCAAGCGCGAAGCGTGCCTGTGGCTGGCGGGCCAGCACCGCGTTTTGCAGGGCCTGGCAGCGGTCGGTGGGCGTCCAGTCGTCGCGGGCGCCGGCCAACAGCAGCAGCGGCGCGTTCAGCCGGTAGGCCGGACGCCGCAGTGCGGCGAGGCAGCCGGGGTCGAACGCCACCGCGCGCTCCACGTCCGGCGTGCCGGCGGGCCAGGCGCGGCTGGCATCCACGGTGTCCAGCACCGCCTGCGCGCCGTTGGACCAGCCGAGCAGCACGATGCGATGCGTGTCCAGTCCGGGCTGCGCGGCAATCCAGCGCAGCGTCGCCAGGATGTCGGCGCGCCGCGCCGTGCCGTCGATGCTGCGCCCGGCCGTCGGCTCGGTGCAGATGCCGTGCGGCTTGCCGCGCGGGCCGAAGCTATCGGGCAGCACCACCGCATAGCCGCGCGCGGCCAGCCATTGCGCGTAGCCGCGATAGCGTTCGCCGAGCGCGTTGGCATCCGCGCCGGCCGGCGTGTACAGGCCGCCGCAGCCGTGCAGCGCGACCACCACCGGCGCACCGGCGGTGCGCTTGCGGCCCGGCGCGATCCAGTACGCGGTCAGCGTCTGCGGCGCGTCCTCGGCATCCTTCATGACGGCGCGCGGGATCTGCACGGTCTGCACGCCCAGTTCCGCCGCCGACGGCGCATGGGCGGCCGGCATGTCGGACTGCGCGCCGGCGAGCGCGCTCGCGGCCAGCAGCACGCCGGCCAGCCCGCGCGACAGGGCACGCGATGCGCGACGCACCCGGCGCATCACCGCGCGTTGCGGGCGCATTGTCCCGTTTGCGGATCGAACATCACCGGCCAGGCTTCGTCATAGATGCCGGGGGTGCAATGCGCTTCGCAGTTGGCGTGCGCCAGCGTGACGCGGCGCGGGTCCTGCCAGACCATCAGCTTGCAGCTGCTGTTGCGCTCGCGCAGCTCGATGCTGGGCCGCCGCTTGGTCTGCTGGAAGGTCGAGAGGTCGAACCGGCACGAGCCGCGCCGGCCGACCCACAGCTGCCATTGCAGCGCGCTCACGTTGTTGTCGGCCACGGTCAGCGTCGCCTGTTCGCGGAAGCCGTCTTCCTCGGTCTGGCTGCAGGAGCCGGACAGGTCGATGCGGCGGTCGGCGATCGGGGCGGACGGCGCCGATGGCCTGCCGATGATCGGCAGGGACGGCAGCGAAGGCAGCGGCAACGGAATCGAACTGCAGGCGGTCAGGACCACGGCGGACAACGCCGCCAACCCGCCCATGCCGATGCGTCGTGCCATGATCGCCTCCGCCATTGCGTTGAGTCGCCTGACCCCGGGGTCAGGCCGCCGGCTGGCGCGTGTGCCAGTCGGTCGCCTGCTGGAACGCATGCGCGATCTGCAGCATGCGTGCCTCTTCAAAATAGTTGCCAATGATCTGCAAGCCAACCGGGAGACCGTTTGCGCCGAAGCCGGCCGGCACGCTCATGCCCGGCAGGCCGGCCAGGCTGGTCGACAGCGTGAAGATGTCGGCCAGGTACATCTGCAGCGGATCGTCGGTCTTCTCGCCGAGCTTCCAGGCCACCGTCGGCGCCACCGGCCCCATGATCACATCGCATTGCCCGAACGCGTTCTGGAAATCCTGCGCGATGATGCGGCGGATCTTCTGCGCCTGCAGGTAGTAGGCGTCGTAGTAGCCGTGCGACAGCACATAGGTGCCGACCAGGATGCGGCGCTTGACCTCCCAGCCGAAGCCTTCGGCGCGGGTCTTGCGGTACATGTCGGCCAGGTCGCGGTACTCCGCCGCGCGGTGGCCGTAGCGCACGCCGTCGAAGCGCGACAGGTTGGACGAGGCCTCGGCCGGGGCGATCACGTAGTAGGTCGGGATCGACAGTTCGGTCTTGGGCAGGCTGATGTCGACCAGCGTGGCGCCCAGCGTCTCCAGCTCGGCCAGCGCGGCCCGCACGGCGGCGCGCACGTCGTCGGCCAGCCCCGCGCCGAAGTATTCCTGCGGCAGGCCGATGCGCAGGCCGGCCAGCGGGCGGGCGGCGTCGGCGCCTTCCAGCGGCCGGCCCAGCAGGCGGCCGAAGTCTTCGGCGTCGCCGCCGCGGCCCGGCTCGAGGCTGGTGGAATCGCGCGCGTCGAAGCCGGCCATGGCCGACAGCAGCAGCGCGCAGTCTTCGGCCGTGCGCGCCATCGGGCCGCCCTGGTCTAGCGACGAGGCAAAGGCGATCATGCCGTAGCGCGACACCCGGCCATACGTCGGCTTGATGCCGGTGATGCCCGAGAACGACGCCGGCTGGCGGATCGAGCCGCCGGTGTCGGTGCCGGTCGCGGCCGGCGCCAGGTCCGCCGCTACGGCCGCGGCCGAGCCGCCGGACGAGCCGCCCGGCACGCGCGCGACATCCCACGGATTCTTGACCGGGCCGAAATGCGAGTTCTCGTTGGACGAGCCCATCGCGAACTCGTCCATGTTGGTCTTGCCCAGCGTCACCATGCCGGCGGCGGCCAGGCGCTCGACCACGGTGGCGTCGAACGGGCTCACGTAGCTGTCGAGCATCTTGGAGCCAGCCGTGGCGCGCCAGCCGCGCGTGACGAACACGTCCTTGTGCGCGATCGGGATGCCGGCGAGCGGCCCCGCGTCGCCGGCGGCCAGGCGCGCGTCGGCGGCCTGCGCCTGCGCCAGCGTGGCCTCGGGGTCGACATGGATGAAGGCGTTCAGGTCGGCCCGCGCCTCGATGCGCGCCAGGTAGTGGCGCGCCAGTTCCACCGCCGACACTTCCTTGGCGGCGAGTTGGGCGGACAGGGTTTTGAGCGTGGATGCGGTCATCGAATACGTTCGGATGGGCTGCCGGCAGCGGCCGGCGACGGCAAATAGGACAGGGTCGGGGGTAGGCGCGTCGGCGCCTCGGGGCGATGCGTTACTCGATGACCTTGGGCACCAGGTACAGGCCGGCCTCGGTGGACGGCGCGCACTGCTGGTAGTCGGCGCGGCGGTCGGCTTCGGTCACGGCGTCTTCGCGCAGGCGCTGCGCCGGGGCCTGCACCTGTTCGATCGGGTGGGCCATCGGCTCGATGCCGGTGGTGTCGACGGCCTGCATCTGCTCGACCAGCGTGAAGAACTGGTTCAGCTGGGTCAGGGTCTGCGCCGCCTCGCCATCGGAGACTTCGATGCGGGCAAGATGGGCGATGCGTTTGACGTCGGAGAGTTCGAGTGCCATCGGAGCTAGTGAGTGAGTGCGGCCACGGGCGGGGCAAAGTGCGCGAAAAGGCGACAACAAGGCGCGAGGTGCGCGCAATCGCCGCAAAATTGGACGCAAACGCCCGCGAATCGCCCGAATTATAAGGTATGATTGCCGACTAAATTTCTAAGTCAGCAGGCGTTTTCGTGCGGTCACGGACCCTCTGATTAAGTGCCCGGGCGCGATGTCCGGCGGCGCTGGCAGGGTCTGGCGACACTTAATCAAAGGTTCCTTGGGGCCAGCCCTCGACGGGCGGCTCGCGATCGGCAGGCTCCAGCGCGCGCGATGCGCGCGGGGCCACCGGCCACCACGAGGACCCGCGACACATTCCCGGGGAGCGCAGTAGCAGGATCGGACCGCATGGCAGCGCCAGGCGACGTCCGCGCATCGGTGCAGCCGTTGCACCGTGATTCTGCGATTGGGCGTCCCATGACTTGAGAAAACAGGATTCATCCGATGTTCGGCTTTCTGCGCAGCTATTTTTCCAACGATCTCGCGATCGACCTCGGCACCGCCAACACCCTGATTTACGTCCGCGACAAGGGCATCGTCCTCGACGAACCGTCCGTGGTCGCCATTCGCCAGGAAGGCGGCCCGAACGCCAAGAAGACCATCCAGGCCGTCGGCAAGGAAGCCAAGCAGATGCTGGGCAAGGTGCCGGGCAACATCGAGGCGATCCGCCCGATGAAGGACGGCGTGATCGCCGACTTCACCGTCACCGAGCAGATGCTCAAGCAGTTCATCAAGATGGTGCACGACAGCAAGCTGCTGCGCCCGTCGCCGCGCATCATCATCTGCGTGCCGTGCGGCTCGACCCAGGTGGAGCGCCGCGCCATCCGCGAATCGGCGCTGGGCGCCGGTGCCTCGCAGGTGTACCTGATCGAGGAGCCGATGGCGGCCGCGATCGGCGCCGGCCTGCCGGTGTCGGAGCCGTCGGGCTCGATGGTGGTGGACATCGGCGGCGGCACCACCGAGGTGGGCATCATCTCGCTGGGCGGCATGGTCTACAAGGGTTCGGTGCGCGTGGGCGGCGACAAGTTCGACGAAGCCATCGTCAACTACATCCGCCGCAACTACGGCATGCTGATCGGCGAGCAGACCGCCGAAGCCATCAAGAAGGAAATCGGCTCCGCCTTCCCGGGTTCGGAAGTGCGCGAGATGGAGGTCAAGGGCCGCAACCTGTCCGAGGGCATTCCGCGTGCCTTCACGGTGTCGTCCAACGAAATCCTGGAAGCGCTGACCGATCCGCTCAACCAGATCGTGTCGTCGGTCAAGATCGCGCTGGAGCAGACGCCGCCCGAACTGGGCGCCGACATCGCCGAGCGCGGCATGATGCTGACCGGCGGCGGCGCGCTGCTGCGCGACCTGGATCGCCTGCTGGCCGAGGAAACCGGCCTGCCGGTGCTGGTGGCCGAAGATCCGCTGACCTGCGTGGTGCGCGGCTCCGGCATGGCGCTGGAGCGCATGGACAAGCTCGGCAGCATCTTCTCGTACGAGTGATGCGCCACCGTTTGCCATCCGTTCATGTGGCCGCGCAGGCGGCCTGGGCGGATCGCTGACATGCGCACTGTGCCGGTGCGCCGTGCTCCGCCCGCTCCGGGCTCCAGCACCGCCCCGGCGCCACACCCCACCCGGGCCCGTTGCGTGCCCGGGGAGTCAATCTGAAGCGTCTGGGTTATGGACTACTCCCCGCCGCCCCTTTTCAAGCAGGGCCCGTCCGCGACAGCGCGGCTGGTCGCCCTGATTGCGCTTGCGCTGGCCCTGCTGGTGATCGACGCGCGCCTGTCGGTGCTCGGCGTGGTCCGGCAGGTGGTGTCGGTGGTGCTGTATCCGGTCGAGCGCGTGGTGCTGATTCCGCGCGATACCGCCCGGGCGCTGCTGGACTACACGCAATCGTCCACCCGGCTCGTCACCGACAACCGCACCCTGCGCGAGTCGGCCGTCGCCCAGGCCCAGCAGTCGCTGCGCGCCAGCCAGCTGGAGGCCGAGAACCGCAACCTGCGCACGCTGCTCAACTTGAAGCAGCATGCCGCCGTGCCGACCGTGCCGGCGGAAGTCCTCTACGAGGCGCGTGATCCGTACACCCAGCGCATCGTCATCGACCGCGGCACCAGGGACGGCGTGCGCGCCGGCTACCCGGTGATCGACGACCGGGGCGTGGTCGGGCAGGTGACGCGCGTGTCACTGTTCGAAGCGCAGGTGACGCTGCTGACCGACAAGGACCAGGCGATTCCCGTGGAGGTCGTCCGCAACGGCCTGCGCAGCGTGGCCTTCGGCGGTGCCCGCCCGGGTGCGCTGGACCTGCGCTTCATGGCCGCCTCGGCCGACCTGCAGCAGGGCGATCTGCTGGTGACGTCGGGTCTGGACGGCGTCTATCCCGCCGGCCTGCCGGTGGCGCGCATCGCCCAGATCGAGCGCAAGGCGGACACCGCCTTCTCCCGCGTGATCTGCGAGCCGGTGGCGGGCATCCGCAGCAACCGGCACCTGCTCATCGTCAAGTACGAGTCGGGCTTCCCGCCGCCGACGGACCTGGCGCCGGCCTTCGCCCCCAAGGGCAAGAACGCCGCGCGCGATGCCCGCGAGGAGAAGGCGCGCGCCGCGCGTGCCGCCGCCGAAGCCAACGTGCCCGCGCCGGCCGCCGACGACAACGCCCCGCCGCCGCGACCGACCGACGCCGACGGCAACCCGCTGGATACCGATCCGGCGCCGAAACGCTAGCGAGCGACGCCATGAACTCGCCCCAATATCTGCTGCGCCCGGTCAACCCCGGCTTCATCGCCTTCAGCTTTGTGGTGGCGTTCCTGTTCAATCTGATGCCGTGGGGACACCTGCAGTGGATCCCGGACCTGGTGGCGCTGGTGCTGGTGTTCTGGAACATCCACCAGCCGCGCCGCGTCGGCATGGTGGTGGCCTTCCTGCTGGGCCTGCTGATGGACGTGCACGAGGCGCGCCTGCTGGGCGAGCACGCGATGGCGTACACGCTGCTGTCGTACTTCGCCATCACCATCCACCGCCGTGTGCTGTGGTTCTCGGTGCTGTCGCAGGCGCTGCATGTCCTGCCGCTGCTGCTGCTCGCGCATGCGGTGCCGATCCTGATCCGCCTGTTGATGGGGGCGCACCTGCCCGATTGGCAGGTGGCGCTGCCGCCGCTGATCGAAGCCGCGCTGTGGCCCGTCGCGAACGCCATCCTGCTGGCGCCGCAGCGCCGCCCGGAGAGCGTCGACGAGACGCGCCCGATCTGATGCACGCATCCGGGCCGCAGGCATGACCGAGATCCGCAACGTCGAACAGGAGCTGTCGCACTTTCGCGTGCGGCTGGCCGCGGCCGCGCTGTTCGTGCTGGTGTGCTTCGGGCTGCTGCTGGTGCGCTTCGTCTGGCTGCAGTCGGTCAAGCACGAGCAGTACTCGGCCAAGGCCGAGGACAACCGCATCTCGGTGGCGCCGATCGAGCCCAACCGCGGCATCATCATGGACCGCAACGGGGTGGTGCTGGCGCGCAACTACTCGGCCTACACGCTGGAGATCACTCCGTCCAAGCTGCAGGACACGCTGGACAACACCATCGACCAGCTGGCCCAGGTGATCGACATCCAGCCACGCGACCGCCGCCGCTTCAAGCGCCTGATGGAAGACGCGCGCAGCTTCGAGAGCCTGCCGATCCGCAGCCAGCTGACCGACCAGGAGGTGGCGCGCTTCTCGGCGCAGCGCTTCCGCTTCCCCGGCGTGGACGTGCACGCCCGGCTGTTCCGCCAGTACCCGCTGGGCGAGGCGGCGGCGCACGTGATCGGCTATATCGGCCGCATCTCCGAGCGCGACCTCGAGCGCATCGACGACATGAGCGACGCCAACAGCCAGCCCAACGTCACCTACGATCCGCGCAAGGACGCCAACAACTACAGCGGCACCGAGTACATCGGCAAGGTCGGCATCGAGCAGAGCTACGAGACCGAGCTGCACGGCCTGACCGGCTACGAAGAGGTCGAGGTCAGCGCGGGCGGGCGGCCGATCCGCACGTTGTCCACCTCGCAGGCCACGCCCGGCAACAACCTGATCCTGTCGCTGGACATCAACCTGCAGCGGCTGGCCGAGCAGCTGTTCGGCAACCGCCGCGGCGCGCTGGTGGCGATCGAGCCCGAGACTGGCGACATCCTCGCCTTCGTCTCCAAGCCCACCTTCGACCCGAACCTCTTCATCGAAGGCATCGACAGCGCCACCTGGAGCGAGCTGAACGGCTCGCCCGACAAGCCGCTGCTGAACCGCCCGCTGCGCGGCACGTATCCGCCGGGCTCGACCTACAAGCCGTTCATGGCGCTGGCCGCGCTGGAGCTGGGCAAGCGCACGCCGCAATGGGGCATGGCCGATCCCGGCTCGTTCACGCTGGGCAACCACACCTTCCGCGACGACGTGCCGGGCGGCCACGGCTGGGTCGACATGTATCGCTCCATCGTGGTGTCGTGCGACACGTACTACTACAAGCTCGCCAACGACATGGGCGTCAACGCCATCCACGATTTCATGAAGCCGCTCGGCTTCGGCCAGGTCACCGGCATCGACATCGAGGGCGAGCGCACCGGCATCCTGCCCTCCACCGACTGGAAGCGCAAAGCCTACAAGCGTCCCGAGCAGCAGAAGTGGTACGACGGCGAAACCATCTCGCTGGGCATCGGCCAGGGCTACAACAACTTCACCATCCTCCAGTTGGCGCACGCGGTGGCGACGCTGGCCAACAACGGCGGCGTGATGAAGCCCCACCTGGTCAAGGCCGTCGAGGATTCCATCAACAAGGCCCGCACGCTGACGGTGCCGACCGAGAGCTACCGGATTCCGCTCAAGCAGGCCAACATCGACGTGATCAAGCGTGCGATGGCCGGGGTGGTCCAGGCCGGCACGGCGGCCAAGGCGTTTGCCGGCGCGCAATATGCCGCGGCGGGCAAGACCGGCACGGCGCAGGTGTTCTCGCTCGGCAAGGGCGAGAAGTACAACCACCATGCCATTCCCGAAAACAAGCGCGACCACGCGCTGTTCGAGGCCTTCGCCCCGACCGACCACCCGAAGATCGCGGTGGCGCTGATCGTCGAGAACGCGGGCTTCGGCGCCACCTCGGCCGCGCCGATCGCGCGCGCGGTGTTCGACTACTATCTGCAGGGCAAGTGGCCGGCCGAGCTGGCGGCCATCGCGCCCAAGGTTCAGCCGCAGCCGCCGGTCGATACGCCGAGCGTGTTCTCCACCGGCAAGACCGCCACCATCGCCAGCGCCACGGCCACGCCGCAGGCCGCCGCAAAGGCGGTGGCGCAGAGCGCGGCCCTGGCCGCCGCAGCGTCGGGCGTGCAGGCTGCCGATGCGGCCACGGCGGGCGGCGCGTCCGCGCCGGGTGCTTCGGCCGTGGCGGCCGGCGCGCTGGCGATGTCGCCCGATCTGGTCGCGCCCGCCCTGCGCGAGGCCGGCACCAGCGCCCAGGCGGTCGCCCCGGCCACGCTGGACGCCCAGGTGCTGCAGGCGCTGTCGCACGTCCAGCCCGCCCCCGACCTGCCGAGCCCGCGCGGCCACAACCTGCCGGCGGCACCGGCTTCCGCGCCGGCCGCCTCGCCCAAGGACCGCAAGCCCGCGGTCAAGCCCAATCCCAAGCCTGCGCCCAAACCGGCACGGGCCGCTCCCTGACTCTCGCGCTTGAGGAACGCACCATGGACAAGCGCCGCGCATTCAACGTCATCAAATCGCTCTTCACCGGCTTCGACAAGCCGCTGGCGCTGATCGTCTTCCTGCTGCTCGGCACGGGGCTGATCGCCCTGTACTCGGCGGCCATCGACATGCCCGGCCGGGTGGAAGACCAGGTGCGCAACATCCTGCTGTCGTTCGTGGTGATGTGGATCATCGCCAACCTGCCGCAGCAGACGCTGATGCGCTTTGCCGTACCGCTCTACACCGCGGGCGTGGCCCTGCTGATCGGCGTGGCGATGTTCGGGCTGATCCGCAAGGGTGCGCGGCGCTGGCTCAACATCGGCGTGGTGGTGCAGCCCTCCGAGATCATGAAGATCGCCATGCCGCTGATGCTGGCGTGGTACTTCCAGAAGCGCGAGGGGGTGATCCACTGGTATGACTACCTCGCCGCCGCCGTGCTGCTGCTGGTGCCGGTCGGCCTGATCGCCAAGCAGCCCGACCTGGGCACGGCACTGCTGGTGCTGGCCGCGGGTATCTACGTGATCTACTTCGCGGGGCTGTCGTGGCGGCTGATCGTGCCGGTGATGGTGATCGCCGTGACGGCGGTGACGCTGGTGGTGTCGTTCGAGTCGAGCATCTGCGCGCCGGGCGTCAACTGGCCGATCCTGCACGACTACCAGCAGCACCGCATCTGCACGCTGCTCGACCCGACCACCGATCCGCTCGGCAAGGGCTTCCACACCATCCAGTCGATCATCGCGATCGGCTCGGGCGGGGTGACCGGCAAGGGCTGGCTCAAGGGCACGCAGACGCACCTGGAGTTCATCCCCGAGAAGCACACCGACTTCATCTTCGCGGTCTATTCCGAGGAGTTCGGGCTGGTCGGCAACGCGATCCTGGTGTTCCTGTACCTGCTGCTGATCCTGCGCGGGCTGGTCATCGCCGCCAACGCGGGCACGCTGTTCGGTCGTCTGCTGGCCGGGTCGATCACGCTGATCTTCTTCACCTACGCCTTCGTCAACATGGGCATGGTGAGCGGCATCCTGCCGGTGGTGGGCGTGCCGCTGCCGCTCGTCAGCTACGGCGGCACCGCGCTCGTCACGCTGGGGATGGGGCTGGGCATCCTGATGAGCATCGCGCGGCAGAAGCGCTTCGTGCAGACGTAGCGGCGCCGCCCGCCCGCCCCGGCCGCCGCGTTCAGGCCGCCACCGCCGCCTCTTCCCGCAACAGTCGCCGCAGCACCTTGCCGGTGGCCGTGGCCGGCAGCGCGTCGTGGAACTTCACCCGGCGCGGCACCTTGTACGGCGCCATGTTCTCGCGCGACCAGGCGATCAGCTCGGCTTCGGTGAGCGCCATGCCGCTCAGGCGCACGATGTGGGCGCAGACCACCTCGCCCTTGTCCGGGTCCGGCGTCGGTGTCACGGCCACCTGCCGGATGGCCGGGTGGCGCGACAGCAGCGCCTCCACGTCTTCCGGGAACACGCTGTAGCCCGACACCTTCATCAGTTCCTTGATGCGGCCCTGCCATTGCAGGTAGCCATCGGGCGAGACCTGGCCGATGTCGCCGGTGCGCAGGAAGCCATCCTGCATCGCGGCCCGGGTGGCGTCGTCGCGCCGCCAGTAGCCGCGAAAGACGCCTGGGCTGCGGATCGTGATTTCGCCTGACCGGCCCGGCGGCAGTTCGGCGCCGGTGTGCGGATCGACGATGCGAACCTCGGTCTGCGGCACGATCTTGCCGTGCCAGCCCCAGCGGGGGGCATCGGGCGGCATGACGGCGTCGCAGGTATGCGTTTCCGACAGGCCGTAGGCCGCTTCATAGATGCGGCATTGCGGCCCCGCGAAGGCGCGCCATCGATCGGCGATCGCCTCGGTCAGCGGCGCGCCGAAACTGGTACACGGGTTGCCGATCAGCGAGGCCATGCGGTACTGCCCGGCCTCGGGATGCGCCATCACCGCCAGATTCATCGGCGTCATGCTGTACCACCAAGTGACGCGATAGCGGTCGATCGCCTGCAGCACGGCCAGCGGGTCGAAGCGATACAGCAGGATGGTCGGCGCGCCCGCATACAGCATGAGGTTCATGCCCATCAGCATGCCGGCGATGTGCGACAGCGGCGCCGCCGCCAGCAGCACGTCGGCGGCGTGGATGCCGCTCGTCTGCACGGTCACGGCGGTCTTGTACAGCGCATTGCGGTGGGTGAGCATGGCCCCCTTGGGGCGCCCGGTGGTGCCGGACGTATAGACCATCAGCGCCACCTCGTCCAGGTCGACCTGGATCGCGGCGACGGCATTGCGCTCGGCTACGTCCACCGGCTCACCCAGCAGCCGCATGAGGTCGAACTGGCCGCTGCCGCCGGCTTGGCCCCGGCCCACCGGGGCCGACGCGATATCGGCGGCGATCAACTCGGGCGGCACCGCCAGCGCCTTGCGGCAGGCGGGCTGCGCCGGCTGCAAGTCGGCATAGCGCGTGGTGATGACGGTGGCGACCGAAGTGCCCGGCCGCGCGGCCTCTACGATGGGCATCAGGTCGGCCGCGGCAACCAGGACCTTGGCGCCGCAATCGGCCAGCTGGTCGCGCAGTTCATGCTGGCGCGACAGCGGCAGGCATGGCACCGCGACGGCGCCCAGCTTGGCGGCGGCCAGGTGCGCCAGGATGGCCTGCGGACAGTTCTGCAGGAACAGGGCGACACGGTCCCCACGCGCCACGCCGAGCCGCTTGAACTGCACGGCCAGCCGTGTCGACAGCTGATCGAGCTCGCGCCAGCAGATCGTGCGGCCGTACCACAGCAGAGCGATGCGCTCGGGAGTCTGCGTGGCGTGATGCGCGCAATAGCGGTGCAGCGGCATCTCGCCCGCGAGATACTCGACCGGTTCGCGGTTCTGGACGGTCATGGTGTGTCTCCTCGGTCCGGTGTCGCCGCTGGGCGACGCGCCGGCTGTGTGCTGGCAGCCCTCGATCCGGGGCGCTCGTGACGGTGGGTTTCAATGGTCTCCATCACTCAAGTATGGCAACCGCCGCTTCCGGTTGCCGCCCCGATTTGCGCAAAAGGCCGTTCCATCCCGAAGACGGGCGGAATGCGATCCTGCGCCGCGTGGACCCCATAAAAATCTACCGTACGGTAAGAGTTTCGTCGCAAATCCGCTGCTACGTCAATCGGTGAGAAGCGGGAGGCCGGTTTCCTCGCGATCTGCGCGAGGTATGCAACGAGTGCGTGTTGATACACAGGAGCGTGTGCTCACATCCAATGCGCCATTCCGCGCGATAAATTGCTTGGTCCAATACCAAAATTTGAAGTCGAAAAAGATTTGCTCTATTTTTGACAACAAATCATGTGAGAGGCTGGAATGGATCGCTTGCAGTCGATGCGCGTGTTCTCCAAGGTGGTGGAGCTCGGCAGCTTTGCCCGGGCGGCGCAGCATCTGTCGATGTCCAATGCCGTGGTCACGCGCTATGTGGCCGACCTGGAGGCCCATCTCGGCACACGCCTGCTCAACCGCACCACGCGCAGCCTGTCGCTGACGGACGTGGGCGAGACCTATCTGCAGCGCTGTCAGCAGATCCTGCTGGACATCGATGAAGCCGAATCGCTGGCCACATCGCGCAGCCAGGCGCTGGTCGGCAGCCTGCGCATCGTCGCGCCGGTCATGTTCGGGCTGCACGTGCTGCCGATGCTGCTGGCGCGCTTCCAGCAGCTCTACCCCGAGGTGACCTTCGACGTGGCACTGTCGGACCGCCCGATCGACATCGTCGAGGATGGGCGCGACGTCGGCATCATGGTGTCGGAGCTCGGCCTGGGCTCGCACCTAGTGGCGCGCCGGATGATCTCCGCCGAGATGGTCATGGCGGCCACCCCCGCCTACCTGCGCCAGCACTCCACGCCGCAGCGCGCCGAAGACATCGCCGACCACCGCGTGATCGCCATGTGGCATCCGCAGCTGCGGCACGAGTGGGAGATGACGGCGCCGGACGGCCAGTCGATCGCGGTGCCGGTGCAGCCGTCGCTGGTGACCAGCAACGCCGAGCTGATGCACCGCGCGGTGCTGGCCGACATGGGGATCGCCATCCTGTCGTCGTACATGGCGCGGCCGGATCTGGAGTCGGGGCGGCTGGTGCGCGTGCTGCCGCAGTACAAGCTGCCGCACCGATCGCTGTCGCTGGTCTACCCGAGCCGCAAGTTCCTGCCGACCAAGGTGCGCACTTTCATCGACTACATGCTGGCCCAGGCGATGGAGGTCAAGCAGAGCGAGGCCCGCGCCGGCCGCGCGCTGACCGAGGCCGCATAAGCGCGCAGCCGGCCGATTCAGGCGGCGCCCAAAGCAGAACGGGAGGCACACTGTCCTCCCGTTTTTTTTGCATCGATGCCGGCCTGGCCGACGGCCAAGGTCAGGTTTCGCTGGTGCTTTCCTCGTCGGCCTCGGCGGCCGCCTTCTTGCGCGCAGGGGTCTTCTTGGCCGCTGCCGTGCTCTTCTTGGCGGCCGTCTTGGTGGCTGTCTTGGCCGGTGCCTTGGCTGCCGCGGTCTTCTTGGCTGCCGTCGTGGTCTTCTTGGCGGCGGCCTTGCCCTCGCCGCGCGGCTCGAACTCGAAACCGATCTTGCCGTCCGGCTGCTTGACCAGGAACGCCTTGAAGACTCGGCCCGTGCGCGCCGACTTGAAGCCGGTCAGCAGATCGGTCTTGCCCTCGGCGAGCAGCTTGTGCAACTGCTCGCGGCTGATCTCCTGCTGCAGGATGATCTTGCCGGTGGTGAAGTCGCACGTCTTGGGCTGGGCGACCGCGTTCTCGCACACGTACTTCAGGCCGTGCTCGTAGACATTGCCGCTGCACTTGGGGCAATGCCCGACGCTTTCCTGGCCGCTGAAATCGACCGGCTCGCCGTCTTCGTCGCCGTCGTTCTGGCCGAAGTCGAACTCCATCTTCCAGTGGCCGTCTTCCTGCGCCAGCTTGAGGATGGCCGCGAACGGCCGGCCCATCTTGCTGCGGAAGCCCTGCAGCGGACCGATGGTCTTGTTGATCAGCAGTTCCTCGACTTCTTCCAGTTCGAACTGGCGCCCGCCCGGGATCTTGCTGATCGAGAAATCGCAGTGGCTGCAAGCGAAGCGGCGGTAGTTCTCCTTGACCACGTGGCCGCACTGCGGGCATGGCGTGGACAACGTCGCGTAGTCGCCGGGGATGGTGTCGCTATCGTATTCCTTGGCGCGCTTGACGATCTGCTGCGTCATCTGCGCGATCTCGCGCATGAACTCGTCGCGCGCCAGGCGGCCGCGCTCGATCTGGGCGAGCTTGTGCTCCCACTCGCCGGTCAGTTCGGCCTGCGTCAGTTCTTCCACGCCCAGGCCACGCAGCAGCGTCATCAGCTGGAACGCCTTGGCGGTGGGGATCAGCTCGCGGCCTTCGCGCAGCAGGTATTTCTCGGTCAGCAGCCCTTCGATGATGGCGGCGCGCGTGGCCGGCGTGCCCAGGCCCTTGCCGGCCATGGCTTCGCGCAGCGCGTCGTCATCGACCAGCTTGCCGGCGCCTTCCATGGCCGACAGCAGCGTCGCTTCGTTGTAGCGCGCGGGCGGCTTGGTGGTCAGGCTGACCGGCTCGACCTTGTCGGTCTTGACCTTCTCGTCCTTGGCCACCGGCACCAGGTTGCCGCTTTCCTTGTCGTCCTTGCCTTGCGATTCGCGGCCGTAGACCACCAGCCAGCCCGCGTTCACGAGGACCTTGCCTTCGGTCTTGAAGTGATGGCCCGCCATCTCGGTCACGCGTGTGGTGACCAGGTATTCGGCTGCCGGGAAGAACACCGCGAGGAAGCGGCGCACCACCAGGTCGTACAGCTTCTGCTCGGGCTCCGACAGGTTCTTCGGCGCCTGCAGCGTGGGGATGATGGCGAAGTGATCGCTGATCTTGCTGTTGTCGAAGATCCGCTTGTTGGGCTTGACCCACTGGCTGGCGAGGATCTTCTTCGCGTGCGGCAGATAGTTGTGCGAGCTGTCGGCCAGCATGTCCAGCGTCTGGCGCACCGTGCCCAGGTAGTCTTCGGGCAGCGCGCGCGAATCCGTCCGCGGGTAGGTCAGGACCTTGTGCTTTTCATACAGTGCCTGTGCCAGGCCCAGCGTGTTCTTGGCCGAGAAGCCGAAGCGGCCGTTGGCCTCGCGCTGCAGGCTGGTCAGGTCGAAGAGCGCCGGCGACATCTGCGTCGACGGCTTCGACTCTTCGGTGACCGTGCCCGGCTTGTCGCGGCATGCGGCGACAATGCTCAGGGCTTCGGCCTCGCTCCACAGCCGCGATTCGCGCTGCTCGGGGTCGAACTCGCTCTTCTTGAACTTCGGGTCGAACCAGCGGCCCTCGTACAGGCCGGCCGCGGCGATGAACTCGGCGCGCACTTCCCAGTAGTCGCGCGGGACGAAGCGTTTGATCTTCTCTTCGCGCTCGACCACGATCGACAGCGTCGGCGTCTGCACGCGGCCCACGGTGGTCAGGAAGAAGCCGCCGCCCTTGCTGTTGAAGGCGGTCATGGCGCGCGTGCCATTGATGCCGACCAGCCAGTCGGCCTCGGAGCGGCAGCGGGCGGCGTCGGCCAGCGGCAGCATCTCGTTGTCGCTGCGCAGTTGGGCAAAGCCGTCGCGGATGGCCTGCGGCGTCATCGACTGCAGCCACAGCCGCTGGATCGGCAGCTTGGTGTTGGCGTGCTGCGCGATCAGGCGGAAGATCAATTCGCCCTCGCGCCCCGCGTCGCAGGCGTTGATGAGGCTGGTGACGTCCTTGCGCTTGATCAGCCGGGTCAGCACCTTCAGCCGCGATTCCGACTTGGCGATCGGGCGCAGGTCGAAGTGCGGCGGGATCACCGGCAGGTGCGCGAAGCTCCATTTGCCGCGCTTGACTTCGTATTCATCGGGGGCCGCGATTTCGACCAGGTGGCCGACCGCCGACGAAAGGACGTGGTCGTCGCTTTCGTAGTACTCGTCGTGCTTGGTGAAGCCACCCAGCGCGCGCGCAATATCGGCGGCGACCGACGGTTTTTCGGCAATGATCAGAGCCTTGGACATGTGAGCGCAAGCAATCGGGTCAAAATGGGGTCGCTTCTATTATTAGCGACCATTCGCGTAGGTTTTGTAGAGTCTTATGGCTCCACTCGCCGACTTCAAGTGTCGTCGGCGCCTGTTGCCGCGCAAGATTGGGCGGCTGCCCAGAATTCGGCCGCCAATCATAAGCGCGGTTCCTTGGCAGGCGCAATAGAGCGGCGCTTACATCTCTTGTATTTGTCAAGAGCCCTGCGTCAAGCCGCGTGCAATAACCAGCCACGCAAATCCGGCGCCACGGGCACCGCTTGGGCCGACGCCAGGTCGCGCGACAGCAGTCCCTCGACCACGCCCGCGTGCGGCAGCACCGGACCGAAAAACAACACCCGGCCGTTCTCCCGGCCGCGCTGGAGCAGCAGCGTCGGGAAGTTCTCGACGTCGAGATCGCCCAGCGCGTCGGCGTGGTCTTCGACATCCACCCACACGAAGCAGTGCTGCGGATAGCGCGCAGCCAGGTCTGCAAAGGTGGCGCGGTAGCTGCGGCAGGTGCCGCACCACTCCGCGCACAGGCAGGCGATCAGCAGGTCGCCCGCGCGGATGCGGGCGTGCAGTGCGTCGGCGTCGGTGTCGGGGGAGAGCAGCGGCATGGGGCGGTCGGTAAAAAGGTCGCCCTATTGTAGACAGGTGCTACGGCAGTCGCAGAAAGCGTCCGCCCGGCTGGCGCTCGATGTGGCCTGCCAGTTCCAGCGCCAGCAGTTGTGCCGACAGGCTGGCCGCGGTCTGGCAGGTGCGTTCGCACAGGGTGTCGAGGTCGACTGGGTCGAAGCCGAGCGCATCGAGCAACGCGGTTTCCGCCGCTGTTGCCGCCGGACGTGCGGCCGGGGCGGATGCGGGGGCCGAAGCCTGGGCGGCCGTACGCGGTGTCCGTGTCGCTGGCGCCGGTGTGCGGCTCCAGCCCAGTTCTTCCAGGATGTCGGCCGCCGTCTCGACCAGTTTGGCGCCCTGCTTAATCAGCAGGTGGCAGCCCTTGGCCAGCGGCGAATGGATCGAGCCGGGAATGGCGAATACATCGCGCCCCTGCTCGGCGGCCAGCCGGGCGGTGATCAGCGAACCGGATTGCGCGGCCGCCTCCACCACCAGCAGTCCGCGCGCGAGCCCGGCGATCAGCCGGTTGCGGCGCGGGAAGTTCTCGGCCCGTGCGCCCATGCCGAGCGGGTACTCCGACAGGATCAGCCCGGCCTCGGCGATGCGGTGTGCCAGGGCCCGGTTCCGGGCAGGGTAGACCATGTCCAGCCCCGTGCCGACCACCGCGATGGTGTTGCCGGGCCCGGTCAGCGCGCCGTCGTGCGCGGCGGCATCGATGCCCAGCGCCAGCCCCGAGATGATCGTCACGTTGGCGGCGGACAGCGCCTGCGCGAAGGCACGGGCGTTCTCCAGGCCCTGCGCGGTGGCGCTGCGCGCGCCGACCACGCCCACCGCCGCAGCCCGCAGCAGCGAGACATCGCCCTTGGCATACAGCAGCGTCGGCGGATCGGGGAGTTCCAGCAGCCGCGGCGGGTAGCCACGGTCGGCCAGCGTGAAGATGGCATTGCCCGGTTCGGCGGCCCAGGCGGCGGTCCGCTCGATCAGCGCGGCGAGCGCTTCGTCCGGCTCGGCCAGCAGCGCGCGCGCTTGTCGTTCAGGCAGCACCTTGGCGAGTGCCGCATAGGATTGACGGAAGATGTCCTGGGGCAGCCCGAAGGCGGCCAGCAGTTGCCGTGCGGCGACGGGGCCGATGCCTGGCGTTTCCGTCAGCCGCAGCCAGGCGGCCAGCTCGGCGGGGTCGCGCGTGGCGTCGAGGGAATCGGCGGGAGCGGTCGCGGCGGGCGCCGCGACCTGTGAGGCATCGATCAAATCAGATCAGGAAGGCGTGACGTCAGGGCTGTGTCGTCGGGCTGATGGCTGCATCGCCCACTTCCACCGTGTTCGACGCATCCGTCACCAGCGCATAGGCCACGTGCTCGAACACGCGGAACACAAAGGCCAGGCCATAACGCTCCTCGGGCAGCTGCACGCGCTCGTTGCCCGCGGTCGTGTCGTTGACCACCTTGCCCGCGCGCGACAGCGCCAGTACATGGCCCGGCTCGAGCCCGTTGGCGCTGCCGATGTTCAGCACGACCACCTGGTCGGACCCGCCGAACTGCACCCCGCCGGTGACCTTGGCGATCGCGCCGCGGATTTCGCCTTCCGGCGCATGCGGGGAGTAGTGCACCGGTTCGCGCGCCGGCACCGGCATCAGGTGGGTGCCGACACCCATCTCTTCCTTGGACGACAGCACTTCCATCTTGGAGACGGCTTGCGGGCCGGTGGCCGCGCGCACCACGCGCAGGGTACCGAGGAAGTCGGCTTCGTAGCCGAGCACGGTACCGGTGACCGGATCCTTGAGCGGCTTGACCGGGCGATATGCCTGCCACACGGTGCCGGGCTGGCCGGCTTCGCCGTCGGGCAGGCCGCGGGCGTAGGCGTTTTCGCCCTTGCCCATATAGACGCGCGCCTCCGGCAGTTCGAAGATGCGTGCCGGCGTGGCCAGCGTTGCTTCATCCACCACGATCGGCTGGGTCAGGAACGGTTCGATGACCGAAGCGGGAATGCTGGAGATGGCGTCGCCGTCCTGGCCGGCCACGCGCGTGTGCGGCGACAGGCGCACCGTGCTGCCCTCGGCGGAGGCCGGCGAGCTCGACAGCCAGGCGCGGCCGTTGGCATGGTGCAGGTACAGGATCTGGCCCGGATAGATCAGGTGCGGGTTGCGGATCTGCTGGCGGTTCATGCCCCACAGCTCGGGCCAGCGCCACGGTTGCTTGAGGTACTTGCCGGAGATGGCCCACAGCGTGTCGCCGCGGCGCACGGTGTATTGCGTGGGCGCTTTGGGCGAGAGGGCGGATTCGGGGATTCCGGCCTGCGCGGCCGCCGTGGCCTGCGCCTGTTGTGCCGGCGAGACAGTCTGCTCGGCGGCGTGCGTGGCGCCCGCGCAGAACAGTGCTGCCGCGGCAACCGCTGAGAGGGCGCAAACGTAAGACTGGCGCGGTTTCATGGCGGGCTTGGACAGCATCGGTGTGTTACGATGGCGCATTATTCTTTGAAGAATCGGCGAGTGGTCCGCGTACGTAGTGTCCGACGCCCGACCGCCGCCGCTGCGCGCTTGCGTGTCGCAGCGAGAGGGGTGTGGCATCGAACGTTCGTCAGGCTTTTTCCTAAGCCATGTGGCGGATAGCGCCCCCGATTCTGCATGACATTCGAAGCGACCGCAATTGACGGCGATCTGCCGTCTGCGTGGCCTTCCGCAACCGTTGTTGCCAAGCATCATGGCCCTACTGAATATCCTGCAATACCCCGATCCGCGGCTGCACAAAGTCGCCAAGCCGGTGGCCGTCGTGGACGACCGCATCCGCAAGCTGGTGGCCGATATGGCCGAGACGATGTATGACGCGCCCGGCATCGGCCTGGCCGCCACGCAGGTCGACGTGCACGAGCGGGTGATCACGATCGACATATCGGAATCGCGCGACGAGCTGCGCGTCTTCATCAACCCGGAGATCGTCTGGGCGAGCGATGCGCGCAAGGTCTGGGACGAAGGTTGCCTGTCGGTGCCCGACATCTACGACAAGGTGGAGCGGCCGGACCGTGTGCGCGTGCGTGCGCTCAACGAGAAGGGCGAATCCTTCGAGCTGGAAACCGACGGGCTGCTGGCGGTTTGCATCCAGCACGAGATGGATCATCTGATGGGCAAGGTGTTCGTCGAGTACCTGTCGCCGCTCAAGCAGAACCGCATCAAGATCAAGCTCAAGAAGCACCAGTTCGAGCGCGCGCGCTGAATTCCGTGACGCCCGACGCTGAAGCGCACCCCCGTTCCGTGCCGTTGATGACGCTGTCCGAATCCGACGGCGGTGCCGCTTCGCGCCGTCTGCCGCTGCGGCTGGTACGCCACTGGCGCTGGGCCATCATGCTGATGGTGGCCGCTTACTTCATTGCCGGCACCTTCTGGCGTGCGCCGTGGAAGGCCGATGAGCCGTACTCGTTCGGCATCGTGCTCAACATCATCGAGCGCGGTGACTGGATCGTGCCCAATGTGGCATTCGAGCCCTTCGTCGAGAAGCCGCCGCTGATGTATTGGAGCGGCGCACTGGCCGCGCTGGCGGTGCCCGAGCTGCCGCCGCACGAGGCCGTGCGGCTGGCCGTGCTGTTCTGGATGGGGCTGACTTGCCTGGCGGTCTGGCGGACCGCCCGCCTGCTGCGCGCCGAAGCCCGCGACTGGCGCATGCGGATCGGCGCGCAACTGGCGCGGGGGCCCGCGCCGACGCTGGCCGAGCGCCGGGTGGCCGGCCTGGATGCCGGCAGCACCGTGCTGCGCGACTATGCGCTTGGCGCCCTGCTGCTGTTCGTGGGCTGTATCGGGCTGACGGAGCACATCCACAAGTTCATCGCTGATGTGCCGCAACTGGCCGGCACCGCGCTCGCGCTGTACGGTCTGGTGCGCTATGCCAAAGCCTGCGAGGCGGGCGGCGCGGATGGCGTGGAGGTGATGCGGCCGGCGCTGTGGTTCGGCACCGGCCTGGGCGTGGCCTTCCTCGGCAAGGGCGTGCTGGTGCCGGGGCTGTTCGCGCTGACGGTCGTGGTGGCGATGGCGCTGCTGCCCGACTTCCGCAGCCGGCAGGCGTGGCGCTTCTATCTGGTGTCGCTGCTGGCGGCCTCGCCGTGGCTGCTGATCTGGCCGGTGCTCTTCTGGCGCGCGTCGCCGGACCTCTTTATCGAGTGGTTCTGGATCAACAATATCGGCCGCTTCTTCGGCTTCACCCATCTGGGCGGCGAGAAGAGCTCGCTGGAGGTCACGGTCCGATCGATCCTCCTGACCGGCACGCCGGCGGTCTGGCCGGCGCTGGGCGTGCTGGGCGTGTCGCTGTGGAAGCTGGCGCGCCAGCGCGGACGCGGCGCGCGCGCGGCATGGCTGCTGCCGTACCAGGGGCACCTGGTGGTGGCGCTGTTCGTGCTGGCGACGCTGGCCGTGGTGCTGCGCTCGGCGGTGCTGCGCGATGTCTATCTGATGCCGCTGCAACCGGCGCTCGCGCTGCTGGGCGCGCCCATGCTGCTGCTGATGCCGCCGGCATGGCGCGCGCGCATCTGGGGCGCGCTGGTTGCGCTGTTTGCGGCGATGGCGCTGGTGGTCTGGGGCGTGTGGGCGGCGCTGGTGAGCAGCAGCGGCGCGTGGCTGCCGGGCTGGCTGGCCAAGGCGCTTGGCCGGGTGCTGCCGTTGCCGTACGACATGCTGGTGCATCCCGTGGCCGTGCTGGCGGCGGTGGGCATGACGGTGCTGTGGGCGGTGTGCATGTGGCTGCGCCCGGCGCGTTCGGGCGTGGTGGCGTGGGCGGCCGGCATCGGCCTGGTCTGGGGGCTGCTGGGCACCCTGTTGATGCCGTGGATCGACGATGCGCGCAGCTACCGTCCGCTGTTCCAGGCCATCAAGCCGGTGCTGGAGTCGGCGCAGGTCTGCGTGGCCACGCGCGGCATGGGCGAGAGCGAGCGCGCACTGATGCATTACGAGACCGGCGTGCGTCCGGTCAAGTGGCTGCTCGGCCATAGCGGCACCGGCGATGAGCACCGGCCCAACCCGGCGGCGCGCACCTGCGACCAGATGCTCGTGCTCGAAAAGCGGCCGGAGCACAGCCGCCGCCCGCATGGCGACGACTGGGAACTGGTGTGGCGCGGCAGCCGTCCGGGCGACACCAATGAAACCTTTTCGCTGTTCCAGCGGCGCAGCACCAGTGTGGCGGAGGCCCTGCCCGCGCCCGAACCGGTCGTGCCGCTGACCGATACGCAGCACCGCGGTCGCCCATAACCCCGGCGCCGTGGGCGCGGCGCGCTTTCCTGCCCTTTCCGATCCATGACTTCCACGCTACGCGTTGCGTTCGCCGGCACGCCCGAGTTCGCGCAGATCGCCCTGGCGGCGATCCACCAGGCCGGCCTTCCCGTCGTCGCCGTGCTGAGCCAGCCGGACCGCCCGGCCGGGCGCGGCCTGCATCTGCAGGCCAGCCCGGTCAAGCAGTACGCCGTGTCCCATGGGCTGGGGCCGATCCTGCAGCCGCCGTCGCTGCGGCGCACCGGCAAGTCTCCGCAGGAGGCGGCCGCGGCGATCGACGCGCTGTCCACCCAGCAGCCGGACGTGATGGTGGTGGCGGCCTACGGGCTGATCCTGCCGCAGGAGGTGCTGGACCTGCCGCGCTTCGGCTGCATCAATATCCATGGCTCGCTGCTGCCGCGCTGGCGAGGCGCCGCACCGATCCACCGCGCAATCGAGGCCGGTGACGCCGAGACCGGCATCACGCTGATGCAGATGGACGCGGGCCTGGACACGGGCGACATGATCGCCATGGAGCACGTGCCGATCGGCCTGACCGACACCACCGGCACGTTGCACGACACGCTGGCGGCGCTCGGCGGCCGCATGGTGGTGGAGGCGCTCGCCAGGCTGGCGCAGGACGGCAGCCTGCCCGCCACGCCGCAGCCGGCGGAGGGCATCACCTATGCCGAGAAGATCGCCAAGGAGGAGGCGGCGCTGGACTGGTCGCGGCAGTCGGCCGCGCTGCTGCGGCAGGTCCATGCCTTCAACCCGTTTCCTGGCGCGTCGGCCGAACTGGACGGGGTGACCATCAAGTTCTGGCAGGCCGAGGCCCTGCCCGACCGGCCCGCCGACGCGCAGCCCGGCACCGTGCTCGCGGCCGATGCCGATGGCGTGGTGATCGCCTGTGGCGCCGGTGCGCTGCGTGTGACACAGTTGCAGAAGCCGGGCGGCAAGCGCCTGCCCGCGCGCGAATTCCTGCAGGGTTTGCCGATCCGGTCGGGTCAGCGCTTCGCTTCGCGCGCCTGAATTTCCCGCTGTCTTGCCTGGGAGGATTGCCGCCATGAGTACGCTGGGCATCATCAACCTGCCGGTCTTCATGCTGGCCGTGCTCCTGCTCAACATGACGCCCGGGCCGGACACCGCCTACATCGTCGGGCGCAGTGTGTCGCAGGGGCGCGCGGCGGGGCTGATGTCGAGCCTGGGGGTGTCGGCGGGGTGCTGCGTGCACGTGCTGGCGGTGGCCTTCGGGCTGACGGCGCTGCTGGCCGCGTCGGCCGTGGCGTTCACGGTGATCAAGGCGATCGGCGCGGCGTATCTGATCTATCTGGGCGGCCGCATGCTGCTGGCGCCGGCCGGACTCGACGACGCGCCCGTGGCGGAAGCGGTCGCCACTGCCCGCCGTCCGCTGCGTGCGCTGTTCATGCAGGGGTTCCTGACCAATGTGCTGAATCCGAAGGTGGTGCTGTTCTTCCTGTCGTTCTTCCCGCAGTTCGTCGATCCGGGCGCGCGCCACAAGGCGGCGGCGTTTCTGGTGCTGGGGGCGGTGTTCATCGCGATGTCGACGGCATGGAACAGCCTGGTCGCCTGGGTGGCGGCCAGCGTCACGCGCCGGGTGGCGGGCAAGCCGGGCATCAAGCGCTGGCTCGACCGCGTTGTCGGGACGGCGTTCATCGGGCTGGGGGCGCGGCTGGCGTTCACGACCCGGTGACGCGCGGCGGCGGCCCTGGCCGGATGCGGCGAAATACCGCGCAACCCCTTGAATTTTCAGCGCTTAGCGCGATCTAAGAGACTCGAACGTACGGACCCACAGGAGCCACGCCCCCATGTTCAACTGGATCAAGACCTTCATGCTGATGGCAGCGATCACCGCGCTGTTCATCGTCATCGGCGGCATGATCGGCGGACGCAGCGGGATGATGCTGGCGCTGCTGTTCGCGCTGGGCATGAATTTCTTCTCGTACTGGTTCTCCGACAAGATGGTCCTGCGCATGTACAACGCGCAGGAAGTCAGCGAGACCACCGCGCCGCAGTTCTACCGCATGGTGCAGGAGCTGGCGGCGCGCGCCGGCCTGCCGATGCCGCGCGTCTACCTGATCGACGAGGCCCAGCCCAACGCCTTTGCCACCGGCCGCAACCCGGAGCATGCGGCGGTCGCGGCCACCACCGGCATCCTCAACATCCTGAGCGAGCGCGAGCTGCGCGGCGTGATGGCGCACGAGCTGGCGCACGTGCAGCACCGCGACATCCTGATCTCCACCCTCTCGGCCACCATGGCCGGCGCGATCTCGGCGCTGGCCAACTTCGCGGTGTTCTTCGGCGGGCGCGATGAGGAAGGCCGGCCGGTCAACCCGATCGCCGGGATTGCCGTGGCGATCCTCGCGCCGCTGGCGGCATCGCTGATCCAGATGGCGATCTCCCGCGCGCGCGAGTTCGAAGCCGACCGCGGCGGCGCGGTCATCAGCGGCGACCCGCAGGCGCTGGCGTCGGCGCTGGACAAGATCCATCGCTTTGCCGCCGGCATTCCGTTCGCCGCGGCGGAGGCGCACCCGGCCACCGCGCAGATGATGATCATGAACCCGCTGCACGGCGGCGGCCTGGCCAACCTGTTCAGCACGCACCCGGCCACCGAGGAGCGCGTCGCGCGCCTGATGCACATGGCGCAGACGGGGACCTATCCGGCCTGAGCCCGCGCTTCCTTTATACTTGCGCCGTCCGCACGAGCCCGCTCACCACGGGCTCGTTGCTTTTCCACCGCCCGCTTTCCGCCGTCGTCG
This sequence comes from Ralstonia pseudosolanacearum, assembly GCF_024925465.1. Classification (NCBI taxonomy): domain Bacteria; kingdom Pseudomonadati; phylum Pseudomonadota; class Betaproteobacteria; order Burkholderiales; family Burkholderiaceae; genus Ralstonia; species Ralstonia pseudosolanacearum. The sequence continues at coordinate 3,698,759 of NZ_CP103852.1, read as the reverse complement.
ATGCGTCTGCCGCCTGATTCCCTCGCCCATGCCCTGTCGCTCGCCGCTGCCGTCATTGGCCGGTTGCGGCAGGGGACGGCGCTGCCGCAGGCCATCGATGCCGCATGCCCGGGCCAGCCCGGTGCCACGCGCGGCGCGGTGCAGGATCTCGCCTATCGCGCCACGCGCTGGCTCGGCAGCGCCGATTGGCTGATCCGCACGCTGATTCCGCGCCCGCCCGCCGAGGGCGCCGCCAACCTGCTGCGCGTGGCGCTGGCTCAGCTGCTCGATACGCCGCCGCCCTATGCGCCGTTCACGGTCGTCGACCAGACCGTGCGTGCGGCCTCGGCCGACCCGAAGCTCGCGCATGCCAAGGGCATGATCAACGGGGTGCTGCGGCGTTTCCTGCGGGAGCAGGCAGACCTGACGGCCGCCATGCAGGCCGATCCGGTGGCGGCGATCAACTATCCGGCCTGGTGGATCGGTGCCGTGCGCGAGGCCTACCCCGAGGCATGGCAGGCCATCCTGGCGGCCGGCAACCGTCGTCCGCCGATGGTGTTGCGCGTCAACCCTGGCCGTGTGCCGGTCGAGGCCTACCTCGCGCGCCTGGCCGAGGCCGGCATCGAGGCCGAACGTGTCGGCGCGCAGGCCGTGCGCCTGGCGCGCGCGATGCCGGTGGGCGAGTTGCCCGGCTTCGCCGAGGGCGATGTCTCGGTGCAGGATGCGGGCGCGCAACTGGCAGCGGCGCTGCTCGATGTGGCGTCCGGCCAGCGCGTGCTGGATGCCTGCGCCGCGCCGGGCGGCAAGACCGGCCATCTGCTGGAGCTCGCCGACGGCCTGGACGTGGTCGCGCTCGAATCCGATGCCGCGCGCGCCGCACGCATCGGCGAGAACCTGGCGCGGCTGGGGCAGACCGCCACCGTTTGCGTGGGCGACGCGGCCAAGCCCGATGCATGGTGGGACGGCCGCCCGTTCGACCGCATCCTGGTCGACGTGCCGTGCTCCGCGGCGGGCATCGTGCGGCGCCATCCGGACATCCGCTGGCTGCGTCGTCCGGCCGATCTGCCTGCGCTGGCTGCGCTGCAGCGGGACATCGTAAGCGCGCTATGGGCATGCCTGAAGCCCGGTGGCAAGCTGGTTTACGTCACCTGTTCGATTTTCCCGACGGAAGGCGAGGCCCAGGCCCGATGGTTTGAAAGCCGTCTGCAAGATGCGATACGATTGCACGCGCCCGGCCAGTTGCTGCCGGCCATGCCCGAGGCGGCTGGCGGCTTCGTTCCTGGTGTCTCATCCCTGCCGCTCGACCACGACGGCTTCTATTACGCGGTGTTCCAGAAACGGTCCTGATGCGACGATCGCTGTGACTGCACTCCTTCGCCCATCGACCTGGCTGCTGGCGGTGCCCCGGTTCCGGCAAGTTCTGCATCGGCTGGTCGTGCTGGGCATGCTGTGCCTGTGGTGGCCGGCCGCTGCGCCGGCGCAGACCATCGACGTCGGACGCACGCAGCTGGAATACGCCGACGGGGGCTGGAACCTCTCCGCCGATTTCGATTTCGATCTGCCGGGTAATCTCGAAGATGCCGTCAACAAGGGCATCGCGCTGTATTTCCTCGTCGAGTTTGAACTGATCCGTCCGCGCTGGTACTGGTTCGACGACCACGCCGTCAGCGCGACCCGCGTGGTGCGGCTGTCGTACCAACCGCTTACGCGCCAGTACCGGGTCTCGACCGGCGGTCTGCAGGTGCCGTTCTCGCGGCTGAAGGACGCGGTCGATTTCATGCAGCACGTGCGGGGCTGGCGCGTGTTCGAGCAGCGCGCGGTCAAGGCCGGCGAGGCGGTGCAGGCCGAAGTCCGCATGCGCCTGGATGTGACCCAGCTGCCCAAGCCGTTCCAGATCAACGCCGTCAACACGCGCGACTGGAATCTCGCCTCCGAGTGGAAGCGCTTTTCGTTCGTGGTGCCCAACGAACCGGTGCCGCCCACGCCGTCGCCCGTGCCGCCTGTGCCGCCGGCGCAGTTGCCCACGAGCGCGCCGCCTGCCGGTCCGGCGCCGAACCCGGCCTCCTCTCCGGCGTCCGGCACGCTGGGCCTGTCGCCCAATCCGGGTTGGGGCATGGGCGCGGCGGGGTCGGGCAACAATACGCCATCGCTGCTGCTGGCCCCAGCCAAATGATCTTCGATCGCAGCTACAAGCGCCTGCTGTACCAGGTGGTGGCCGGCACCATCGTCTTCCTGGCGATCGTGCTGGTCGGCCTGCTGGCGGCCGCCTCGGCCAATACCGAGTTCTTCGACCGCTACTTCACCCTGCTCTACAAGGTCAACCTCGTCATCGGCGTGCTGCTGGTGGTGATCATCGGCGGGCTGATGCTGGCGCTGGCGATGCGCGCGCGTCGCGGCAAGTTCGGCACGCGGCTGATGACCAAGCTGGCGGTGTTCTTCGGCGTGGTGGGCGTGCTGCCGGGCGTGCTGATCTACCTGGTGTCGCTGCAGTTCGTCTCGCGCAGCATCGAGTCGTGGTTCGACGTGAAGGTGGAGTCGGCGCTCGAGGCGGGCCTGAATCTCGGGCGCACCACCATGGACGCGTCGCTGGCGGAGCTGCAGAACAAGGGCCGCCTGATCGCCGAGCAGCTTGGCGATGGCTCGATGTCGGCCACCGCCATCACGCTGAACCGGCTGCGCGAGCAGTTCGGCGTGCAGGAGGCGACCATCTTCACCGGCAGCGGCCGCGTGGTGGCGACGTCGTCGAACACGTATGACACGCTCGTGCCGGAATTTCCCAGCCAGGCCGTGCTGGAGCAGGCGCGCGCGCCGGGCGGCTATGCCAGCCTGGAAGGTGGCAGCGACAGCGCGGCCGACGGCGAAGCCGCTTCGGCGCCCGCGGCGCGCGCGGGCGGCCGCCGCAGCGATTTGTACCAGCTCCGGGTGGTGCTGGCGCTCGGAACCATGGCGCGCACCGATGCCGCGCTGACGCCCCATACGCCGGTGCGCAAGTGGGCCGGCTCGGGTCTGCTGGCCGATCGTCGTCCGGACGACAGCAGCACGCGCGGCTTCGGCCTGATCGGCGAGGCCGGGCGCGAGGAGCGCTTCCTGGAACTGGTGCAGCCGGTGCCGCAGGCGCTCGCGCGCAACGCCGACGCTGTGCAGCGGGCCTACCAGGAATACCAGGAGAAGGCGCTCGGCCGCACCGGCCTGCGCAAGATGTACATCGGGACGCTGACGCTGACGCTGTTTCTCGCGGTGTTTATTGCGGTGATGCTGGCGCTGCTGCTCGGCGCGCAGTTGGCGCGTCCGCTGCTGATGCTGCTGCAGGGCACGCGCGAGGTGGCCGAGGGGGACCTGTCGCCCAAGCGCGAACTCCACACGCGCGACGAGCTCGGCCTGCTGACCCAGCAGTTCAACCAGATGACGCGCCAATTGGCCGATGCGCGCCGCGCCGTGGAGCAGAATCGCGCGGCGCTCGAGCAGTCCAAGGCCTATCTCGAGAGCGTCCTGACCAACCTGACGGCCGGCGTGTTCGTGTTCGATCACCGCCTGGTGCTGCTGACCGCCAACCCCGGCGCCGAGCGCATCTTCAAGCAGCCGTTCGGCGCGTGGGTCGGCCAGTCCCTGTCCGGCATCACGCCGCTGCAGGCGTTTGCCGGCACGCTCGAACATGCCTTCGCCGTGCACGATGTGAGCGCCGCGGCCGGCGGCGCGGCGGCCCACTGGCAGAAGCAGGTGGAGATTCCGCTGGCCGACGAGGACGAGCCCCTCACCCTGCTGGTGCGCGGCACGCGGCTGCCGGGGCCGTCGGTGGACGCGCGCGGCACGGAGCGCGGCTACGTGGTGGTGTTCGACGACATCTCCGACGTGATCTCGGCGCAGCGCTCGGTGGCCTGGGGCGAAGTGGCCCGGCGGCTCGCGCACGAGATCAAGAATCCGCTCACGCCGATCCAGCTCTCCGCCGAGCGCCTGGAGATGAAGCTCTCGCCCAAGCTGACGGACGCCGATGCCGAGGTGCTGCGGCGCGGCGCGACCACCATCGTCAACCAGGTCGCGGCGATGAAGCGCATGGTCGACGACTTCCGCGACTATGCGCGCACGCCGCCGGCCGTGCTGCAGGACCTCGATCTGAACGCGCTGTGCACCGAGGTGCTGCACCTGTACGGCATCGATCACCCGGGCCAGAGCGAACACGCCGTCATCGAAGTCAGGCTGGGCGAAGGCCTGCCGCTCATCAAGGGCGACCCGACGCAGTTGCGGCAGGTCATCCACAACCTGCTGCAGAACGCGCAGGACGCCGTCGCCGACAACGAAGCGGCCGGGCGCCCCGCTGCGCATGTCATGTTGCAAACTGACACGGTAGAATACGACGACGCCTCGGGCGCGCGGCGTCAGGCGGTCCGGCTCGGCATCGCGGATAACGGGACGGGGTTCTCATCCCGCATCCTCAACCGCGCATTCGAGCCGTACGTGACGACCAAAGCCAAGGGCACTGGATTGGGCTTGGCCATGGTGAAGAAGATCATGGACGAGCACGGGGCGCGCATTGAATTGCGCAACCGCCAGTCGGGCACCGACACCGTCGGCGCCCAGGTTTCCATTCTGTTCGTAAAACTTGCCTAGCGCGGTAGGCGATCCCGCCGCACATAGAGGAAAAGCATGGCCACCATCCTCGTTGTCGACGACGAAATGGGTATTCGAGAGTTGCTCTCCGAAATTCTCGGAGACGAAGGACACGTTGTCGAAGTCGCCGAGAACGCGCAGCAGGCGCGCGAACACCGCAACGGCGCCACGCCTGACCTGGTGCTGCTCGATATCTGGATGCCGGACACCGACGGCGTGACGCTGCTCAAGGAGTGGGCCTCGCAGGGGCTGCTGACGATGCCGGTCATCATGATGTCCGGCCACGCCACCATCGACACGGCGGTGGAAGCCACCAAGATCGGTGCGCTCAACTTCCTGGAAAAGCCGATCGCCTTGCAGAAGCTGCTGGCAGCGGTGGAGCAGGGCCTGGCGCGTGGCAAGGAAAGGCCGCGCGTCTCGCCGGCGGCACCGTTGGCAGTTGCGGCCGTCGGTGGGGGCAGCGCACCGCTTGCGACCGCTGCGCAGGGGGCGGTTCTGGCGACGGATCGCGTCGACGTGAACGGCGCACCGGTGCGCGCGGCCGAGGGCGGCGGCATGCAGTTCTCGTTCGATATGCCGCTGCGCGAGGCGCGCGATCTGTTCGAGCGTGCCTACTTCGAATACCACCTGCAGCGCGAAGGCGGCAGCATGACCCGCGTGGCAGAGAAGACCGGACTGGAGCGTACCCACCTGTACCGCAAGCTCAAGCAACTGGGCGTGGAGCTGTCGCGCAACAAGGGTGAACCGTCGGTCTGACGGGATGATTCGGTGGTGCTTGACGACAAGGGACAAGTGCTGTCATACTTACGTTTCTTTGCTTGGCCCGGTAGCTCAGTTGGTAGAGCAGCGGATTGAAAATCCGCGTGTCGGTGGTTCGATTCCGCCCCAGGCCACCAGAAATACGAAAACCCCAACCAGTTCTGGTTGGGGTTTTTTCTTTTGCGTGTGCGCAATAGAAGCAGCTCCAAGGGCGCCATCCCTGCGGCTTCCCCTCGGGGGCCGGGCACACGTCGTTTTTCCGCGATTCCCCTGTCCGCTTCGCCGCAGCGATGGTTGTGCATGAGACGGCACGCCCCGATAATTCCGCGGCCTTCCTCCTGTTGTTCAACCGGCTGTTTCAATGTCCAGGCGAAAAGTGTCCGATCGATTGCAGAGCATGAAGCTTCAAATCAACGCCACGTTGATCCAGAACGTCATGTGGGCCCGGATTTGGCGGTTGCTGATCGTCGTCACCGCCGTTTGCGCTTTTGTGCCTTGGCTTCCGGTCATGCCGCAGGCCGGTCTCGACCACTCGTGGGTGCTCGGCATGAATCAAGCCGTCGCGCAGGGGCTGGTGTTCGGGCGCGACATGATCTTTACGTTTGGGCCGTACGCGTCCATTTACACAAAATCGTTCCATCCGGCCACCGACCATCTGATGGTCGCCGGGGCATTGTTTCTGGGCCTGATCTACGGTGCCGGACTCATTCTGCTGACCCGTGAGCGCGGAGCGCTTCCTTTGGCGGGGCTATGCTTGGCGCTCGCTCTGGTTGCAGGGCTGCCCCAGTCGCAGGACGCCCTTCTGTTTTCCTATCCCCTGATTGTCAGCCTTTACTGTTTCGGCCTGTCGGACAAGGACGTCTCGGATCAAAGGACGAGGAACAGATCGGCGATCAGCGTTGTTGTTTTGTTTCTGCCGTTCGGGCTGCTTCCCCTGATCAAGGGATCGCTGGTCGCACTGTGTCTGGCGGTCACCGTGTTTGCGGTCATTCGATTTGTCAGTCTTGGGCGGCGGGAGTGGGCCATCGCGGCGCCGGTCGCGCAGGTGGTTGCGCTGATCGCCTTTTGGCTGGCGGCGGGACAGCCGCTTTCCGGATTGCCGGGCTACTTTCAATCCATGGCCCAGATCGTTTCCGGGTACACCGAGGCGATGGCATACCCGGGGGCGCCCTCGGAAATCATCCTTTATCTCATTACGGCTGTTGTCCTGCTGGCATCGGTGCTGCGCGATAGCGGTGAAACCAAGGCCGGGAAGAGACTCGTACTGCTGCTGCCTTTAGTTGTTTATTTCTTCGTCGTTTTCAAGGCGGCGTTCGTCCGTCATGATGGGCATGCCTTGACGGCGGGTACGTCCATCCTGCTCGCCTCGGCCATTCTGGCTTTCCGGCTGTACAAGCGCAGCTTGTTGTTCGTTCTGTCGGTTTCTTTGGTGACGTGGATCAGCATTGACAGCCGCTATCTCGCGCTCTCGGCGGAGACCTTGCTGGATGACGCCATATCGCCTTATTTCTCTGCATTGGCCGGAGCGCAGGCCAGGCTTGCCGACTCCCAGGCATTGCGCAGTGATTTCGATGCTGCGCTTGCCAGGATCCGCGCTCAGCACGCGCTTCCGCTGCGTGAAGGCACGGCGGACATCTACGCCCATGAGCAGTCTGACCTCATCGCGTCGGGAAATCGCTGGAATCCGAGGCCGGTGCTTCAGAGCTACTCGGTATATACGCCCGCGCTGGCCTGGGCCAACCGGGATCACTTGCAGGGGCCGGCCGCGCCGGACACCATTTTCTTCAGGCCGGAATCCATCGATGACCGCCTGCCCGCTCTGGACGATGGCCCGAGCTGGTTCGCCTTGCTGGAGCACTATCGGCCGGAAAATCTTCAAGGCGGTTTCCTGTATCTGAGGAAGGAAACTTCCGCTGGGGAGCGGATCCGATTTGATGCGGCTGGAGAGGGGCGCTTTTCGTTTGACCAGCAGGTGAGCGTTCCTGAGGGACAGGGCCCGGTATTGGTTGAGATCGACGTCGAAAAGAGTCTCGCTGGGAGGGGGATGAACACCCTCTACAAAGTGGGTCCGCTGGTGATCGTACTGAGTCTCGAAAACGGCGAAATGATGCAGTTCAGGCTGCCGTCCGAGATGGCGCGGTCCGGCTTCATGGTGTCGCCGGTGGTGCTGAGTGCCTCTGATTTTGGGCTGCTCTATGCGAATGCGTATGCGCAGGGCAGCCGGGTCAAGTCGTTTTTCATCCACGCTGTTGGTGGCGACTGGCAATGGAAGAGCACGTACACGGTTCGTTTTAAAAAGGTGATGGTTGCGCCCCGGGCCGGGACGCTGGCGTCGCTGCATTTCAATCAGCCAGTCAAAGCGCCTGCCGGTACCAATATCCATGTGGTGAATCAATGCGATGGCAGTATCGACATCGTCAATGGCGTGTCACCGTCTTCCGCCGGGTTTTCGGCGCGAGGACTGTTGCAGGTGCGCGGATGGCTCACTGTGCAGGGAGAACAGCAGCGTCTGCCGACAAAACCGCTATTGGTCCTGGGCAATGCGGAGGGGGAGCTTGCCTTCATAAAAACCCACAGGACGATCCGGCCGGATATCGCTGCACACTTTGGGAGTGAGCTTCTGCAGTGGGCGGGCTATGACGCCATTGTGGATGTTTCCCAGGTCGCCGGAGATCGCGTGCTGGGTCTGGCCTTCGAGCAGAATGGCCAGATTGGCATCTGTCCGCAGTTTGGGGTGGCGGGCCGATTCAGCGGTGCCGAATAACGCATTTGAACCCACCTCGTTATACACACATCTCAGGTCACCCCTTATGAATCAAGGACTTACAAGGGGTCATCAGGCGGCATCGCACCGAGCCTTCTGCAGGCTGATACCCCGGAAGCCCTTGCTGCAAGGGGCTCCGGGCGATGCGCCTAAAAATTAGGCAAAAGATGTGTATAACGACATGATTTGAACCGTGCCGGAAAATAGTGCGGGTCACCTGACTGATGTGATGCGCAGATGAGTGATTGGCGCATCCGAATTCACACCCGCTCTTTGAATAAAAGCCATTAAAAGTCGGCCATCAATCTCTTTTTCGCATTGCAGCTAAGGGAATGACCTAGGCTTTTGTGTGTGTCAATCTGTCGCAGGTCTCGCTATAGTGACTCAACGCACTCAGGCGACACGCGCAAGGAGACATCATGGCACTCGTTGGCACCGGTCACCATTTCCATTTCCACGCTTTCGACGGCATCAGCCGCAAGACGCGGTTGACCTGGCTGCGCAACGCGGCGGCCCTGACGTGCCTGGCGGCACTCGTCGCAACCATGTGGGTGGGCGGCAACCTGTCGGCCCTGATGCATACGCCCATCCTGGATGGTGTGTCGCCGTTGTCGGCGGTGGTTTTGCTGGCGTGCAGTTGTATGGCGATTAGCCTGCTCGGCCTCATCGCCGCGGGGTTCTTCCAGTTCCGCATGGAGCAGCTCGACTCGCCGGCGACCACCTGAACCGGCGGTATCCCGATCCGAGAACGGAGGCTTCTGCCTCCGTTTTTGTTTGCGCGCGCGGTTGTGGTGGCGCGTGATCCGGCGCCAACTGGCGGTGTGCCCATCGTTCCTGCTAGTGATCGTGTGCTGCGTCGGCAGCGTTAACTTGACGCGTTTGTTTCAATGGAATAAATTTTGAAACAAATGAATCATGCTGACGGCCGATGACCTTTGACGAGCTGATGCAGACCCTGCGCGACCGCGCAGCCGACCTGTCGCCGCAACTGCAGCGGGCCGCGATGTTGCTGGAATCCAACCGGAGCGACATCGCGCTGCTGTCGATGCGCGATCTGGCGCGGCGCTGTGAACTGCCGCCGGCGACTTTCTCGCGGCTGGCGAGGGCGCTGGGCTTCGAGGATTTCGCCGCGCTGCGCGAGGTGTGCGTCAGCCACCTGCGCCAGCAGGCCGAAGGCTATGCCGGGCGCGCGACGGCGCTGCCGAGCACCGGCTCGGACGGGTCGGAGGCCGAGCGCATCGGCGTGGCCATCGGTGCGCATGTGCAGACGGCGTTTTCGCCGGCCAACCTGGCGGCGCTGGAGGCCGTGGCCGAGGCGCTGTGCACCGCCCGCCGCGTGTTCCTGCTCGGCGCGCGCAGCTGCCTGGCGCTGACCCATGCGTTCGGCTATGCCGCCCAGCTGTTCGACGACAAGGTCACCGTGTGCGCCGGCCATGGCAACACGCTGGCCGATCCGCTGCGCTTCTGCGGCCAGGGCGACATGGTCGTGGCCGTGACCTTCGATCCGTACACGCGCGAGGTGATCGACGCGATGCAGTATGCGCACGCGCGCGGCGCCCGCCTGGTCTACCTGACCGACAGCGCGCTGGCGCCCGGCGCGGAACTGGCTTGGCAACAGCTGATCGCGCCGGTGGCCGTGCCGTCGTTCTTCCATTCGCTGGCGGCGCCGCTGGCGCTGCTCGATGCCTTGCTGATGGCCTGGTTCCGTCGCGCGGGGCCGGCCGCGCTGGCCCGTCTGGCCGACAGCGATGCCCAGCTCAAGCAACAGCAAGCCTATGTACGCAACGCGCGCCGCAGCGAAGCGGCCATCGCCGCGCCCGCGCAGTCCTGATCCAGCCAACCGCCTTCAGCCCCATCGACCATGACGCCCTCCACCACTTCCGTTTTCCATCGCGACCCGCGCAAGACGCTGCCGACCGCCGTCGGCGGCGAAGGCATGATGCTGATCGATGCCGAAGGCAAGCGTTACCTCGACGCCAGCGGTGGCGCGGCGGTTTCGTGCCTGGGCCATGGGCATCCGCGCGTGGTCGAGGCCATCTGCAAGCAGGTGCGCGCGCTGGCCTATGCCCACACGTCGTTCTTCACCACCGCCGTGGCGGAGGAGCTGGCCGCGCGCCTGGCCGCGGCCGCGCCGGGTGACCTGGATCATGTCTATTTCGTCTCCGGCGGCTCGGAGGCCATCGAGGCGGCGCTGAAGCTGGCGCGCCAGTACTTTGTCGAGATCGGCCAGCCGCAGCGCCAGTACTTCATCGCGCGCCGACAGAGCTATCACGGCAACACGCTGGGCGCGCTGGCGATCGGCGGCAACGCGTGGCGGCGCGAGCCGTTCCTGCCGCTGCTGGTGCCGGCGCACCATGTGTCGCCGTGCTTCGCTTACCGCGAGCGGCGCGACGGCGAGACCGACGCGCAATACGTGCAGCGCCTGGCCGACGAGCTGGACGCCAAGATCGTCGAGCTGGGGGCGGACCGCGTCGCCGCGTTCATCGCCGAGACGGTGGTGGGCGCTACGGCCGGCGCGGTGCCGCCGGTGGCCGATTACTTCCGCAAGATCCGCGCGGTGTGCGACCGCCACGGCGTGCTGCTGATCCTGGACGAGGTGATGTCCGGCATGGGCCGCACCGGCCATCTCTTCGCGTGCGAGGAGGACGGCGTGGTGCCCGACCTGATCGCCATCGCCAAGGGGCTGGGCGGCGGCTACCAGCCGATCGGCGCGATGATTGCCAGCGACCGCATCTATGACGCGATCACGCGCGGCTCGGGCTTCTTCCAGCACGGCCACACCTACATCGGCCATGCCACGGCATGCGCGGCGGCGCTGGAGGTGCAGAAGGTGATTGCCGAAGAGAACCTGCTCGCCAATGTGCTGGCGCGCGGCGAGCAGTTGCGCGCCGCGCTGCGCGAGCGCTTTGCCGCGCATCCGCACGTGGGCGATGTGCGCGGCCGAGGCCTGTTCGTCGGCGTGGAGCTGGTGGCGGACCGGGGCACCAAGGCGCCCCTGCCGCCTGAGCGCAAGACGCATGCGCGCGTGCGGGCCGAGGCGATGCAGCGCGGCCTGATGGTGTATCCGATGGGCGGCACCATCGACGGCCAGCGCGGCGACCACATCCTGCTGGCGCCGCCGTTCATCGCCACCGCGCAGGACATCGACGCGATCGTCGCGCGCCTGGGCGATGCGGTCGAGGCGGCCACCGCCCGCGCGCTGGAGACGGCATGACGCTGCCGCTGTCCATTGCCGTCGCGCCCAACGGTGCGCGCAAGACCCACGCCGACCATCCCGCGCTGCCGATCACGCCGGACGAGCTGGCCGCCTGCGCCCGCCAGTGCGTCGATGCCGGCGCGGCGATGCTGCATCTGCATGTGCGCCGCGCCGACGGCACGCACAGCCTGGAGCCCGACGACTACCGCCCGGCCATCGCCCGCGTGAAGCAGGCGGTGGGCGATGCGCTGGTGATCCAGATCACCACCGAGGCGGTCGGCATCTACGGCCCCGCGCAGCAGATGGCGTCGGTGCGTGCGCTGCGGCCGGAGGCGATTTCCGCCGCGCTGCGCGAGCTGGTGCCGAATGCGGCGCACGAGGCCGAGGCAGCGCGCTTCTTCGCTGAGCTGGCCGTGGCGCGCACGGCCATCCAGTACATCCTCTATTCCGACGACGACGTGGTGCGCTACCGCGACTTGCGCGCGCGCGGCGTGCTGCCCGATGCGCCGCACTGGGTGCTGTTCGTGCTCGGCCGCTACAGCGCGGGGCAGCGTTCCGAGCCGGCCGACCTGCTGCCCTTCCTGCGCGCTTGGGCCGACGGCGGCGACCTCACCGCCGGCGTGCCGTGGGCGATGTGCGCCTTCGGGCCGCGCGAGGCCGATTGCGCGCTGGCCGCCGCGCTGCTGGGCGGCCACGTTCGGCTCGGCTTCGAGAACAACATGGCGTTGCCCGACGGCAGCCCCGCGCCCGACAACGCCGCGCTCGTGGCCCACTTTCGCCGCCATACCGATGCGCTGCACCGGCCGCTCGCCAGCGCGGCCGACCTGCGCGCGTGGTTTGCCCGCTAGCGCACGTACCGCTTTCTCACCTCGATCCCATCTCTTAGACGGCACAAGCCGCGCCACGCAACCATTGGAGGAATCATGCGTTTCACCCTTCGCTGTATCCCGCTCGCGCTGGCCGGCGCGATCGCTGCGTCCGTCCTGCCCGCGCAGGCCGAGGCGCTCGACGGCACGCTCAAGAAGATCCAGGACAGCAACACCATCCTGATCGGCGTGCGCGAATCGTCGATTCCGTTTTCGTATCGCGACAGCAAGAACCAGATCATCGGCTTCTCGGCCGACCTGTGCGCGCGCGTGATCGATGCGGTCAAGCAGAAGGTCGGCAAGCCGGACCTGCAGGTGCAGCAGATTCCCGTCACCTCGCAGAACCGCACGGCGCTGGTGCAGAACGGCTCGGTGGACCTGGAGTGCGGCGTGACCACGCACCTGAAGTCGCGCGAACAGCAGACGGCGTTCTCGACCACCTTTTTCATCGCCGCCACGCGCCTGCTGACCAGCGTGCATTCGGGCGTGAAGGACTTTCCGGATCTGGCCGGCAAGTCGGTCATCACCAATGCCGGCACCACGTCGGAGCGCATCCTGCGCAAGATGAACGACGAGAAGAAGATGAGCATGAACGTCATCAGCGGCAAGGACTACGGCGAGTCCTTCCTGACGCTGCAGAGCGGCCGCGTGCAGGCCTTCATGATGGATGACGTGCTGCTGGCCGGCGCGCGCACGCTGGCGCAGAAGCCGGCCGACTGGGTCGTGACCGGTACGCCGCAGTCGTTCGAGGCCTACGGCTTCATGCTGCGAAAGGATGATCCGCAGTTCAAGAAGCTGGTGGACGACACCCTCACCGGCGTCATGAAGCGCGGCGAGATCAACGCGCTGTATGCCAAGTGGTTCGAGAAGCCGGTGCCGCCCAAGGGCGTCAACTTCGGCTTCCCGATGAGCGAGCAGCTCAAGGCGCTGTACGCCAGCCCGAACGACACGCCGTTCGAGTAAGCATCAGAGGCCGGCCTGCGCGACGGCCTCGATGCGGGCCACGTGCACGGCCTGCTTGATGTGCGCGGGGCTGTCGGCGTAGCGCTTGGCGACGGCGCCGGCATCGATTGATGCGGCGGCCTGCAAGGCCCGCAGCAGCCGCTCGGGCTGCGGGTAGTCGCGCTGCTCGAAGCCCAGGCGGCCGCGCGCGTCGGCCTCGCACGCCAGCAGCGCCTGGCGGAAGCGCTCGGGTTTGCGCAGCGCGTCGCAGCGCTCCAGCAGGCGCACCAGCGCGGTGGCGTCGAACCCGTCGCTGCGGTGGATGTTGCCGTGCTCGCGCGCCACCATGATGGCCAGGTCTCGGCAGTCGGTGGGCACGCGCAGGCGCCGGCAGATGTCTTCGATCATGGGCACGCCGCGCGCTTCGTGGCCGACGTGGCGCGGCAGGATGTCGGCGGGCGTGGTGCCCTTGCCGAGATCGTGCACCAGCGCGGCAAAGCGCACCGGCAGCGGCGTATCCATGGCGGCAGCGGTGTCGACGACCATCATGGTGTGCACGCCGGTGTCGACCTCGGGGTGATAGTCGGCGCGCTGCGGCACGCCCCACAGCCGGTCGAGCTCGGGCAGCAGGCGGGCCAGCGCGCCGCAGTCGCGCAGCACGGCGAACAGGCGCGACGGCCGCGCCTCCAGCAGCCCGCGCGCCAGCTCCTGCCAGACCCGCTCGGGCACCAGCGCATCCACCTCGCCGGCCTCGGCCATGCGCTGCATCAGCGCGCGGGTCTCGGGGGCGACGTGGAACTCGGCGAAGCGCGCGGCAAAGCGCGCCACGCGCAGGATGCGCACCGGGTCTTCGACGAAGGCCCCGGAAACGTGGCGGAAGGTGCGCGAGGCGAGATCCGCCTGCCCGCCGTACGGGTCGATGACGGGGCCGACCAGCGCGCCGTCCTCCGCCACGCGTTGCGCCATCGCGTTGATGGTCAGGTCGCGGCGGATCAGGTCGTCTTCGAGCGTGACGTCGGGGGCGTAGTAGACCGAGAAGCCCTTGTAGCCGGCCGCCGTCTTGCGCTCGGTGCGGGCCAGCGCGTACTCGGCCTGCGTGCGCGGGTGCAGGAAGACCGGGAAATCTTTGCCCACGGTGCGGAAGCCGCGCGCCTCCATCGCCTCTGGCGTGGCGCCGACGACGACGTAATCGCGATCCTGCACGGGCAGGCCCAGCAGGGTGTCGCGAATGGCGCCGCCCACGGCATACACGTCGAGCCCATGCGTGGCCGGATCGACGATGGCGTCACCGGCCGATGCTGCGTGTTGCGTCATTGATTGGCGGCGACCAGCGTGTCTTTGTCCAGCGCGGTCCGGTAGGGTTCATCGTCGGCCAGGAAGTCGTGCTCGCCGCGCGCGCTCTCGATCCATTCCTGCATCGCGCTCAGGTTGAGGATGTGATCGGCGTAGGTCTTGGCCAGCTCGGGCAGGCGCACGCCGTACGTGGCGAAGCGGCTGACGACCGGCGCATAGAAGGCGTCCGCCACCGTGAAGTGGCCGAACAGGAACGGGCCCTCGGCGGCGTATTTCTGGCGCAGCTCGGTCCAGATCTGGGCGATGCGGTCGACGTCGCGCTGCACGGCGACGTTCCAGCCCATGCCCGGCAGCACGGCGGTCACGTTCATCGGCATCTGGCCGCGCAGGGCGGTGAAGCCGGTGTGCATCTCGGCACAGATCGAACGGGCATGCGCACGCGCCTTCGGATCTTCCGGCCACAGGCGCGCGCGCGGAAAGCGCTCGGCCAGCGTCTCGCAGATCGCCAGCGAATCCCACACGGTGAGGTCGCCGTCGACCAGCACCGGCACGCGGCCGGCCGGCGAATAGCGGCGGGCCTCCGCGGCAAAGCTCTCCGAGCCCAGGCGCAGGCGGATCTCCTCGAACGGAATGCCCGCCTGCCGGGCCAGCAGCCACGGGCGCAGCGACCACGACGAGTAGTTCTTGTTGCCGATCACCAGTTTCATGTGTCCCGTCCTTGGAGCGTGTTGTTGTTGGGGGCCGAGCGACCGGGGATCGCCGCCGATCGGGCATGGCGGCGGGCGGCCCCGGGGGAACGGATCATTCTAGCCCTGCGATGCTACGCGGCCAAACGAATCCGTTTGTCCACGGTTGTGAAATGGGCTCACTACGCCACGCCACCGGCAGGAGCGGCATGGCCCTAGCGATGGGCACGCGCCCGCGCATCGCAGAGCCTGCCGTTGGGGCCGCGCCCGGCCAGGGTCGCGGTCATCACGGCTTCCATGCCCAGCGGGTGGATGTCGAGCTCAGGGGCGATCGGCTCGGCGCTGATGTTGTCGATGCGCATGGAGTCGAGGTTGTCGCGCGACAGCGGCGAGCCGGGCAACTGTTCGAACAGCGTGGCCTGCAGGCGGCCCATGGTGTCCGACAGCGGCACGATCCAGCGCGGGTGGCCGCTGGCCGTGCCGGCGAAGCGCACCAGCTCGGCCAGCGTGTAGACGCGCGGGCCGACCAGCGGATACACGTGGCCGAAGGTGGCCGGGTTGTCCAGCGCGTGGGCGAACGCCACGGCCACGTCGTCCACGTACACGGGCTGGAAGCGCGCCTCGGCGCGGGCCAGCGGTACGAACGGCGCGAGGCGCTGCAGGCGCGCGAACAGGTTGAGGAAGTGATCGCCGGGGCCGAACACGACGGATGGGCGGAACACCGTCCAGTCCAGGCCGCTGTCGGTGACGATGCGCTCGCCGTCGCCCTTGCTGCGCTGGTACATCGACGGGCCGGCCGGATCGGCGCCCAGCGCGCTCATGTGCAGCAGGCGCTTCACCCCATGGCGCCGGCAGGCGTCCACCACGCGGCGCGGCAGGTCGACATGGGCGCGGCGGAAGGCCGGGCCGTAGGGCGTGGCACGCACGTCCTGCAGGACGCCCACCAGGTTGATCACGGCGCAGTGCTCGCCGCCGCCCTCGGTGAGCGCGAGGAACAGCGCATCGAGCGCGTCGTCGGCGTGCACGTCGGCTTCCATTACGTCCACGCGCGGCAGCAGCGTCAGGTTGTGTGCCCGGGCAGATTCCGCGTCGCGGGTCGGCACGATGACGCGGCCGTCGGGCAGTCCGGGCGCGGCAAAGGTTTCGGTGACGAGGTGCGACAACAGCTGGGTGCCGATGAATCCGGTGCCGCCCAGCACGAGCAGGTTGGAGGTTTGCATGATCGTGTTCCGGAGGGGAGGAACAGAAAAACAATAGGCCGCGCGCGCCGATACCGACAAGGCGCGCGTCAGGCGCCGCGTGATCGCCATGGCGCACCTGCGCGGGCAAAAAAAACGCCCGCAGCAAGTGCGGGCGCGGCGATGCGACGGCGGTGCGGCCTACGGCAGATCGTCCGGCGTCACGGCCTCGGGCGTAACCTTGCCCAGGCGGTCTTTCAGCGATTGCGGCCGGCCGGTCAGCAGGGCACCGTAATAGGTGGCGTTCGACAGCACGTTCTTCACGTAAGCGCGGGTCTCGTTGAAGGGGATGGTCTCGGCGAAGATCGCGCCTTCCACCGGGCCCGTCAGCGTGGAGCGCCAGCGCTTGGGGCGGCCGGGGCCGGCGTTGTAGCCGGCGGTGGCCAGCGTCATCGAGCTGTCGAGGTCGGTCAGGATCATCGACAGATAGCTGGTGCCGAGCAGCACGTTGGTGTCGATGTCGCTCATCTGCGAGGGGCGGAAGGCGGGCAGGCCGATCTTCTTGGCGACGCGCTTGGCGGTCTCGGGCATCACCTGCATCAGGCCCGAGGCGCCCACCGAGGAACGCGCGTCCATGATGAAGCGCGATTCCTGGCGGATCAGGCCGTAGGTCCAGGCGACGTCCAGGCCGACGGCATCGGCGTTGCGCTCGACCACGTTGCGGAACGGCATCGGAAAGCGCAGCGAGAAGTCATGCTCGTTGCGGGTCTTGTCGGCCGAGTTGACGGTGCGGTCGAGCATGCCGAGCTTGCGGCCGTACTCCGCCGCCGCCAGCAGTTCGCGGTCGCTCATGTTGCGCAGCTCCCAGTTCCACTCGCGGTTGCCCTCGAAGCGCAGGTTCAGGTCATACAGCCGCTTGGCGCGGCCGAAGCCCGGATGATTGCGGCCCATCGGGTCGATCTCGGCATCGGTCACGGTCGTGCGCTGCGGCACGGTGATGCGCTGGCCGAGCTCTTCCAGCGCCAACTGGCCATAGAAGTTGAACTGCCCGGCGATCGACTGGAACTGCTGCCGGGCATCGTCGTTGCGGCCGTCGGCCTTGAGCGCGCGGCCGTACCAGTAGGTCCAGGCCGGATCGCGGCTGCGCAGCGGCGCGCGCATCGAATCGATGGCCTGGCGCACCATCTTCCAGTCGCCGGCGCGCAGGGCGGTGCGCACGCGCCATTCCTGCGATTCGTCCGACAGCCAGGCGTCGCCGCCCAGCGTCATCTGGCGGCGGTAGGCGTCGAGCGCATCGGGCGTCTGCTTCTTGGCGGCGTACTGGCCGATCACGCCCCAGCCCGCGCCCTGCTCTTCCTTCGACAGGCCGCCGCTTTGCGCCATCAGGTAGGCGGTGGCCTGCGACGGGTCGCTGCGCGCCATGCGCGTGACGTTGGCGAGCGTATCGTTGTCGACCCGGTCGCCTTCCGGCAGCACGGCGGCGATGCGCGCGGCCTGCGTGACGAGGTTCTGCTCCAGCGACAGCCGCGCCGCGAAGGCGACGTCGGCGCGCGTGAGCTGGCCGGACTGGGCGAGATAGCCGATCAGGTCGACGCAGCCCTCGCCGTAGCCCTTGGGATCGGACAGGGTGTTGCGCGCGTCGGCGGCCACGTTCTGGCCCTTCATGGCGCGCGACAGCAGCGCGTAGCACTCGACCTGGGTGTCGTCCTTGAGCACGAACTGCGGGTATTCGGCATCGAAGGTGGCCCAGTCGTGCTTCTTGCCGAGCACCAGCAGCCAGTCGTTGCGCAGGCGGTCGGCGATGGCCTCGCCCTTGTAGCGCTGCAGGAACGAGCGGATATCGTCTTCCGGCGCATCGGTGCGGGCGTAGCCGCTGGCGTCGAACAGCTGCGGCTTGATGCGGAAATACTGGACGTAGGATTGGATCGGGTAGTCGGACAGGCTGTCCGCCAGCTCCCAGCTGCGGGCCACGTCGTTGCGGCGCGCGGCGTTGCGCAACTCGACGAAGGCATCGTCCGGATTGGCCGGAATGACCTGCAGCGCCGGCCGCTTGCCCGCCACCGCCAGGGGCACCGGCCCCATCGCGCCCATGCCGATCACGCCCGCGAAAGCCAGCGCCACCGCGCGATATACTGCCTTGCCCTTCACTGTCATTTCCTGCCCCATCACCGTTACGGTGCGCTGATTATCCCATGCCATCCTTCGGCAACCCGCACGATCCGGCCCACCCGACCACACCGGTCGAATCGCGCCGCGCCTTGCGCGCCATGCTGCTGCACGCGCGTGCCGGGCTGCCGGACCGGGTCGCGCACGACGGCGCGCTGGCCCGCCACCTGGGCGGGCTGCTGCATGCCCTGCCCGTCCGGTGCCTGGCGGCCTACTGGCCCACGCAGGGCGAGTTCGACGCGCTCGGCGTGCTGGGCCACTGGCTGGCGGCCGACACGGCGCGCCGCGCGCTGCTGCCCGTGGTGACGGACAAGTTTTCGCCGCTGCAGTTTCGGCGCTGGACGCCCGATTGCGAAATGGCGCCGGGCGCCTACGGCATCCCCATCCCCCGCGCGGGCGAGGCCGAGACGCCCGATGCCCTGCTGGTGCCGTGCGTGGGCTTCGATGCGCACCGCTATCGCATCGGCTACGGCGGCGGCTTCTATGACCGCACGCTGGCCGCGCTGCATGCCGCGGGGCACCGGCCGCGCACCATCGGCATCGCCTTCGAAGCCAACCGGCTGGAGTCGATCGCGCCGCAGCCGCACGATATCGCGCTCGACTGCATCGTGACCGAGCACGGCGTGTTCTGACGCGCGGCCGCAAGCCCGCCTGGGACGGCCGGTTCCGTCCCCATCCGGATCGTTGCGTGGTGATGCGCGCGGGCGTCGCGGCACTGGCGGATCAGCGCTTGGCGCGTGCCGTGGTCTTCCTGGCGGGAGCCTTCTTCTTCGTGCCGGTCTGCCCGGCGGCGACGGACTTGGCCGGCGCGCGTTTCGGCCTGGCGGCTTTGGCATTCGCCGCGCGCCGTGCGGCCTCGATGGCCAGGCGGACCCAGTCGCGCAGCGGCTGGCCGCCGTCGAGCGCATCGGCCGGCGTGCTGAGGTAGCCGGCGATCGTGATGGTGCGACCTGCGCGCTCGTACTGGAACGGGGTGCCGCCCTCGGCGGCGAGGCGCGTGCGCGTGAGGTCGTCCACGCGCAGGTAGCAGGTGCCCCGGGTCACCAGCGCGAAGACGATGTCATCGTGATACAGCCCCGCCCCGCCGAACATCCGGCGCGCGCGGATCTCACCGATCTGCGCGGCCAGCGGCTGCAGCTCATCCAGCAGCCAGGCGATCAGCGGGTCGGGGGCGGTTGCCATGGCGTGTGCTTACAGCCCCAGCCGCTGCCAGATCGCGCGCGTGGCGGCGGCCGCGTTGAGCGTGTAGAAATGCAGGCCCGGCGCGCCGCCCGCGAGCAGCCGGTCGCACAGCGCCGTCACCACGTCCAGGCCGAAGGCGCGGATCGATTCGCGGTCGTCGCCGAAGCCCTCCAGCCGCTTGGCGATCCAGCGCGGAATTTCCGCGCCGCACATCTCCGAGAAGCGCATCAGCTGCGACGAATTGGTGATCGGCATGATGCCCGGCACGATGGGCACATCCACGCCCAGCTTGCGCGCGTCGTCGACGAACTGGAAGTAGGCGTCGGCGTTGAAGAAGTACTGCGTGATGGCGGAGTTGGCGCCGGCCTTGACCTTGCGGGCGAAGTTCTCCAGGTCCTGGCGCGACGAGCGCGCCTGCGGGTGGTATTCGGGATACGCCGCCACCTCGATGTGGAAGGTGTCGTTCATCTCTTTGCGGATGAACTCGACCAGCTCGTTGGCGAAGCGGAACTCGCCGATCTCGCCCATGCCCGAGGGCATGTCGCCGCGCAGCGCGACGATGCGGCGGATGCCGTGCTCACGATAGGTGTCGAGGATGGCGCGGATGCTCTCGCGCGACGAGCCCACGCACGACAGGTGCGGCGCGGCCTCGATGCCTTCGCGCTGGATCTCCACCACGGCATCGAGCGTGCCCTGCTGCGTGGTGCCGCCCGCCCCGAAGGTCACGGAAATGAAGCGCGGCTTGAGGGGGCTGAGCTGCGCGCGCGTGTTGCGCAGCTTCTCGGCGCCTTCCGCCGTCTTGGGCGGGAAGAATTCGAAACTGAATTGACGGTCTTGCATAACGGAGGTGTGCTCAATCGCGCAGCAGCAGGCTGGAGAGCAGCCACGAGATCACGCTGTACAGCACCGAGCCCAGCAGTGCCGCGCCGAAGCTGGCCACATGGAAGCCTGCCAGCACGTTGCCGACAAACATGAACAGCAGTGCGTTGATGACGAAGATGAACAGCCCGAGCGTGAGGACCGTCACCGGCAGGGTGAGGATGACCAGGATCGGACGGATCAGCGTATTGACGAGGCCCAGCACCAGCGCCGCGATCAGCGCGGAGGTGAAGCCGTTGACGTGGATGCCGTTGAGCAGGTAAGCAACAAGCAGCAACGCCAGCGCGTTGATGACCCAGACAGCGAGCAGTCTCATGGTGAGCCTCGGGTTGAGTGCCGCCGCCGGCGCGGGATGCGCCAGCGGCGGGTACAGCGGGCAGCTTAATAGCGATAGTGGTCGGCCTTGTACGGGCCTTCCTTGCTCACGCCGATGTAGGCGGCCTGTTTGTCGGTCAGCTCGGTCAGCTGCGCGTTCAGCTTCTTGAGCTGCAGGCGCGCGACTTTCTCGTCGAGGTGCTTGGGCAGCGTGTAGACGCCCACCGGGTATTTGCTCGAGCCCTTCTGCGCCTCGGTCCACAGCTCGATCTGGGCGATGGTCTGGTTGGCGAACGAGCTGCTCATCACGTACGACGGGTGGCCGGTGGCGCAGCCCAGGTTCACCAGGCGGCCCTTGGCCAGGATGATGATCTTCTTGCCGTCGGGGAAGATCACGTGATCCACCTGCGGCTTGATCTCTTCCCACTGGTACTTCTCAACCGAGGCGATGTCGATCTCGTTGTCGAAGTGACCGATGTTGCAGACGATGGCCTGGTCCTTCATCTTGGCCATGTGGTCGTGCGTGATGACGTGGTAGTTGCCGGTGCAGGTGACGAAGATGTCGCCGTGCTCGGCGGCGTAGTCCATGGTCACCACGCGGTAGCCTTCCATGGCGGCCTGCAGTGCGCAGATCGGGTCGATCTCGGTCACCCACACTTGGGCGGACAGCGCGCGCAGCGCCTGTGCCGAGCCCTTGCCCACGTCGCCGTAGCCGGCCACGATCGCCACCTTGCCGGCGATCATCACATCGGTCGCGCGCTTGATGCCGTCGACCAGCGATTCACGGCAGCCGTACAGGTTGTCGAACTTGCTCTTGGTGACCGAGTCGTTGACGTTGATTGCGGGGAAGCGCAGCTCGCCGCGCTGGGCCATCTGGTACAGGCGGTGCACGCCGGTGGTGGTCTCTTCGGTCACGCCCTTGATGGCGTCGAGGTTGCGGCTGTAGAACGTCGCGTCCTTGGCCAGCTTTTCCTTGATCGCGGCGAACAGGAAGGTTTCTTCTTCGCTGCCCGGCTTGGCGATGACGGAGGCGTCCTGCTCGGCCTTGGCGCCCAGGTGCAGCAGCAGCGTGGCGTCGCCGCCGTCGTCCAGGATCATGTTGGGCGTGCCGCCGTCGGCCCATTCGAAGATGCGGTGCGTGAAATCCCAGTATTCCTTGAGCGACTCGCCCTTGAACGCGAACACCGGCGTACCCGATGCAGCGATGGCGGCGGCGGCGTGGTCCTGCGTCGAGAAGATGTTGCACGAAGCCCAGCGCACATCGGCGCCGAGCGCCTTGAGCGTCTCGATCAGCACGGCGGTCTGGATGGTCATGTGCAGCGAGCCGGCGATACGTGCGCCCTTGAGCGGCTGGCTGGCGGCAAACTCGTCGCGGATCGCCATCAGGCCCGGCATTTCGGTCTCGGCGATGGCGATTTCTTTGCGGCCCCAGTCGGCCAGCTTGATGTCGGCGACGAGGTAGTCGTGTTTCAGATCGGTCACAGCGTTCATGGATCACTCCGGAAAAAAGGTGACCGCACGCTGGGGAGATCGCCCGGCCGCGGATTGCGCGGGTGCCGGCGGGACGGGGCCGATGCCCCGGATGGATACGCTCTCGCCATCGTGTCAGCCACGATAGTGCGAGCGCCGTTTGAACTTCCGAGCCTGGCGGCCGGGCGGATGCCGGTCCGTTGCAACGCTCCTCGGAATGGGCTGGATTGTAGCGGAATCGTCCGTTGCCAGCCATCGCGCCGCTGTGCCGTAGACGGAATCCGACACCTGCGAGAGGGCATCAAACTGCTCAGGCAATATTTGTTTTGCATAGTCATGCGCTGTGGCGCTGTCAACGCGCCGGCGTCGCGGATAGCTTTCGATCCGGTTAGCAAGCGGCGCCCTCCCATCACGGTGGTGCCACATGCATTGACCACAGTGGCGCCCATTGCAACGGGAGCCAACGATGCACCGACTTTCCCTTCTGTCCGTCGCCGCGCTGGCCGCGCTTGCCCTCGTGGCATGCGGCAGCGACGGCACTTCCACCGGCGTCGCCACGCCGGATGCCGGCGCGATCACCACCGGCTCGACCAGGAACGTGGTGTTCTTCCTCGGCGACGGCATGGGCCTGGCCACCATGACCGCCGCGCGCATCTACAAGGTGGGCGAGGACGGCGAGCTGACCATGGACACGCTGCCCGAGACCGGCTTCGTGCGGACCTTCTCCAACAACGCGCAGGTGACCGACTCCGCACCGTCGATGTCGGCCTACATGACCGGCGTGAAGATGAACAACGAGGTCATCTCCATGTCGTCGGACACGGCGGCGTTCGATGCGGGCGGCAAGGACTACGTGTCCGGCGCCGACAGCACCTGCCCGGCCAGCGGCAACGGCAAGCCGGTGGCGACGCTGCTGGAGCTGATGAAGGCCGCCGGCTACGGCACGGGCGTGGTCACCACCACGCGCGTCACGCATGCCACGCCGGCGGCCACCTACGCGCACATCTGCCACCGCGACGGCGAGAACACCATCGCCGCGCAGCTGGTGCCGGCCGGCGCGGGCTACAACGCCGCGCTGGGCGACGGCGTGGACGTGGTGTTCGGCGGCGGCCGCAAGCACTTCCAGCCGTCCGCCGCGGGCGGCGCGCGCACCGACGGCCGCGACCTGGTCGCCGAGCTGAAGGCGGCCGGCTACCGCTATGCCGGCAACAAGGCCGAGTTCGATACGCTGTCGGCCGGCGACAGCAAGGTGGTGGGCCTGTTTACCAGCAGCCACATGGCCTATGACCTGGATCGCGATGCGGCCAAGGAGCCGAGCCTGGTCGAGATGACCACCAAGGCCATCGACGTGCTGGCCGCCAAGAAGAAGGGCTTCTTCCTGATGGTGGAAGGCGGCCGCATCGACCATGCGCTGCACGAGACCACGGCGCGCAAGGCCCTGCAGGACACGGTGGCGTTCGATGCCGCCATCCGCGGCGCGCTGGACAAGCTCAGCATGATCGACCCGGGCCTGAAGAACACGCTCGTCGTCGTCACCGCCGACCACGACCACACGCTGGTGCTCAACGGCTACGCCAAGCGCACCGGCCCCACCAGCGACAGCAATCCCGGCGTGCTCGGCCTGCTCAAGAGCTACGTGAACGGCGCCACCGCCACCGACGTGGGCGGCAACCCGTACACCATCCTCGGCTTCGGCACCGGCGAGAACCGCCCGGCCGCGCGCACCGCGCTCACCGACGTGGCCGTCTACGACAAGGCCTACCACCAGGAAGCCGTGATCCCGACGTCGGCCGGCGGCGAGACGCACGGCGGCACCGATGTCTTTGTCGGCGCGCGCGGCCTGGGCGCGGAGCGCTTCACGGGCGTGATGGACAACACCGAGGTCTTCGGCCTCATCAAGCAGGCCGTCGGCCTGTGATACTCGACGGAACACTGCCATGACCAAGCAATCGAACCGCATCCTCCGTGCCGGCGCGCTCGCGCTGGCGGCGGCCGCCGCGTTGCCCGCGCTCCCGGCCCGCGCGGCCGGCGAGGCCAAGAACGTGATCTTCTTCCTGGGCGACGGCATGGGCCCGACCACCGTCACCGCCGCGCGCATCTACAAGGCGGGCGAGGCCGGCCAGCTGACCATGGAGTCGCTCAAGCGCACCGCGCGCATCAAGACCTATTCCAACGACGCGCAGACCACCGACAGCGCCCCGTCGATGTCGGCCTACATGACCGGCGTGAAGATGAACAACGAGGTCATCTCGATGTCGGGCGACACCCAGGCCAGCGACAGCGCCGGCAAGGGCTATGTCAGCGGTGCCGATACCACCTGCCCCGCCGGCAACGGCACCCCGGCGACCACGCTGCTGGAGCTGGCGAAGGCCGCCGGCAAGTCGGTCGGCGCGGTGACCACCACGCGCGTCACGCATGCCACGCCGGCCGCCACGTATTCGCACATCTGCCACCGCGACGGCGAGAACCAGATCGCCGCGCAAGGCACGCCGGGCAACGCGCTGTACAACGCCGCCCTGAAGGACGGCCTGGACGTGCTGCTGGGCGGCGGCCGCCGCCACTTCCTGCCGCAGGGCACGACCGGCAGCAAGCGCACCGACACCACCGACCTGATCGCCCAGTTCCAGGCCGCCAGCTACACCTACGTGTCGACCGGCACGCAGCTGGCGGCGGTCGACCCGGCCGCCACCACCAGGCTGCTCGGCCTGTTCAACCTCGACCACATGAACTATGAGCTGGACCGCGTGAACAAGCGCGTGGATGAGCCCAGCCTGGCCGACATGACGGAGAAGGCCATCCGCATCCTGCAGAAGAACGGCAACGGCTACTTCCTGATGGTCGAGGGCGGCCGCATCGACCACGCGCTGCATGGCGTCAACGCCAAGCGCGCGCTGGAAGACACCGTCGCCTTCGACGAGGCCATCAAGCGCGCGCTGTCGCTGGTCGACCGCGGCAACACGCTGATCGTCGTCACGGCCGACCATGACCACACCATGACGATCAACGGCTACGCGCATCGCGGCAACCCGATCCTCGGGCTGTCGACCGACCTCAAGACCCGCCAGCCGCAACTGGCCGCCGACGGCCTGCCCTACACCACCCTGGTGTTCGGCAACGGCGGCAACACGCGCAAGGCGACGCGCGACAACCTCGCGGCGGTCGACACCACGGCGGACGATTACTTGCAGGATGTCGGCGTGCAGCTCGGCAACCCCGGCTCGGAAACGCACGGCGGCGGCGACGTGATGCTGTTCTCCTCCGGCCCCGGCAGCGCGCCGCTGAAAGGCACGCTGGACAATACGCGGGTGTTCGGCGCGGTCAGGTCGGCCATGGGCCTCTGACCCCTGCGTTTGCTTTCACGCGCATGCCGGCATACGGCGGCATGCGCATTTTTTCCTTTCCGAAGGTGGAGTTCCGATCGATGCATCCGATCCGTCTGACCCTCCTGCCGCTGCTGCTGGCCGCGAGCCTCGCGCATGCCGCTGACAAGGCACCCGCGGCCCTTGCGGACTCCGCTGCGCCGGTGACCGCGCCGATGACCGTGCTGCGCGTGGAGCACCATCTCGCCTCGCTCGGCGCCGACGGCGTGCAGCGCGACGTCCGCTTCGCTGAGCGCGTCTACCGCCAGGGCGGCCGCGTGTGGATCGCACGCGAACTGCCGGCCGCGGCCCTCCATGCCGATCCCGATCCCGACAGCCCGTACGCCGGCCACAAGCACGCCGAGACCGACACCGCGCCGCGCTGGATCGAGCGCGGCGCCGACGGTGCGCTGACCGTGCGCGTCGTCAGCGAAGCGCAGCAGAAGGCCTATCGCGTGGCGCCGGCCGAGTACGGCAACATCGGCTTCGACGGCGCGTGGGCGACCGCGTACCACCTGCTCGATCCGGCCTCGCTCAAGGCCATGCGGGCGGAGGGGCCGGTGCACAGCGGCGTGCAGACCTACCGCGCCCGCCAGGGCGAGCGGACCGTTACGGTGGACTGGGACGTCGCCGGGCAATACCCGCGCCGGGTGGAGTCGCGCAACGTCGACGGGACACAGCGCAAGCTCACGCGCGTCTCGGTGCTGCCCGCGCCCGCCGTCGCGCCGTGGACGCGCGCGCAGCGCTACCCCTCGGCGGACTACACCGACCTGATGGATTGACGCATCGGCGGAGCCACCGGCGGGACCGCGTCGGCGCTATAGTGCGGGTATCCCCAAGCTCGCCTCCGCCATGACGATCACCGACCCGACGCTCGCCATTGTCGCTCCCGCTTCGCACGTACCACGCGTGCTCACCATTGCCGGCTCGGACAGCGGCGGCGGCGCCGGCATCCAGGCCGACCTGAAGACCTTCGCCGCGCTCGGCTGCTACGGCATGTCGGCCATCACCGCCGTCACGGCGCAGAACACGCTGGGCGTGGCGGCGGTCGAGTCGCTCACGCCGGACATTGTCGGCGCGCAGATCGATGCCGTGGCACAGGACATCGGCGTCGATGCCGCCAAGACCGGCATGCTGGGCTCGCCGGCGGTGGTCGAGGCGATCGTCTCGGCGCTGGCGCGCCATCCGATCGCCGCGCTGGTGGTCGATCCCGTGATGGTCAGCACCAGCGGCGCCCAGCTCGGCAGCGACGCCACCGCGCAGGCCATGGCGAAATGGCTGTTTCCGCGTGCGCTGCTGATCACGCCAAACCTGCCCGAAGCGAGCGCGCTGCTCGGCCGCGCAGTCCGCACCGCCGACGACATGCTGCCCGCCGCGCGCGATCTGCTGATACTGGGGTCGCGCGCCGTGCTGCTCAAGGGCGGCCACCTCGCCGATGTGGCCATCCCTGGCGAGGACGGCGTGCTGCAAGACGTGCTGGTCACCGCCGACGGCATCGAGCGCATCTACACGCACACCCAGATCGACACGCCGCACACGCACGGCACGGGTTGCACGCTGTCGGCGGCCATCGCCGCGCACCTGGCGCGCGGCGAGCCGCTGGAGGCGGCGGTCGAGTTGTCGCTGGATTACCTGCTGCACGCCATCGGCGCCGGCCGGCACCTGGCCCTGGGCCGTGGGGCCGGTCCGCTGAATCACGGCTTTGCGCCGCGCCCGCTGGCCGCGCCACGCGCGGTGGACGTGGGCGACGCGGACTGATTCCGCCGATGCCGCGGGCAGCGATGGAGGCACCATGACATCCGCCCGGATCGCGCTTTCCCGCTTCTTTGCCGGCACCGCGCTGAGCCTGCTGCTGTGCGCCTGCGACGTCGGCTTTGTCGCCGTCATCGGCAGCACGCTGAGCATCGGCGGCACCGTGACCGGCCTGCCCGCCAACCAGTCGCTGGTGCTGCTCGACAATGGCCGCGATGCGCTGACGGTCACGGCCAACGGTCCGTTCACGTTTGCCGCGACGGTCCCGTTCAATGGTGGCTATGCGGTGACGATCGGCACGCAGCCGTCGTCGGCGTCCTGTTCGGTGAGCAACGGTAGCGGCGTCGCGACGGCCGATGTGACCAGCGTTGCTGTGACCTGCCAGCCGGTGGGCAGCGTCTAGGTACGGACGGCCCGTGCGCATGGGCTGACGCGGCGGCGGTCATCCGGCCAGGCCAGGCCGCATCGCGAACGCTGAAGGAAAGAAGAGAACGGGCGCGAGCGGGCTTGCCCGCGCCCCGGTGAGTCAACGCCTCAGGCCGTAGCGCCCGCCTGCTCCTGCGCCCACTTGTCCATGCGCCGCTTCATTTGTGGCCGAGCGGGTCTTCTATGGCGCGATGCGGGCCGGCCGCCGTCTCGGGCGGCCGGCAATGCTGGCTTCAGTGCCAATTCGCGGCAAGCACTGGCGCTAGCTTGGCCTGCACTTCCGGCGTCAAGGTGGTCTGGCCCGCGGGTGGCGCCGAGAACTGTGCCATTGCCTGCACCAGCGCATCGACTTGCTGGCCGGTTAGCGACAAGCCGTCCGCCGCACGCAATTGCACGTTCTGGTGCGTTGGTGTGCTGTACCAGTCTGTGAAGTCCGCAATGTCTTCGCTGCCGATCACGGATACCAGCAGGTCATCGTCCCACCGTTCGAACCACAGTTGACGACTGTTTGCGGTCTTGAAGTTGACGACGTCGGCCAATGGCTGATCGCCGAAGCCGGTGAGCGCTTGGATCTGGGTGGTGCCGCTGGATGCATCGACGTTATAGGTGGCAACAAGACCGGTGGTGTCGACGGTCGTACCGTCTGTGAACGTCAGATTGCGCAAGCGATATTGTTCGCCCCGGAACCAGTTTGTGACGGTGATGGCATCGTCATTGGAGTCGACGCTCAACACCATATCGTCGCCGATGCGGGTGGCGCAGATGTCGGCTGCGCTGATGCCAGGGCCAAAGACGATGGTCTTGTTGCCGGGCCTGGCGAAGGAAGAGACGGTGTCATGGCCGTCCCCGAGGTTGAAGTGCAGGGTGGCGCTGCTGTAGCCGAGGCTGATCTGGTCGTCACCGGTGCCGCCGGTAATGTCGGCGCCCTGCGATACCCCGTAGGGGTGGGATTCGATCTTGATGACGTCGTTGCCGGCTCCACCGTCGATGGTCGTGCGGGTGGCCCAGGCGCTGATCTGCACGGAGTCGTCGCCGTTGCCGGCGAAGATGGTGGAGGTGGTGCCACTGTCGGCGGAGATGGTGTCGTTGCCGTCGCCACCATCGACGAAAGCGGTGCTGTTGTTGTTGACACGCAAGGTGTCGTTGCCGGCCCCGCCGTAGAACTGGTCGTTGCCGCCGTTGGAGACGAAGGTGTCGTTGCCGTCGCCGCCGATGAAGACTTCATCGCCCTGCCAGCCGTTGACGGTGTCATCGCCGGCGGTGCCGGTCACGGTGGTGACGAGACGGCGGAAGTTATCGGCATTCCACTTGGTGCCGTCAGCGAAGACGGCGGCATCGATGCGCGTGGAGCCATCCAACTGGAACCAGTTCGTGATGGTGATGGCGTCGCCGTTTGTACCAATGTTCAGGACCATGTCGTTGCCGACGTGGGTGGTGGAGATGTCGGCCGGGCTGATGCCCGGGCCAAAGACGATGGTCTTGTTGCCGGGCCTGGCGAAGGAAGAGACGGTGTCGTGGCCGTCCCCGAGGTTGAAGTGCAGGGTGGCGCTGCTGTAGCCGAGGCTGATCTGGTCGTCGCCGGTGCCGCCGGTGATGTCGGCTCCCTGCGATACCCCGTAGGGATGGGATTCGATCTTGATGATGTCGTTGCCGGCCCCGCCGTCGATGGTCGTGCGGGTGGCCCAGGCGCTGATCTGCACGGAGTCGTCGCCGTTGCCGGCGAAGATGGTGGAGGTGGTGCCACTGTCGGCGGAGATGGTGTCGTTGCCGTCGCCACCATCGACGAAAGCGGTGCTGTTGTTGTTGACACGCAAGGTGTCGTTGCCGGCCCCGCCGTAGAACTGGTCGTTGCCGCCGTTGGAGACGAAGGTGTCGTTGCCGTCGCCACCGATGAAGACTTCATCGCCCTGCCAGCCGTTGACGGTGTCATCGCCGGCGGTGCCGGTTACGGTGGTGACGAGACGGCGGAAGTTGTCGGCGTTCCAGCGTGTGCCATCGGCGAAGACGGCGGCATCGATGCGCGTGGTGCCATCCAATTGGAACCAGTTCTTGATGGTGATGGCGTCGCCGTTTGTACCAATGTTCAGGACCATGTCGTTGCCGACGTGGGTGGTGGAGATGTCGGCCGGGCTGATGCCAGGGCCAAAGACGATGGTCTTGTTGCCGGGCCTGGCGACGGAGGAGACGGTGTCGTGGCCGTCGCCGAGGTTGAAGTGCAGGGTGGCGCTGCTGTAGCCGAGGCTGATCTGGTCGTTGCCGGTGCCGCCGGTAATGTCGGCGCCCTGCGATGCCCCGTAGGGGTGGGATTCGATCTTGATGATGTCGTTGCCGGCCCCACCGTCGATGGTTGTGCGGGTGGCCCAGGCGCTGATCTGCACGGAGTCGTCGCCGTTGCCGGCGGCGATGGTGGAGGTGGTGCCACTGTCGGCGGAGATGGTGTCGTTGCCATCGCCACCATCGACGGAAGCGGTGCTGTTGTTGTTGACACGCAAAGTGTCGTTGCCGGCTCCGCCGTAGAACTGGTCGTTGCCGCCGTTGGAGACGAAGGTGTCGTTGCCGTCGCCACCGATGAAGACTTCATCGCCCTGCCAGCCGTTGACGGTGTCATCGCCGGCGGTGCCGGTTACGGTGGTGACGAGACGACGGAAGTTGTCGGCGTTCCAGCGTGTGCCATCGGCGAAGACGGCGGCATCGATGCGCGTGGTGCCATCCAATTGGAACCAGTTCTTGATGGTGATGGCATCGCCATTGGAGCCGACGTTCAACACCATGTCGTTGCCGACGTGGGTGGTGGAGATGTCGGTTGGGCTGATGCCCGGGCCAAAGACGATGGTCTTGTTGCCGGGCCTGGCGGAGGAGGAGACGGTGTCGTGGCCGTCCCCGAGGTTGAAGTGCAGGGTGGCGCTGCTGTAGCCGAGGCTGATCTGGTCGTCACCGGTGCCGCCGGTGATGTCGGCGCCCTGCGATACCCCGTAGGGATGGGATTCGATCTTGATGATGTCGTTGCCGGCCCCGCCGTCGATGGTCGTGCGGGTGGCCCAGGCGCTGATCTGCACGGAGTCGTCGCCGTTGCCGGCGGAGATGGTGGAGGTGGTGCCACTGTCGGCGGAGATGGTGTCGTTGCCATCGCCACCATCGACGGAAGCGGTGCTGTTGTTGTTGACACGCAAAGTGTCGTTGCCGGCTCCGCCGTAGAACTGGTCGTTGCCGCCGTTGGAGACGAAGGTGTCGTTGCCGTCGCCACCGATGAAGACTTCATCGCCCTGCCAGCCGTTGACGGTGTCATCGCCGGCGGTGCCGGTTACGGTGGTGACGAGACGACGGAAGTTGTCGGCGTTCCAGCGTGTGCCATCGGCGAAGACGGCGGCATCGATGCGCGTGGAGCCATCCAACTGGAACCAGTTCTTGATGGTGATGGCGTCGCCGTTTGTACCAATGTTCAGGACCATGTCGTTGCCGACGTGGGTGGTGGAGATGTCGGCCGGGCTGATGCCAGGACCGAAGACGATGGTCTTGTTGCCGGGCCTGGCGACGGAGGAGACGGTGTCATGGCCGTCCCCGAGGTTGAAGTGCAGGGTGGCGCTGCTGTAGCCGAGGCTGATCTGGTCGTCACCGGTGCCGCCGGTAATGTCGGCGCCCTGCGATACCCCGTAGGGGTGGGATTCGATCTTGATGACGTCGTTGCCGGCCCCGCCGTCGATGGTCGTGCGGGTGGCCCAGGCGCTGATCTGCACGGAGTCGTCGCCGTTGCCGGCGGCGATGGTGGAGGTGGTGCCACTGTCGGCGGAGATGGTGTCGTTGCCGTCGCCACCATCGACGAAAGCGGTGCTGTTGTTGTTGACGCGCAGGGTGTCGTTGCCGG
Organism: Ralstonia pseudosolanacearum; assembly: GCF_024925465.1. Classification (NCBI taxonomy): domain Bacteria; kingdom Pseudomonadati; phylum Pseudomonadota; class Betaproteobacteria; order Burkholderiales; family Burkholderiaceae; genus Ralstonia; species Ralstonia pseudosolanacearum. The sequence goes on along the minus strand of NZ_CP103852.1, from coordinate 3,667,080 downwards.
CCCCGCCGTAGAGCTGGTCGTTGCCGCCGTTGGAGACGAAGGTGTCGTTGCCGTCGCCGCCGATGAAGATCTCATCACCCTGCCAGCCGTTGACGGTGTCGTCGCCGGCGGTGCCGGTTACGGTGGTGACGAGGTGGCGGAAGTTGTCGGCGTTCCACTTGGTGCCGTCAGCGAAGACGGCGGCATCGATGCGCGTGGCGCCATCCAACTGGAACCAGTTCTTGATGGTGATGGCGTCGCCGTTTGTGCCAATGTTCAGGACCATGTCGTTGCCGACGTGGGTGGTGGAGATGTCGGCCGGGCTGATGCCAGGACCGAAGACGATGGTCTTGTTGCCGGGCCTGGCGACGGAGGAGACGGTGTCATGGCCGTCCCCGAGGTTGAAGTGCAGGGTGGCGCTGCTGTAGCCGAGGCTGATCTGGTCGTCACCGGTGCCGCCGGTAATGTCGGCGCCCTGCGATACCCCGTAGGGGTGGGATTCGATCTTGATGACGTCGTTGCCGGCCCCGCCGTCGATGGTCGTGCGGGTGGCCCAGGCGCTGATCTGCACGGAGTCGTCGCCGTTGCCGGCGGCGATGGTGGAGGTGGTGCCACTGTCGGCGGAGATGGTGTCGTTGCCGTCGCCACCATCGACGAAAGCGGTGCTGTTGTTGTTGACACGCAAGGTGTCGTTGCCGGCGGTGCCGGTCAAATTTTCCAGGTGCCGCAGATCACCGCGGGTAATATTTTGAGACATTATTTATTGCTGTTTTGAAGTTGAGGTTTGGTGGTCCTGCATCCAATGATGGATTTGGATACGGAGCGTTGGATTTCTTGCCAGTGTTTCAATCGGCCGCGTCGATAGCTGACGGAAACGCATAGGACCGGGGAATGGAGACTGGAATCCCTCCAAGATGGCCGATGGCCGGATCAGTCCGGTGTTCTTCCTGGATCATCCAATCGGCGAACAGGTGGCGTTGGATGGGCTTGGGCAGCAGCCGAGGTTTGAAGAGGGCTGTCCAAGCGGTTGCCAGCAGCAATGCGATGAACAGCGGGATGACGACTTTCTTCCTCAACTTCATTGGCGGATGGTCCTGTTTTTTGATATGCAGAGAGAATATTTGCAACAGGTTGCGTATCGGGGGGCGCAGATTTCCGTGCATTGTCTTATACGCGCTTCCCAGCGAGTCTGATATGCCTCAAATGGTGTGGTGCTGATTTTTGACGTTTTGTTAATAATCCGGGGGCTGTTTCCATCTGGGATTATTGGCTGCGTAGCCAGGCAGCTTCTCCAAAAAAAAAAGCGCGGGCCAATTGCCCGCGCCTAAATCAATGCCTGCCGTGCCGGAATATCAGGCCGTAGCGCCCGCCTGCTCATGCGTCCACTTGTCCATGCGCCGCTTCATTTCGTCCGGCGCCACGTCTTCCACGTGGGTCGAGATCGTCCACACGTGGCCGAACGGGTCTTTCAGCGTGCCGGAGCGGTCGCCGTAGAACTGGTTTTGCACCGGCCGCACTTCGGTGGCGCCCGCCTGGATGGCGTTGGTGAAGACCGCATCGACATCTTTCACATAGATCATCAGGCCGACCGACGTGCTCTGCAGTGTGTCGGGGCTGGCGCAGCTCATGTGGGGCATTTCGTCGGCCATCATGACCGGCGAATCGCCGATGCGGATTTCGGCGTGCGCGATGGCGCCGTTCGGGCCGGCCATGCGCATGATCTCGGTGGCGCCGAATGCCTGCTTGTAGAAATCGAGGGCCTTGTCGGCGCCTTTGATGCTCAGGTACGGGGTGACGCTGTGGTAACCCTCGGGGATGGGTTTGACCGCCATGTCTGTCTCCTGCCGCGTGGTTGGGGATGCGTCGCCGCAACGACCGCTGCGGCCGCGCATCCAACAGGATAGGTCAGGCGGATGACCGTTGCGCGATGGGGCCCGAGGGGCGTGGCGCGGGCGGTGCTCAGGCGCTCAGGCGCGCACGTGCGCCGCGAACGTCGCCTGCAGTGCCTGCACGGCGGCGGGCACATCCTCCGCCTGGGTGATGGCGCGCACCACGGCCACGCTGCCGATGCCGCTCTCCAGCACGCGCGGCATCGCGGCCAGGTCGATGCCGCCGATGGCGACGAGCGGCGGTGCCGGCACGCGCGAGCGCATCGCCGCCGCATGGGCGAACAGCCGGCCCAGGCCCTGCGGCACGGTCGGCATGCTCTTGGTGGGCGTGGCGAAGACCGCGCCCAGCGCGAGGTAGCTCGGGTTCAGCGCGGCGACGCGCAGCATCTCGGCGTAGCCGTGCGTGCTGATGCCCAGGCGCAGGCCGGACGCGCGGATGGCCGCGAGGTCCGCATCGTCGATGTCTTCCTGGCCGAGGTGGATGCCGTAGAGGCCGCTGTCGGGCCTCTGCGCATGCAGGTCCAGCGCGATTCGCCAGTGGTCGTTGAGGAACAGGCGCGTGCGGCTGCCGCGTGCGGCCGCGGCGGCGCGGCGCGCTTGGCTCGAGATGGCCCCGGCGTCGTCCGACTTGATGCGCAGCTGCACGGTCGGCACCTCGAGCGCGACCAGGCGCTCGACCCATGCCGCATCCGGCACCACGGCATAGACGCCGAGCTGCGCCGGGCAGGGCGCGAAGGCGAGGTCCGGCGAGGCCGCGCACGGCAGCGCAGGTTCGAGTACGCGGGGCAGCGCGTCGAAGCGGGCGGGCCACGCCAGCGCATCGGCGGGGGCCTCGGCGATCCACGCACGCGCCACGCACAGCGCATCGCGCGGCTCGAAGGCCAGCGCCAGCGCGGCGCCGAACATGGCGACGAAGCGGTCGTCGAACACCGCGTCCGTCGCCGGGGCGGCGAAGCGGTAGGTGCCGAGGCGGTCGTGCACGGTGTCGATGCGTTCGCCGTTGCGCGCCTCGCTCAGCACGACGGCGGCGCCGGCGGCGCGGGCGCGGTCGGCCTGCGCGGCGTCGGTGGTCAGCAGCACGGCGGCGGCGGTCGTGGCGTCATCGGCGCGGTCGGTCACGCTCCAGGCGTGCGGCGCGCGGCCGAAGGCATCGGCGTGGCGATCGATGAGGCGTTCGGCCAGCGTGGCGGCATCCGGCCAGGCGCTGGCGAAGCGCAAGGCGGATGCGCTCATGCGCTGTGCTTGTCGGCATGCCAGAACGGCAGGCCGACCACCGGCGTGCTCGCCTGCGCGACGTCGCGCTCCGGCATCGGGCCCGACAGCCGCGCCAGGCGGCCGGCCTGCGTGGCCATCGCGAACGCGCGTGCCATCGCCACCGGATCGCCCGCTTGCGCGACGGCGGTGTTGAGCAGCACGCCGTCGTAGCCCCACTCCATCACCTGCGTGGCGTGCGACGGCACGCCCAGGCCGGCGTCGACGATCAGCGGCACGTCGGGCAGGCGCTCGCGCAGCAGGCGCAGGCCGTACGGGTTGGTCGGCCCGCGCCCGGTGCCGATGGGGGCGGCCCACGGCATCAGCGCCCGGCAGCCGACGTCGAGCAGGCGGCGGCACAGCACGAGGTCTTCGGTGCAGTACGGCAGCACCTTGAAGCCGTCGCGGATCAGGCGTTCGGCAGCCGCGGGCAGCGCCAGCGTGTCGGGCTGCAGCGTGTAGTCATCACCGATGACTTCGAGCTTGATCCAGTCGGTCTCGAACACTTCGCGCGACATCTGCGCGAGCGTGTAGGCCTCGTCGGCGGAGTAGCAGCCGGCCGTGTTGGGCAGCACCGGCACGCCCAGCGCGCGCAGCATCTTCCAGAAGCCCGCGCCGCCTTCGGGCGCGCCGGCGCTCTGGCGGCGCAGCGCCACGGTCAGCATGGCCGGGCTGCACGCGCGCACCGCGTCTTCCAGCGATTGCGGCGACGGATAGCGCGCGGTGCCCAGCAGCAGCCGCGAGCCGAAGACTTCGTCGTACAGCCGCAGCGGATCGGACAGCGCGGAAAGATTGGTAGTGGTCATCAGGGACTCCTAGCCGCCCACCACAGGCTGCACCAGCGCGATGCGGTCACCGTTGCGCAGCGCGTGCAGCGCGTGCCGTGCCTTGGGCACGAAATCGCCGTTGACGGAAGCGGCGAACGGCGGCGCGATCTGCAATTGCGGCGCGGCCGTCGTGGTAACGAAAGCGATGGCGTCGGCCAGCGTGCTGCCGGTGGGCAGCGCGAGCGACAAGTCGTTGAGGGTGACGTTGAGCGTCATGGCAAAACAGGTTCGGGCGATGCGGGCGCGGCGAAGAGTCCGGGCCACGCGCTCGCGGGGGCATCGATGGCGCGGCCGTCCAGCAGCGCATGCGCGGCGGCCACGGCCGCCTGCGCGACGGCGGGCGCGATCATGTAGCCGTGCCGGTACAGGCCGTTGACCGACAGCGTGCCCGCGCCATCCCAGCGGATCGCCGGGCGATGGTCGGGCAGCGTCGGGCGGCACTGCGTGCACAGCTCCAGCACGCGCGCTTCGCCAAAGGCGGGGTGCACCGCATACGCGGCAGACAGCAATTCCAGCGTCGAACGCACGCTCACGGGCGACATGTCGTCGCTTTCGATTTCCGTGGCGCCGATCACATAGACATGGCCCGGCTTGGGCGCGATGTAGATCGGATAGCGCGGATGCAGCATGCGCACCGGTCGCGTGAGCGTGACATCGGGCGCATGGATGCGCGCCACCTCGCCGCGCAGGCCGCGCAGCTGCGGCCATTGCGGCTTGGCGCCGAGGCCCCGGCAGTCGAGCACGAGGCGCGCGCCGAGTCCGGCGGCGGCCAGCGCTTGCGGATGCGGATCGGCAACCGCCGTGTTCCAGCGCAGCTGCACGCCCAGGGCCTCCAGCTCGGTCGCCAGCGCATCAAGCACGGCCCGGTTGTCCAACTGGCCTTCGCCCGCCAGATACAGCCCTTGCGAGAAGCGTTGCGCCAGCGCCGGCTCCAGCGTGCCGATGCCTTCCGCATCCACGGCCCGCAGATCGGCGGCGATGCGCTCGGGTGGCGTCGCGGCCCGCACGTGGTTGGCGAACAGCGATGCCTCGCCGCGGTCCGCCGGATGCCACACCACCAGCGTGCCGGCCTGCTGGAAGAACACCGGCGTGCGCAGCATCGGCAGCCAGTCGCGCCACAGCGTCAGGCTCGCCAGCCCCAGTTCGACGACGAAGCGGTCGGCCACCGCGGCTTCAGCCAGCGGCGCCAGCATGGCGGCGGCGACATACGCGGCGCTGCCGCTGCCGTCGCGCGCGCCGCGCTCCACCACGGCAATGCGCGCCGGCGGGACCCCCGTCTGCGCGAGTTGCCATGCACACAGGCGGCCAGCGAGGCCGCCGCCGAGGATCGTTACGTCAAATGGGGTTGGCATTGCATCGGTTGTGTCAGCTGTAAATCTTGGCGCCGGTCTTGCGGAACTCGATCGACTTCTCTTCCATGCCATGCTCCGCGGCGGTGGCATTCGCGTCGAGCGAGGCGGCGTAGTCGCGCACTTCCTGCGTGATCTTCATCGAGCAGAATTTCGGCCCGCACATCGAGCAGAAGTGGGCGATCTTGGCGCCTTCGGCCGGCAGGGTCTCATCGTGGAAGGCGCGCGCCTTTTCCGGGTCGAGGCCGAGGTTGAACTGGTCTTCCCAGCGGAACTCGAAGCGCGCCTTCGACAGCGCGTTGTCGCGCAGCTGCGCGCCCGGCCAGCCCTTCGCAAGGTCGGCCGCATGCGCGGCGATCTTGTAGGTGATGATGCCCTCGCGCACGTCTTCCTTGTCCGGCAGGCCCAGGTGCTCCTTGGGCGTGACGTAGCACAGCATGGCCGTGCCGTACCAGCCGATGTTGGCCGCGCCGATGCCGCTGGTGATGTGGTCGTAGCCGGGAGCGATGTCGGTCACCAGCGGGCCGAGCGTATAGAACGGGGCTTCGAAGCAGTGCTTGAGCTCTTCGTCCATGTTGGCCTGCACGCGCTGCAGCGGCACGTGGCCCGGGCCTTCGATCATGACCTGCACGTCGTGCTCCCACGCCTTCTTGGTCAGCTCGCCCAGCGTGTGCAGCTCGCCGAACTGCGCGGCGTCGTTCGAGTCGGCGATGCAACCGGGACGCAGACCATCACCCAGGCTGAACGACACGTCGTACGCCTTCATGATTTCGCAGATCTCGTCGAAGTGCGTGTACAGGAAGTTTTCCTTGTGATGCGCCAGGCACCACTTGGCCATGATCGAGCCGCCGCGCGAGACGATGCCGGTGATGCGGTCGGCCGTGAGCGGCACGTAGCGCAGCAGCACGCCGGCGTGGATGGTGAAGTAGTCCACGCCCTGCTCGGCCTGCTCGATCAGCGTGTCGCGGAACATCTCCCACGTCAGGTCTTCGGCCACGCCGCCGGTCTTGTCCAGCGCCTGGTAGATCGGCACCGTGCCGATGGGCACCGGCGAGTTGCGCAGGATCCATTCGCGCGTCTCGTGGATGTGCTTGCCGGTGGACAGATCCATGATCGTGTCGGCGCCCCAGCGGATCGACCACACCATCTTTTCCACTTCCTCGGCCAGCGACGAGGTGACCGCCGAGTTGCCCAGGTTGCCGTTGATCTTCACGCGGAAGTTGCGGCCGATGGCCATCGGCTCCAGCTCCACGTGGTTGATGTTGGCCGGGATGATGGCGCGGCCGGCGGCGATTTCCTGGCGCACGAATTCCGGCGTGATGTCTTCCGGGCGCTGCGGCAGGTTGGCGCCGTACGAGAAGCCCGGATGCTGCTTGAGCAGCTTGCGGTACTCGGGCTTGTCTTGCAGCGCCTGCAGGTTCAGCGATTCGCGCAGCGCGACATATTCCATCTCGGGCGTGATGATGCCGCGGCGCGCGTAGTGCATCTGGCTCACGTTCGCGCCCGGCTTGGCGCGGCGCGGGTTGGTCAGTTGCGCAAAGCGCAGGTGGGCCGTGGCCGGATCCTGCGCGCGCGCCTGGCCGTATTCCGACGACAGGCCGGGCAGCACCACGGTGTCGCCGCGCTCGTCGATCCACTTGGCGCGCAGCGGGGCGAGGCCCGCCTTCAGGTCGATGTGCACGTCGGGGTCGGAGTACGGGCCCGAGGTGTCGTACACGGGAATCGGCGGGTTCAGCATCTCGCCCTGGTCGGTGCGCGTGGCGGTCTGCTTGATGGTGCGCATCGGCACGCGCAGGTCCGGGCGGCTGCCGCCGATGTAGGTCTTGCTGGAGGCCGGGTAGGCGAACTTCTGGTCGAGCTCGGTCTGCAGCGAGTCGAATGAGGCGGCGGGGGCGTTTTTGGCTTGGGGCATGGTCTCGTCCTTGATTCTGTGGCCTGGCGGGGCAGGCTGTGGACGAAACCGGGAGGGAGCGGCGAGGCCCGGAAGGACGGGCTGCCAAGTACACGGTGTTCTGAAGAAACTTCCCACGCCGGTGCGAACCGGATCGGGTGCGAAGGGACTCTCTCAGCCGCGCGGCCCATCCGCACGGCACCCCTGTTTCATCCAACGAGCCTGAATTTAAGCACAGGCTGGCAAACGGTGCCAAGGTAAAAACCCCGATGCCACCTCCGACGCCGGGTCACTTCCGGCCTGACCGCGCTGCAATGTGCCCTTTGGTGCACCGTGGCGACGTGCCTTGACTTGGCGCAACCCCGCACCGTTTCACCTGTGCGACGCTCACTCCCATTTTCTTATTGCAATGCGGCAGCGCCGCGAGGGAGTTTTGTCATGCTGAACCGTCGGTTCACACTCGCGGGGCGCAGCCTCGTACCCATCGTGCAGGGCGGGATGGGCGTGGGCATTTCGGCACACCGGCTGGCCGGGGCGGTGGCACGCGAGGGCGGCGTCGGCACCATCGCCAGCATCGACCTGCGCCACCATCATGCCGATCTGGCCGCCGCCACCGAGAAGTCGCACGACAAAGAGGCCATCAATGCCGCCAACCTGGTCGCGCTGGACCGCGAGATCCGCGCCGCGCGCGAGGGTAGCCAGGGCAACGGCCTGATCGCCGTGAACGTGATGAAGGCCGTGGAATCGCACGCCGCGCTGGTGCGGCAGGCGTGCGAGAGCGGCGCCGATGCGATCGTCATGGGCGCGGGGCTGCCGCTCGATCTGCCGGAGATGACGGCCGGGCATCCCAAGGTCGCGCTGATCCCGATCCTGTCCGATGCGCGCGGCGTGGGCGTGGTGCTCAAGCGCTGGATGAAGAAGGCGCGGCTGCCCGATGCCGTGGTGATCGAGCACCCCGCGCACGCGGGCGGGCACCTGGGCGCGGCGCGCATCGCGGATCTGAGCGACGAGCGGTTCTCCTTCGCGCGTGTGCTGGACGAGTGCCGCGAGCTGTTCGTCAAGCTGGGGCTGGCCACGGAACAGATTCCGCTGATCCTCGCGGGCGGCATCGATTCGCATGCCAAGGTCCGGCACTGGCTCGACAGGGGCGCCGCCGCCGTCCAGCTCGGCACCGCGTTCGCGGTGACCGAAGAGGGCGATGCCCACCCCCGCTTCAAGCGCGTGCTGACCGGCGCGGAGGACGGCGACATCACCGAGTTCATCAGCGTGGCGGGGCTGCCGGCGCGCGCCGTGATGACGCCCTGGCTATCGCGCTACCTGTCGCGCGAGACCGCGCTGCAGGCCAAGGCCAAGGTGCGCGATTGCCTGCAGGGGTTCGATTGCCTGCAGACCTGCGGCTTGCGCGACGGGCTCGGCAAGGTCGGGCAGTTCTGCATCGACCTGAAGCTGGCGCAGGCGCTGCGCGGCGACGTGGAGCGCGGGCTGTTCTTCCGCGGCGCCGGAAAGCTGCCGTTCGGGCAGGCGATCCGGCCGGTGCGGGAGCTGATGCATTACCTGCTGACCGGCGAAAAGACGTTCGCCGAGTCGCAATTGCAATCGCAGTCGCAGTCGCAGTCGCAAGAGCCTGCCGTGGCAGGCTGATCCGGCGCCGGCGACCCTGCTCGCCGGCGCCGGGGCGCCTCAGAACGGCGCCGCGAAGGTCAGCCGCACGCCCTGCTGCAGCCCGCCCATGCCGACCATCACGCTGTAGTCCAGGCCGAACGTGAGCGGGCCGGTGCGGAACTTGGTGCCCAGGCCCACCTGCATGCGGTCGCGGCCGAACGGGCTGCCCATCACGTAGTAGGCCGGGCCCGCCGATGCCAGGTCCGCATAGGCGAGGCCGGCGTTGCTCTGGCCGTTGAAGTCGTGCTGATACTCCACGCGCGCATAGGGCAGGAACGTGCCCCAGCGCGTTTTCTGCGCGTATTCCGTGCGCAGGCCCAGGGTGCCGGACACGGTCGTCACCGTCTGCTGGAAGTACGTCAGCGCGTTGAGCCCGGCGCTGGTCTCGCTGAACGAGTCCAGCATCGATTCCGACACCGACAGGCGTCCGTATGGCGAGACCAGCCAGACGTTGTCGCGGTGCTCGTACCCCGCCGAGACCGAAGCGAAGACCTGATGCCCGTTGCGCGAGCCCATCGCGTAGTCATTGGCATCGCTCACCCAGCGGCGCGAATCGAAGCTCAGCGTGCCAAAGCCGGCCACGCCATCGACGAACAGTGTAGGCAGCGGACGATAGCTGCCGTAGAGCGCGACGCTGTAGCTGTCGCCGGTGCTCTTGGTGCCGGCGTTGCCGATGTCGGTCGAATCGCGCCCGTAGCCGAAGCCCGCGCCCACGGAGAGCCGATCGGAGACGCGGTAATCGGCGCCCGCCGTGATGCCGCCGGTCGTGAAGCGGAAGCCCGAGCGCTGCGCGCTGGTGTTGGCGAAGCCGAAGTCGAGCGTGCCGGCGGTCCAGAAGGCGAGGTCCGGCTGGCCGGCGTCGGCGGTGGTGTCGGCGCCCGGCAAGTCGGGGCCGGCATCCGCGTCGCCCCGACTTGCCTGGAGGTCAGTGTTGCGCTTGCCGCGCGCGAAGGCCGGTTTGCCGGCGGGGTTGTCGCCGCGCAGGCAGGCGTCGCGGGCGGCAATGCCGAAGACGTCCTGGCAGCGTGCCTGCGCATCGCCGCGCGGGCTCGGCAGCGCTACCGTGAGGCCGTTGCCCGACGGTGCGCGGCCGGTGCCGTGCAGGGCTTCGAGCCGCTGATGGTAGTTGGCGATCTGCGTGGTGGCGAAGCGGCGCGCGGCCTGGATCTGCGCGTTGATCAGGCCGTTGACGTCCGGATCGGTGGACGGATCGCGGCGCGGTGCCACGCTTACCTGCACGATGGCCGGCGTGGAGGTGGAGACGGCGTTGGACAGCGTGTAGGTCAGGATGGCCGTGCCGCTGAAGGCGCTGGCCGGCGTAAAGCTGAGCAGGTAGACCGGCGCGCTCGCCGCCAGCACCTTGATGCCCTCCGTCGACTGCGACGCCTGCCGCACGATGGCAGCCGTGCCGGCGCTGGCCGGTACGACCGACACGATGGCCGCGCCGGTGAACGGCCCGCCGGTGGCGCCGTCGGTGATGTCGACGCTCACGGCCTGGCCCGCCGCCGTGCTGGCCGTCTTCTGCGCCACGGCGATCGGTACGGCATTGACGGTCACGGTCGCCTGGATCGGTGCGGAGGTGCCGGCCGTGTTGACCAGCGCGAAGGTGAAGGCGACGTTGCCCGAGGTGGTCGGCGTGGGCGTGTAGACGATGTCCATGCCGTTGACCACGGCCGTGCCATTCGCGGGCGCGGCGACGATCACCACCGCCGAGAACGGTCCGCCGGTCGCATTGGCCGTGGGGTGCAGCGTGACCGGCGCGGTGGATGTGGTGGTCGCGGTCATGGGCGGCGCGGTCCCGACGGTCTGCCCGACCACGAGCGTGTAGCTGCGCGTGCCGGTGTAGGGCGCGCCGGCGCCCGTGCTGCTGTCGGTCGCCCGGAGGCTGAAGGTGCTGCTGCCCAGGGCGGTGGGCGTGCCGCTCAGTACGCCGGTGGTGTTGTTCAGGCTCACGCCGGCCGGCAGCGTGCCGGAGGCCACGGCGTAGGTGTACGGACCGATGCCGCCGCTGGCCGTGAACGTCTGGCTGTAGGCCGTGTTGAGCGTGGCGCCCGGCACGGTGGCCGGATTCAGCGCGACGGTCGCGGCGCCGATGGTGATGCTGTAGGCGCGGCTGGCGGTGAAGCTGTTGGCATCCGTTGCCGTGACGGTGAAGCCGAAGCTGCCGCCCGCCGTCGGCGTGCCCGACAGCACGCCCGCACTGCTCAGCGACAGGCCCGCCGGCAGCGCACCGCCAGTCACGGCATAGGTGTACGGCGCGGTCCCGTTGCTGGCTGTGAGGGACTGGCTGTAGGCCGTGCCGATGGCCGGGTTGGGCAGCGTTGCCGGGGCCACGGTCAGCGTGGGGGCGCTGACCGTCAGCGTGTACGTGCCGGACACGGCATAGGGGCCCGCGCCCGAGCTGCCGTCGGTGGCGGTGACGGTGAAGCTGACCGTCCCGGCCGTGGTCGGCGTGCCGGACAGCGTGGCCGTGGCCGCATGGAACGACAGGCCGGTGGGCATCGTGCCGGCGTTGACCGTCAGCGCGTAGGTGTAGGGGCTGACGCCGCCGCTGGCGGTGAAGCTCTGGCTGTAGCTGGCGCCGGCGACGCCCGTCAGCCCGGCGGTGGACGATGGCGTGATCGCCAGCGTGGGACTGCCGACGCTCAGCGTATAGGCCCGGCTGCCGGTGAAGGGGCCCGTGCCCGTGGTGCTGTCGGTGGCGGTGATGGTGAAGCTGAAGCTACCGCCGGCGGTGGGCGTACCCGATAGCGTGCCTGCGCTGGAGAGTGTCAGGCCCGCCGGCAGCGCGCCGCTGGTCACGGCATAGGTGTACGTCGTGGTGCCGCCGCTGGCTGTCACGCTCTGGCTGTAGGCCGAGCTGACCGTAGCGCCGGTCAGCGTGGTCGGCGTCAGTGCGATGGTGGGCGCGGCCACGGTGAGGCTGTAGCTGCGGGTGCCGCTGAAGGCGTTGGCGTCGGTGCCGCGCACCGTGAAGCTGAACGTGCCGGCGGCGGTCGGCGTGCCGGTGAGCGCGCCGGTGCCGGTATTCAGGCTGAGCCCCGCCGGCAGCGTGCCGCTGGTGATAGCGTAGGTGTACGGCGTCGCGCCGCCGCTGGCCGTCACGCTCTGGCTGTACGCCGTGCCGGCCGTGGCGCCGGTCAGCGTGGTGGGGGCGAGCGAGATGGTCGGCGCGGAGGTGGTCAGCGTGTAGGTTGCCGAGACCGTGTAGGGGCCGGTGCCGGTGCTGCTGTCGGTGCCCGTGACGGTGAAGTTGGCCGTGCCGGCCGTGGTCGGCGTGCCGGACAGCGTGCCGGTGGCGGTGTTGAACGACAGGCCGGTCGGCAGCGAGCCGGAGTTGACCGACAGCGCATAGGTGTACGGCGCCGTGCCGCTGGCCGCGACGAACGTCTGGCTATAGGCGACGCCGCTGGTCGCGCTCAGGCTGCCTGCGGCGGGCGTGAGCGACAGCGTGGGGGCGTTGACCGTGAGCGTGTAGGCGCGGCTGCCGGTGAAGGGGCCGGTGCCGGTGCTGCTGTCGGTCGCGGTGACGGTGAAGTTGAACGAACCGCCCGCAGTGGGCGTGCCCGACAGGACACCGGCGGACGACAGGCTCATGCCCGTCGGCAGCGCGCCAGCCGTGATCGCGTAGGTGTAGGAGGCGGTGCCGCCGCTGGCGCTCAGAGACTGCGACGAAGACACCCCGACCGTCGGGCTCGTCAGCGTGCTGGGCGATACGGTGATGGTCGGCGCCGCGATCGTCAGGCTGAGCGTGCCGCTGGTGGCCGAGAACGGCCCCGTGCCGGTGCTGCTGTCCGTGGCCGTGACCGTGAAGCTGAAGTTGCCGGCGGAGGTGGGCGTGCCGCTGAGCGTGCCGCCCGTGCTCAGGGTCAGGCCCGGCGGCAGCGAGCCGGACGCGAGCGCATAGGTGTAGGGCGAGGTCGCGCCGCTGGCGGAGGCCACCGACTGGCTGTACGCCGTGCCCACCGTGCCGGCCGCCGGTGATGTGGGCGCATAGCTGACCGTGGCGCTGGACACCGTGATCGTCACCGTTGCCGCCGCGGACGTGCCGCCGGCATTGGTGGCCGTGTAGGCAAAGGTGTCGGTGCCCGAATACGAGGCCGTGGGCGTGTAGGTGATCGACGTGCCGCTGGCGGTGGCCGTGCCGTGGCTGGCGGCCGTCGAGACGGCCACGCTGGTGGCCGTGCCGCCGCTGATGCTCAGCGTGATGGCGTTGCTGCTGCTGCCGTGGGCGACGGTGGCGCTGCTCGCATTGGCCGTGGGCGGGGCGACATAGGTGAACTGGTCGGCGGAGCTGGTCGCGCTGGTGCCGCCGGAGGTGGTCACGGTGAGATCGACCGGTCCCGCCGAGCCGGCGGGCGAGGTGGCCGTGATCGAGGTGGCGCTGTTGACCGTGAAGCTGCCGGCGTTCGTCGAGCCAAACTTGACGGCGGTCGCACCGGTGAAGCCGGTGCCCGTCACGGCGACGCTGGTGCCGCCGCCGGTGCCGCCCGAGGACGGCGAGATGCCCGTCACGGTCGGCGCGGTGCTGGTCACCGTGATGGTCACCGTGCCGTTGGGCAGCCAGGTGACCCCATCGTTGCTGGTGTAGAAGGTGGCCGTGTCGGTGCCGGAGAAGTTGGTGGGCGGGGTGTAGACGAAGCCGTTGGTATTGGGGTCGCCGGATGGCGGCACCGAACCGTTGTAGATCGCGAGCGTGCCGCCCTGCGACGTTGCCGTGTTGAAGACCGGCCCGGTCGCGCTGTTGGCGTCGCCGGCGGAGTCGTAGGCGATGCCGATCAGGAAGGGGTCGCAGTTGGTGGTGTTGGTGCTCGTGAAGACGTAGGACTTCTGCGTATTGGCGGTGGTCGAGAAGGCGACCGAGCACGCCGCCGCCGATGCCGGGGACGACAGCATCATCTGGCAAGCCCCCAGCGCCAGCATCGCCAGCACACCCTGGCGGGTCCGGGCGCACGGGCGCGCCATGAGGTGTCCGAGCACCGGCAGCCCGGCAAGCAAGCGCCAGCCGAGCAGGATCGTTTGTATCAGCTTGCGCATTTTCTCCCTCGTTGCGCCCATTCTTGAGGGCGCTTTATCGTTGGCGTTCTTGAAAATCAGCCCGGATTGCAGACAGGCTTCCCGTGATGCCGGGGAGAAATGGGTGTGGATAATTGGCGCCGGTAGTTTTTGGCGCAGGGGAAACCCTGTGCGGCTCGCTGGCGTAAACCCGTGTAAATACTCCCTCCGCGAAGCAACATGGTCATTTTGTTGATTTGGACTGCCATGTCGATTTCGATGCGATGCTAGGAAAAGCCGATCTCACCGTCAAGGCCACTGTTTGTATGTGTATGGCTTCAAGTAAGGATAGATGCGTGCTCGGTTGCCATGGCATCAGGTTTTCACGGGTCCTGGAAAAAATCATGGCCATCCGTGTCTGATTCGCGCAACGAGGCCGGCGACGGAATCAAATTGCAGTATCAAACCTGTCAGTGGTAAAAATGCCGGCAGCCGCTGCAAAAAAATCCAATATCGTGGCGCTGCCACATTGCGAGGAGAAGCTGTGGATCAATATCTCGGCGAAATTCGCTTATGCGCGTTTTCATATCCACCAAAAGGATGGGCGGCATGCAGCGGCACACTGTTGCCGATTGCGCAAAATGCGGCGCTGTTTTCGCTGCTGGGCACGCAATATGGCGGCGACGGTGTTCGCACCTTCGCGCTGCCGGATCTGCGGGGCCGTACCCCCTTGCACCGTGACTACGTCAACTCGATCGTGGGTACCGTGGGCGGCGCGGAGACCGTGAAGCTGGTGTCGTCGCAACTGCCGGCGCACACCCATCTCTTCAACGCATCGTCCAGCCCGGCCACGTCGACGAACGTGGGGGCGACGCTGAACCACGTGCTCGCCGCCAGCAACCTCTACAGCTCGACCGATCCCACCATCAGTGGCCCGGGCACCGCGCTCTATGCCGTGCCCGGGCCCCTGGCCGCGCTGTCCGGCGAGGCCTGCGGCAGCACGGGCGGCGGGCAGCCGCACGAGAACATGCAGCCGTCGCTGGTGCTGAACTACATCATCGCGCTGACCGGCATTTTTCCGTCGCGCAACTGAGGACGCATCATGGAACCCTTCATCGGCGAGATCCGCCTGTTTGCCGGCAACTATGCCCCGCAGGGCTGGCTGCTGTGCCAAGGCCAACTGATCGACATTTCCAGCAACGAGGTCCTCTACGCGCTGCTCGGCACCACTTACGGCGGCGATGGCCGGACAACGTTCGCTCTGCCCAACCTGCTGGGCGCGCTGCCGGTCGGCCAGGGACAGGGCCCCGGCTTGACCGACCGCACCATCGGCCAGTCCCTGGGCGTGGAAACCGTGACGCTCACCCAGGCCGAGATGCCGGCGCACAGCCACGCCCTGTTCGCGACCAGCGATACGGCGACCACCATCACGCCGGGCCCGGGTGCGATGCTCGCCACGGTGCCGAATCCGCAGGGCTTCTACGATGCCGGCACGGCCAATCCGCCGACCAAGGCGGCGTTTTCCAGCCAGGCTGTCGGCGTGGCCGGCGCCAACCTGCCGCATTCGAACCACATGCCGACCGCGTCCATCAACTACATCATCGCCATCACGGGCATCTACCCGTCGCAGAACTGAACAGGGGGAGACACATGTCAGATCAATTCATCGGCGAGATCCGGATCTTCGGCTTCAACTTCGCCCCCGTGGACTGGGCGGCCTGCGATGGCACGCTGATGCCGATTTCGCAGAACGCCGCGCTGTTCTCCATTCTCGGCGCCACGTACGGCGGCAACGGCACCACGACCTTCGGCCTGCCCGACCTGCGCGGTCGCGCGGTGATGGGGCCGGTGGGCGGCGTGCTGGATGACCAGCAGGGCGCGGCGACCATTTCGCTGACGCAAGGCGAAATGCCCATGCATACGCACACCGCGTACGGGGACAACGCCCGGGCGGCGTCCACGGCGGCGGCGGGCCGGTTGCCGGCGCGCTTCATGGTGGCGCACAACCAGTCGTTCATTGCCACGGACGCGATGCCGGCGCCCGTCATGACCACGCTGGCACCGCAGACTGTCGGTCCGGCCGGCGGCAGCACCGCGCACGAGAACTGCCAGCCTTACCTGGCCGTGAACTACTGCATCGCGCTGCAGGGCGCCTGGCCTCCCCATCCCTGAGCCCGGCTGTCCTGTTCCGAGCGGGCGGCGCCGTGCCGTCCGCATCCGTTTTCCGCATGCGATCCGCCGCTTCCATGACCGTTTCCGCCGAGCTGTTCCTGCCGCATGTCGGCACCGCGTTCTCCGTGTGCCGGCAAGCCGGCGAGGCCGCCGACCCGCCCTTCACGCTGCGTCTCGATGAGGTCGCGCTCGCCAAGGCCGCGCGCGCTGAGGACCGTGCGTTCTCGCTGTTCTTCGTCGGCGATGCCGCGTTCCTGCTGCAGCAGGGGACCTATTTCCTGCAGCATGCCGTGCTGCCGGAGCAGCCGATCTTTCTCGTGCCGATTGCCGGGCCGCGCGACGGCTATCGCTATCAGGCCTGCTTCAACCCCGCCTGAGCCGCGGCCGCCGAGCCAGCATGCCCATCCTCCCGATCGACCGGCCCGGCGCGGCCCTGCGTCCCGTGACGCCGGACGACCAGCCTTTCCTGCTAGACCTGTACGCGTCCACCCGCGAAGCGGAGTTGCGCCTGACGGCCTGGACCGACGCGCAGAAGCAGCAGTTCGTGCGCATGCAGTTCGAGGCGCAGCAGCGTGCCTATTTCAGCTACCCCGAGGCGGTGTTCTTCCTGATCCTGCAGGACGGCGCGCCCGCGGGGCGGCTCTATCTGCAGCACCGGCCCGATGCGATCCTGGTGATCGACGTGTCCTTGCTGCCGGCGTTTTGCCGCCAAGGGATCGGCAGCGCGGTGCTGTCGGCGGTCTCCCGGCTGGCGGCCGATGCCGGCAAGCGCGTCCAGATCCATGTGGAACGGTTCAACCCGGCGCAGCGGCTGTATCGGCGCCTGGGGTTCCGGCTGGTCGAGGACAAGGGCGTGTACCTGTTCCTGGAGTGGGGCGGCGCGGCGGCCTGAGCGTCTGGCGTCCGCGCTTCGCTGCCGTGCGCGAGGGGTGGTCTACCATGGGGTTCGGCCATGACGATCTGCCCAGGAGACTTCCCATGCCCGCCGACGCCACCCATCGCGTCTTCAACCAGGTCCCCGATCTCGCGCATTTCAACCCGTTCACGTCGGACGCCACGCTGCAGGGCGCACTCGACCGGCTCGGCGGCGGCTGGCATGCCGATGCTCTGCGGGTGTTCGGCGAGACGCTGGGGACCCCCCGGACGCTGGCCTGGGCGGCCGAGGCCAACCGGTACCCGCCGGAGCTCCACACCCACAGCCGCACCGGCGAGCGCATCGACAGCGTGCGCTTCGATCCGGCCTGGCATGCGCTGCTCGGGCTGATGCGCGGCCAGGGCCTGCAGGCGCTGCCGTTTGCCGAGCCCCGCGCCGGCGCCTGGGCCGCGCGCACCGCCGGCTATTTCATGCAGGCGCAGATCGAGTCCGGCTCGCTGTGTCCGGCCACCATGACCTTCGCCAGCATCCCCGTGCTGCAGAAGGAGACCGCGCTGTTCGCCGACCTGGCGCCCCGCCTCTACGCCCGCGAGCATGACGCGCGCGATCTGCCGTGGCGGCAGAAGACCGCCATCCTGGTCGGCATGGGCATGACGGAAAAGCAGGGCGGCTCGGACGTGCGCAGCAACACCACCGTGGCAGTGCCCTTGGGTGGCAAGGACGGGGGCGAGGGGCGCGGCGCCACGTACGCCCTCACCGGACACAAGTGGTTCTTCTCCGCGCCGATGTGCGATGCACACCTGGTGGTGGCGCGCGTGGGTGCGGAGGACGGGCCGCTGTCGTGCTTCTTCGTGCCGCGCTGGCGCGACGACGGCGGCAAGAACCCGGTCCAGATCCAGCGGCTCAAGGACAAGCTCGGCAACTGCTCCAACGCGAGCAGCGAGGTGGAGTTCCGCGCGGCGCAGGGCATCCTGATCGGCGAGGCGGGGCGCGGCATCCCGACCATCCTCGAGATGGCGACGCACACGCGGCTCGACTGCGTGATCGGCAGCGCGGCCCTCCTGCGCCACGCGCTGATGCAGGCGCTGCACCATGCGCGCCACCGCATGGCGTTCGGCCGCCTGCTGGCGGACCAGCCGCTGATGCGCAACGTGCTGGCCGATCTCGCGCTCGAATCGCAGGCCGCCACGCTGCTGATGATGGCGCTGGGCGATGCGTTCGAGCGGGCCGAGGCCGATCCGGTCGCCGCCGCCTGGAAGCGCATCGTCACGCCGGCCGCCAAGTTCTGGGTCTGCAAGCGCGCCATCGAGGCCACCGGCGAGGCGATGGAGGTGTGGGGCGGCAACGGCTACGTGGAAGAGGGCCCGATGGCCCGCCTGTACCGCGAGGCGCCGGTCAATTCCATCTGGGAAGGCTCGGGCAACGTGATGTGTCTGGACGTGCTGCGCGCCATCGGCCGCGTGCCGGACGATGCGCTGCGGCTGGTGCAGGACATCGGCGAGCGCGCGCGGGGCCATCGTGCCGTGCGGGCCGAGCTGGCGGCGCTGCAGGCCATGCTGCACCAATCCGGTGATATCCAGGAGGCCTCGGCGCGGCGCATCGCCCAGGGACTGGCGCTGACGGCCCAGGCCGCGCTGATGCTCGCCCATGCGCACGCCGACGACGCCGAGCGCTTCATCGCCAGCCGCTTCCATCATCAGCACGGCCGCGTGTTCGGCACGCTGGAGGGCAACGCGCAGGAGCTGGGGGCGGCGCTGCAGCGCGCGTGGCCGGCCTGATGCCCGGGTCCGGACGGTCAATAGTGGTACTGCGGCCACATGTCGCACCGATTGCCCGCCCATGGCGACGGCCTGCCCGGCACCACGGCGGGCTCCATATGGCGTGGTACCGCCAAATCCCCGCCTGAACAGGTCAATGGTTGTGCTGTCAACTTACTGTGAGGTAAGTTGAGGATTGTTAGCGAGTCGCCGCATAATGGATGCCCCATGGCTCGGGCGTGACGTCGCCCAGCGCCTGGCACCCGCCAGGGCACCGCGACACCTCCACCCATGCCATCCCGCGCCACCGGGCACCCGGATTCGCGCGGGCCGCCGTGTCGCAAGGGCAGCGAAACGGCGTGCCCTAAACCAGCCCTAAAATTCGAGGATCTCACAATGCTGTTCTCCGCGCGCACGCGGCGGCTTGCCATGCTTGCCGTTCCCCTGGCGGTTTCCGCTGTCCACGCCATGGCCTCCACCCCGACGCTGGATCGCATCCGCGAAACCGGCACCATCCGGCTGGCCTATCGTGAAGACTCTGTCCCGTTTTCCTACATGGATGGCGGCAAGCCGATCGGCTATTCCATCGACATCTGCTCGCGCGTGGTCGATGCCATCCGGACCTCGCTCAAGCGGCCGGAACTGAAGGTGCAGTACCTGCCGGTGACGGCGGTCAACCGGATGGACACCATCGCCAGCGGCAAGGCCGACCTCGAGTGCGGCTCCACCAACAACGCACCGGAGCGCCGCGAGAAGGTGGCCTTCACCATCCCGCACTACATCACCAAGGGCCGCATGCTGGTCAAGGTGAGCTCGGGCCTGCAGCAATGGGAAGACCTGCACGGCAGGACCGTGGTGGCCGCGCGCGGCTCGAGCGCCTCCGACGTGATGCACAAGCTGAACGACGCCACCGGCCTGGGCATGCGCGCCGTGGACACGAACGACCTGAAGACCGCGTTCTCCATGCTCAGCACCGGCAAGGCCGATGCCTTCGCGGGTGACGATGTGCTGCTCGCGGGTATGCGTGCCACCTCCGACAACCCGGCGGACTACGTGGTCGCCGGCAAGACGCAGCTGGTGTCGTCGTACGCCATGATGATGAGCAAGCAGGATGCGGACTTCAAGAAGCTGGTCGACCAGTCGATGACGCGCCTGATCGTCGACGGCGAGGTGCAGAAGCTCTACAAGAAGTGGTTCCAGCAGCCGATTCCGCCCAACAACCTGAACCTGCAGATTCCGATGAACCATCTGCTGCGCGACTCCTTCAGCATCCCCACCGACAGCGCCGGCAACTGACGCGCCGCCCCGCCTAGCGCACCTCGGCCGGCACGGGCTGTGCCGGGGTCTGCGTCACCACGTTGAGCACCGGCCGGCCGCCGCCCCGGCGGATCAGGTCGGCCGCGCGCTCGGCGATCATGATGATGGGCGCGTTGGTGTTGCCGCCGATGAGCGTCGGCATCACCGAGCCGTCGATCACCCGCAGGCCCTCGATGCCGCGCACGCGCAGCTCGGGGTCGACCACCGCCGCGGGGTCATCCGCGCTGCCCATGCGGCAGGTGCCGACCGGGTGGTAGATGGTGTCGGCATGCCGGCGGATCAGCGCGCGCACGGCTTCGTCGTCGGAGCCGTCGCCGCGAATCCCTTCTGAATACAACTCACGCCCGCCCAGTTCGGCCAGCGGCTGCCGCGCGAAGATGCTGCGCACGGCGCGCAAGCCCGCCAT
Organism: Ralstonia pseudosolanacearum; assembly: GCF_024925465.1. Lineage (NCBI taxonomy): Bacteria > Pseudomonadati > Pseudomonadota > Betaproteobacteria > Burkholderiales > Burkholderiaceae > Ralstonia > Ralstonia pseudosolanacearum. Next base: position 3,646,711 of record NZ_CP103852.1, on the reverse strand, counting down.
CATGCCCGCCATGTCGGCCGGATCGGACAGGAAGCGCGGATCGATGCGCGGCGCCTGCCGCGTATCGGCCGATGCCAGCCGCACCTCGCCGCGGCTTTCCGGACGCAGCACGCATGCGTGGCACGAATAGCCGTGGCCGTAGTGGAACGTGCGGTTGTGGTTGTCGGCCATGGCGACCACGAAATGCAGCTGCAGGTCCGGTTCGCGCAGGCCGGGCCGGCTCTTGATGAAGCCGCCCGCCTCGGCGAAGTTGGTGGCGATCATGCCGCGGCGCTCGCGCCGGTAGCGCAGGATCTCGCCCAGCATGCGCACGCTGCCGCGCAGCGAATAGCCGATCAGGTCGAGGTTGAACAGCGTCTTGTGCAGGATCACGTCGAGGTGGTCCTGCAGGTTTTGGCCGACGCCGGGCAGGTCCTGCAACACCGGAATCCCCAGCGCGCGCAGATGCGCCGCCGGCCCCACGCCCGAGGCCATCAGCAACTGCGGCGAACCGAACGTCCCCGATGACACGATCACCTCGCGCCGCGCGCACAGCGTCTCGGTGCGGCCGGCGCGGTCCACCACCACGCCCGTCGCGCGCCTGCCCTCGAAGACGATGCGCAGCGCCTGCGTGTCGGGCAGCACCGTCAGCCTGGGCCGTCCGCGGTTGAACGTGGTGTCGGCCCGGTCGCCGCCGTGCAGGTAGGCGCGCGCGGCGTTCCAGCGCTCCCCGTTGTATTGCGTGACCTGGTAGAGCCCGACCCCTTCCTGTTCGGGGCCGTTGAAATCATCGTTGCGCCGGTAGCCGGCCGCCACCGCTGCTTCTACGAAGCGCTGCGCGATCGGGTTGCCGGTGCGCAAGTCGCTCACGTGCAGCGGGCCGTTGCCGCCGTGCAGCGGATCGTCGTCGCGGCCCGCGACACGCGCGTTGCATTCCGACCGCTTGAAGTAGGGCAGCACGCTGTCCCAGCCCCAGCCGGTGCAGCCGAGCGCGGCCCAGTGGTCGTAGTCGTGCTGGTGGCCGCGGGTGTAGATCATCGCGTTGAGCGACGAGCTGCCGCCCAGGCCGCGCCCGCGCGGCTGATACCCCTGGCGCCCGCCCAGCCCCGGCTGCGGCGTGGTCAGGTAGGCGTAGTTGCGCCGGCTCCGGAACGGCAGCGAGGCCGCGTAGCCCGCCGGCACCCACACAGAGAAATGATGGTCGTGCGGCCCGGCCTCCAGCAGCGCGACCGTCACGTCGGGGTCTTCGGTCAGGCGGCTCGCCAGCGCGCAGCCGGCCGAGCCTGCGCCGACGATGACGTAGTCGAAGGTGAGCGGATCGGCGGGCGTGGCCATGGGGGTCTCCGGCTGGACGCTTCTGCGGGGCGGGCGACGCTCGCGGGCGCGCCGTCATTGTTGATGGCTCCATCGTAGGCGGCGCCTGGTGTTTCAAACACCGGTGGGCGCGGCATTAGAGGCATTGTTCGATGGCATGCAGCAAGCGGATGCCCGATCACCGCGCGGATGGTGTAGATAGTGCCAATCCGGCATGGCGCGGTGCGGCAGCGGGTGCGCGGCGGCAGGGCTGATGCAGTCTGTTTGCCGTGGCGTGAAATTCGGCGGATTCCGATGGTGGTGAGGGAGCGGACTGGCTACGTTGGCGGCCTGGTCCTTTTTCGGTGCGCGGGGCGGTCGGATGGTTGCCTTTGCGTCGGCCGCGCGCAGGTTCGCGCCGTGCCTCACCGGGAAGGGCAAGCCTTCAATCTATACCACTCAGTGGTATAGTCTGCCTTCCTGGAGCGACATGCCGCTATCCGCGCAACGCGTATTCAAGACGAAGTGGTTCAACAAGGCAGCAAAGGCCGCCGGCATTTCCGACGCAGAACTGCACAACGCGGCAAGACAGCTGATGCAGGAGTTGGGTGACGATCTTGGCGGCAACGTGTGGAAAAAGCGGCTGGACCAGAACAGAAAGCGCGGCATCGTTCTGAACAGGGCCGGCCGCTGCTGGTTTTTCGTCTTTCTCTTCGCGAAGAGCGATCGGGACAATATCGACGCGCCGGAGTTGGCGGCATTCAGGAAACTCGCCTCCGACTTCGGCCGGTGTGCGGGCGCCGACCTCGACCGGCTGGTCGAACTGAAAGAGCTTGTGGAGATTTGTCATGACTGAGACCCGCTTCAAGAGCGATGCCTTGGCGGCCGTTCATAGTGCCGCGACCGGCCTGCACCGCGCAGACCTGATCAGTAAGAAGACCATGCGCGAGTACGACGCGCTCTGCATCGAGGCCGCGCCGGCCTTCGATGCGCAGGCCATTGCCCGCGTCCGCCAGTCGGTCAACGTTAGTCAGAGCGTGTTTGCGGCCTACCTCAACACGACCACGTCGACGGTCCGGCAGTGGGAGCAGGGCGACAAGAAGCCGAGCGGCATGGCTGCGCGCCTGCTCCAGCTTGTGCAAAAGCACGGATTGGCCGTGTTCTCCTGAGCCAAGCCTGCCGCGGGCATGCACTTCCACGCCTTGTGGAGGTTGCCCCGGTCTGTCCTGGCGTTGCATCAACAAAAACCCCGCCAACCGGCGGGGTCCCTGTCACGGCAATCAGCGCATTCAGGCCTGCGGCGTCGAGCCGTCCGGCGTGGCCGACTGATCCTCGGCCTTGGCTTCCTCTTCCTTCTTCTCCAGCACACCTTCCAGCGCGCCGGCACCCTTGAAGCCCGCGATGGCCGCGATGCCCTTGGTCAGCAGCGAGGCATCCGGGTCGAGCTTTTCCGTGGCTTCCACTGCCGCCACCGCGCCTGCGATCTTGCCGACTTCATCCAACAGTCCCATGGCCATTCTCCTTCCGGGTTGGGGGAGGCTCATGGTGGCACGAACGCGAAGGCGAAACTACAGCGAATGTAAAGTTTTTTTGAGCCGGTCGCGGGCGAGCGGATCGTGTGTCACGCTGTAGTCGTCACTCGGCGCTGTCGGCATCGGCGCGGGTTGCTGCGATACCTGCCGACGCCTTCGCCGCCACGGACCGCCTGCCCGGGCAAGCACGCGAGCTCAGGCCCCCGGCCCGCGCGCCGCCCGGACCGTCACCGGCTTGGCCACCGGGTTCGACAGCACCAGTGAGGTGGTGACGGCGCCGTGCACGGCCAGGCTGTCCACCACGCGCTCCAGGTCGCCCGGCTCGGCGATCGCGCAGCGGACGATGAAGCAGTGCGCGCCGGTCACGCGGCTGGCTTCCAGCACCTCGGGCATCGTTTCGAACAGCTGGATGTATTTGCGGATGTGGGCATGCGTGGTCTCGATCTGGATGATCGCCTGCAGGCCGATGCCGATGCGGCGCAGGTTGACGCGCGCGCCGTAGCCTTCGATCACGCCGGCGTCCTCGAGCTTGCGCACGCGCTCGCTCATGGCCGGCTGCGACAGCCCGATGCGCTTGCCCAGCGCCGCCAGGCTCTGCCGCGCATCGGTCTGCAGCGCTTCGAGGATCAGCCAGTCCTTCTTGTCCAGTTCCATGCCCGACTCCACAAGGGGCCGATGCATCATCGGCCGACCGGCCCGATTTTGGATGCAAACGTCTTTCGGCGTGTGGGCGCGGCTGCCTATCATACGAGGCGCTGTCTTCACACACCTGACCCAACCCCTTCCGGAGAGGCAATGAAACTGATCGGCATGCTCGATTCGCCCTACGTGCGCCGCACCGCCATTTCGCTCAAGCTGCTCGGGCTGCCGTTCGAGCATGCGCCGGTGTCGGTGTTCCGCCATTTCGATGCGTTCAGCGCCATCAACCCGGTGGTGAAGGCGCCCACGCTGGTGTGCGACGACGGCACGGTGCTGATGGACTCGACGCTGATCCTCGACTACGCCGAGGCACTGGCCGGCCGCAGCCTGATGCCGGCCGCGCTGCCGGCGCGCCGGCAGGCATTGCGCGTCGTCGGCCTGGCGCTGGCGGCCTGCGAGAAGGCGGTCCAGATCGTCTACGAATGCAACCTGCGCCCTGCCGAGAAACGGCACGCCCCGTGGATCGAGCGGGTGCAGGGCCAGTTGAATGCCGCCGTCGGGGCCCTGGAGGCTGCGCTGGGCGAGGCGCCCGTGCCGGTCGATCAGCGTGGCCTGTCACAGTCCGACCTGACCGCCGTCGTGGCGTGGGGCTTCATCCAGCTGATGGTGTCCGACCGCGTGCCGGCGGCGGATTATCCGCGGCTGGCGGCCTTCTCCGCCGCGGCGGAGCAGTTGGACGTCTTTCGCGAGACGCCGATCGAGTAGGGCGGCCGCGCGCGCTCAGGCCGCCTGCCGCTGGAGCGATGCCTGGCGGTACAGCGCATGGATGACGTCGGCCTGCGTGAGGATACCGGCCAGCCGTCCGTGCGCATCCACCACCGGGATGTGGTGGTGCCCAGCGCTGGCGAACATCGGCACCAGGTCGGCCATCGGCGCATCGGCGCGAATGGTGAGCACGCGCGGGTTCATCACGCCGCGCACGCGCGGCGGCGTCATCGCGCCGATGGCGAACCAGTCGCGCAGCCGCTGGCGCGGCGCGCGCGGGGCCGTGCCAGCCAGGTCGGCGCGCGTGACGATGCCGATCAGCCGGCGCCCGTCGTCGATCACGGGCAGGGCCTTCACGCCGTGCCGCTGCAGCAGGCGCAGCGCGTGCGGCACCGAGGTGGCCGCCGACGCCGTCACCACCGAGGGCGTCATGATGTCCGCGCAGGTGAGCGTGTGGAAGGTGCGGGCATAGGCCTGCTGCTGCATTTCCTGCAGCAGCGCGGTCAGGTCTTCGGGGTCGATGTCGAGCCACTCGCCCTGGCGTCGCAGGGCGGCGAGCACGTCCGCGCGGGTCAGCCCGCCCGGCGGCGGCGCATGCTCGGTGGCCGCGCGCCGATGGGCATGCGGATACCGGTGCCCGGTCACGGCGTGGTAGGCGATCGCGGCCACCAGCAGCAGCGCCGACTGCAGGGCCACCGGCTCCAGCACGAAGCGATAGCCCAGCGCATGGACGGCCGGCCCGCCGAGGACCGCCGTCAGCGCCACCGCGCCCGAAGGCGGATGCACGCAGCGCAGCGCGAACATGCCGCCGATGGCCAGCGACACCGCCAGCGCGCAGGCCAGCACCGGGTCGCCGATCATCCGCGCGCAGGTCACGCCCACCACGGAGGCCACCAGGTTGCCGCCGATGATGGACCACGGCTGCGCCAGCGGGCTGGCCGGTACGGCGAACAGCAGCACCGCCGACGCGCCCATCGGCGCCACCAGCAGGGGCACGGGCACGGGGGCGGCCGGCACGTAGCGCATCGCCACGCCGGTGAACAGGATGCCGATCAGCGCGCCGGCCGCCGAGCGCAGGCGCTCGGTCCAGCGGACGGTCACGGGAGCGGGTGCGAAGCTGGCGAACCAGCGCAGCAGGGCAAGGCGGTACACGATGGGTCTTGGGGGATGGCGGCGATCGCCTGTGGCAGGCCTCACCGTGACTAGGACGATGCCCGGGGCGCCGGGCAGGGAAGCGGACTATATCACGTTGTGACATAAATCGAGGCGCGACCGGACACCGCCCGGATCGGGGTAAGCCGATGTGTGACACCGATCGTCATCGAGATGTCACGCGCACGTCACCGACGCTGCCGATACTCCGGTGCTTTGCCCTTCACCTGGGACCAGTCGGTCCGGTTGCTCCATGTCCATCAACACCACGCGTTTCCAATCCGGCCTCGTCGCGGTCTGCGGCGCTCTTGCCCTGACCGCCTGCGGCGGCGGCGACGACAACACCGCCGCCGGCGACAGCTCCGTCGCCACCGTCCAGGCCATTCCCGCGCCGCCGGCCGATCCGGGCTTCGTCGATTCGGCACCGGTGGCGACCTCGGTGCCGGCCTTCGTCGACAACATCGCCACCAACCAGCGCGGCGATGCGCGCTATGCGACGCTGGGCACCAACGCGGGCGTGCGGCTGTTCACGCGCTTCCTGGACCTGTGGCAGCCGCTGACGGAGATCGTCGACGCTGGCGTGTCGGCGCCCGCCAACGGGTCGTTCCCCGCCGTGGTCGCGTCCACCTGGACGGGCCTGCCCAACGACGGCACGGCCGGCGGCACCCAGCTCAATCTGCCGGTGCTCAACGCAAACGTTCAATATGTCGTCAGCGCCACCACCGGCCGCACGCAGGCCCAGGCCGCCGCCGCCTACTTCGACGACCGGCGCGGCAAGGGCTACAGCGTGACCGACGGCATGGGGCCGCTGACCACCGCCTGGCGCACGCTGACCCGGCAGACCACCTCCATCACCACCGTGCCGGCCGATGCCACCACCGTGCTGTACAACGACTCCGGCAACAACACCGGCGTCAGCACCGCGAGCGGCAACACCACCTTCGGTAAGGTGGTGGACCTGATCAACACCATGGGCAACAACGCCTCCACCGAGCCGGCCAAGCGCTTCTACAAGTACGCGCGGCCGTACCGCTGGAGCAGCAGCGTGGCTGTCGTGCCGACGCTGGTGCCGGCCGAAAGCTCGAACCCGACCACCGACGGCGGCTTCATCAGCGGCCACTCCGCCGAAGCCGTGCGCGATGCCGTGGCGATGGCCTACCTGGTGCCCGAGCGCTTCCAGCAGATGCTGGCCCGCGGCCTGGAGCTGGGCGAGAACCGCATCTTCGCGGGCATGCATTCGCCGCTGGACGTGATCGGCGGGCGCATGCTGGGCCTGGCCGCGGTGGCCGCCAACCTCTATGACCCGACCAACGCCACGCTCAAGGCCACCGCCTTCACCCAGGCGCACACCGCCCTGATGGCGCAGACCGGCACCGACGCCACCACGTTCGCCACCTTCGCGCAGTCCGGCACCCTCACTACCGACCGCTTCGCCGACTACGCCACCAACCAGGCCAACTTCACGCGACGCATGACCTTCGGCTTCTCGCAGATCAACAGCACGGCGCTGGTGCCGGTGGTGCCCAAGGGCGCCGAGGTGCTGCTGGAAACGCGCTTCCCGTACCTGAGCGCTGACCAGCGCCGCGTGGTGCTGAAGACCACCGAGCTGGCCTCGGGCTACCCGGTGATGGACGACGCCGAAGGCTGGGGCCGCCTGAACCTGTTCGCGGCCGCCGACGGCTATGGCGCGTTCAACGGCAGCGTGGTCGTGTCGATGGATGCCTCGCAGGGTGGCTTCAATGCCGCCGACACCTGGCGCAACGCGGTTGCCGGCGCGGGCAAGCTGACGCTGCAGGGCACCGGCACGCTGCGCCTGGCCGGCAGCAACACCTACACGGGCGGCACGCAGGTCGCGGGCGGCGCGCTGGAGGCCGACTCGGCCACCGCGTTCGGCACGGGCGACGTGTACCTGGGCGGCGGCACGCTGGTCGTCAACGCACCGTCGGCGCTGAACGTCGCCGGCAAGTTCACGCAGCTGCAGGGCACCACGCTGGAGCTCGACATCGGCGCGAACGGCCAGGGCAAACTGAGCGTGGCCGGCCTGACGACGATCGCGGGCGGTACGCTGCACGTCAAGTTCGCGAGTGGCTATACGCCCAAGGTGCGCGACACCATCACCGTGATCGACGGCGCCGGCAGCAACCGCCAGTTCACCTCGGTCGTGGTCGACGGCTTCAAGGCCACCGCGCTCTACACGTCGACCGGCATCCAGATCCGCCTGGACGCCTGAGCCCGGCCCGCGCGCCGCTGTCAGCGCAGCGGCAGCAGCACGTCCGTCACGGCCGCGTGCTCGGGCACATCGGGGTAGAACCGCACGCGCTGGAACAGCAGCGGCGCATCGCGCGGTTCTTCCCCGCTGGCCGGCAGCCATTCGGCATACAGGTAGGCGACGGTCTGGCCGAGCGTGTCGTCCGAGCCGGCATGGCGCAGCACCGCATACCGGCCGCCGGCCAGGGTCTTGCCCACCACGCCGTGCGTGTTCGGCGCCACCGGTGTGGGCGTGGCCGCGCAGATGTCCATGCGGAACGCCTCGGGCGGCGTGTCGTCCGGATTGTCGTAGACGACGTTGTAGGTGGCGCTCACCGTGGGCGGCAGGCGGTTCGCCCTGCGCCAGGCGATGAAGGCGCGGAGGGTCTCACCCAGGCGCGCCGGATCGCCGCGATGTTCGATGGCGGCGACGGGCACGTCTTCGCGTTCGATGATCTCGACGGCATGGGGTTGCGGTTGCACGGGCATGTGTTCGCTCCTGAGGATGCGCAGCGCCTGTAGATCGGTGGCCCAGGTGTCCCACTGCGGCGCCGCGCGAAACGCCGACGGCGATTGCCCCGACTGCTTGCGGAACGCACGCGCAAAGGCCTCCGGCCCCTCATACCCGCAAGCCAGCGCGATGTCGGTGATGCGCGCAGCGTCCCGATAGGCGAGCTGGTGCGCCGCGCGCTTCAGGCGCAGCAACTGCAAGTAGCGTCCGACGTTCATGCCGAACAGCAGCGTGAACTGCCGATGAAAATGATACGGCGAGAACGCCGCCACCTCGGCCAGCCGCGCCACGTCCAGCGTCTCGTCCAGGTGCGCGTCGATATGCGCGAGGACGTTGCGCAGGCGGGCGAGGTAGCGGTCGGTGGCGGTGGTCAAGGCAAGGGCTCCCGGGTAGCGATACGGTAGCAATGGCGGCAGGCGCATGCCTGACCGATCTTGCTCGATTGGCGCGTACCTTGCCGGCCGGATGTTTCGCGGCTGCAACCGTTTCGGCCGGATGACCGGCGTGGCGTGCCGCCATCCGTGGCACCTCGTCCGCGGAGGCAGGCACCGCCTCGCATGGCACATGCATTGCACGCAGTCTCTTCCTGCGCGTTTCGGCGGCGCGCGGCGTTCCGGTTTCAGCCGATCAGGAGACGCACCATGGCCACGTTCCTCGCCCTGCTGAACTTTACCGACCAGGGCATCCGCGATGTGAAAGACACCACCAAGCGGGCGGTCGCAGCCCGCGAGCTGGCCAAGGCGGCCGGCATCGACATGAAGGAGATCTACTGGACGCTGGGCCAGTACGACCTTGCGGTGATCCTCGAAGGGCCGGACGATGCCGCCATGACAGCCTTTGGACTGGCACTGGGCGCGGTCGGCAATGTCCGCTCGCAGACGCTGCGAGCGTTTTCCGCGAGCGAGATGGACGCCATCCTCAGCAAGATGCCTTGAGTGTGCCGCGTCGCTGCATGCGCAACAAAAAATCTATGGTCACCCCCACTTTTGCAACCCTGAATTGAGATGGTGTGGTTGGCTTGCCTAAATCTATCCGGCGTCGTTGTGGGGACGAGTTCCCCGCGCCACGATGAGAGTCGCGCCTGACGGTCCTAAAAACCGCCTCGGCTTTGAGGAGCCGATTTTTTTGCCAGGTTGTCCGTCAGGCCGGTGTGCCGTTCACGTCATCAAATCTTCAGCAGTCGCAAAACCAGGTGGGTGGACTTCAGGGAAACGGAAGTGAGTAGGTTGGGCTCAAGCAGCCGTGGTGCTCACTTCCTTCTTGAAGGCGGTGTTGTGTGTCGCCAATGCCCACGCGGTGCGCGCCAGTTTGTTCGCGAGGGCGCAGGCCACCACGTTTGAGTGCCGCCGCATCAGCATGCTGCGCACCCAGTCTGCGAGCCGACCGGTTTGCCGGCCCAGCCGCTGCATATAGGCTCTGGCACACTGCACTAAGAGGCGCCGGATGTTCTTGTCGCCTCTTTTGCTGATCCCGAGCAGGTTGGCTTTGCCGCCGGTGCTGTACTGGCGTGGCACCAGTCCGAGCGAGGCGGCAAAGTCCCGGCTGTTGCCATATTGTTTGCCGTCGCCCATCTCGGCGGCCAGCACGCTCGCGGTAATCGGCCCTACGCCGGGAACCGCCCCGAAGGGCGGTTTCTCTTGCGCGGCAACGCAGGCTCAGGCGAACGCCTTGACCGGCTCGCCGGCCAGCCCGGCCGCCTCGCGCAGCAACTGGGCCTTGTCGGTGGCTTCCCAGCTGAACTCCGGCTCTTCGCGGCCGAAGTGGCCGTAGGCGGCGGTCTTGGCGTAGATCGGGCGCAGCAGGTCGAGCATCTGCACGATGCCCTTCGGGCGCAGGTCGAAGTGCTCCTGCACGAGCTTGGCGATCTGCTCGTCCGGGATCACGCCGGTGCCTTCGGTGTACACCGTGATGTTGATCGGGCGCGCCACGCCGATGGCGTAGCTCACCTGCACCTGGCACTGGCGCGCCAGGCCCGCCGCCACCACGTTCTTGGCCACGTAGCGCGCGGCGTAGGCGGCCGAGCGGTCCACCTTGGACGGGTCCTTGCCCGAGAACGCGCCGCCGCCGTGCGGGGCCGCGCCGCCATAGGTGTCGACGATGATCTTGCGGCCGGTCAGGCCGCAGTCGCCTTGCGGGCCGCCGATGACAAAGCGGCCGGTCGGGTTCACCAGGTACTTGGTCTCGGCCAGCATGTGCGAGGGCAGCACCGGCTTGATGATCTCTTCGATCACGGCCTCGCGGATCTGCTCTTGCGAGATCTCCGGCGCGTGCTGGGTGGACAGCACCACGGTGTCGACGCTGTGCGGCTTGCCGTTCACATAGCGCACCGTCACCTGCGACTTCGCGTCGGGGCGCAGCCAGGGCAGGCGGCCGTCGCGGCGCAGCTGCGACTGGCGCTCGACCAGGCGGTGCGCGTAGTAGATCGGGAAGGGCATCAGCTCGGGCGTTTCGTCGCAGGCATAGCCGAACATCAGGCCCTGGTCACCGGCGCCCTGGTTCAGGTAGTCGTCGGACGCGCGGTCCACGCCCTGGGCGATGTCGGGCGACTGCTTGTCGTAGGCGACCAGCACCGCGCAGCCCTTGTAGTCGATGCCGTAGTCGGTGTTGTCGTAGCCGATGCGCTTGATGGTCTCGCGCGCGACGTGGATGTAGTCGACGTTGGCGGACGTGGTGATCTCGCCGGCCAGCACCACCAGGCCGGTGTTGCACAGCGTTTCCGCAGCGACGCGCGCATATTTGTCCTGGGCGAGGATAGCGTCCAGGATGGCGTCGGAAATCTGGTCGGCGACCTTGTCGGGATGGCCCTCGGAGACCGACTCCGAGGTGAAGAGGAAGTCGTTTGACACGGCTGTTAGCTCCAGATTGGCTATCACGTTGCCAATCCGTTTTGTGCCACGGCCGGCGACGCTTTAGCGGTATTTAGCAACCCTGCCCCGGTTTGTGGCCGGACAAGGATTCGCCCCGCAAGTTGTCAGTTAACTCGGCGAATCGCGCTATTATACGCGGCACTTTGGGGGTCTGCCGGACGGCAATCCATGACCCTGTTCCCCTGTCGACTGAGACCAACACTGCCGCCGCGCACGCACGCATGACCTTCCTGTTCTGGCTGTTTTCACGCTGGCCCCTTTCGTGGTTGCAGGCGCTGGGCGGCTGGCTCGGGGCGCTGGCCGCCAAGGTGCCCGGCCGCTATCACGACCGGCTCATCGCCAACTTCCGCCACGCCTACCCCGACGCCACGCCCGCCATGCTCAAGGAAGCCGGCCGCGCGGCTGGCCGCATGGTGTTCGAGATGCCGTACTTCTGGGTGCGCAAGAACGGGCCGGACATCACCCCGGGCCTGCTGGACGCGTGCTGGCCGATCGTCGACCAGATGCTCGAAGGCGGGCGCGGTGCGCTCTTCATGACGCCGCACCTGGGCTGCTTCGAGATCCTGCCGCAGGCCTATGCGCGCCGCTACCCGATCACGGCGATGTTCAAGCCGCCGCATCAGGAGCGCCTGCGCACCTGGATCGAGACCATGCGCGCGCGACCGAACATGTATATGGCGCCGGCCGATCCGCGCGGCGTGCGCATGGTGGTGCGCGCGCTCAAGCGCGGCGAGGCCGTCGGCATCCTGCCCGACCAGACCCCCACCGCCGGCGAAGGCGTGTGGGCGCCGTTCTTCGGCAAGCCTGCCTATACGATGACGCTGGTGCACCGCCTGCATCGGCTGACGGGCGCGCCCGTCGGGGTGCTGTTCTGCGAGCGCCTGCCGCGTGGGGCGGGCTATCGTGCACACCTGCGTGTGATCGGTGAGTTGCCCGAAGATGTGACGGAAGCGGCCACTCTCATCAACGCCGAAATCGAACAGTTGATTGCCGTGGCACCGACGCAATATCTCTGGGGCTATAACCGCTACAAGCGACCGAAGGGCGTGGACGCCCCGCCCGCTGCCTGACGCTGCTGCCGCACTCTATGGAACGTTTCACTGCCAAACTCGGACTCGGCTTCCTGTGGCTGCTGTCCTTCTTCCCGTACGGTTTCGTCGCCCGCTTCGGCGAAGGGCTGGGCGGGCTGCTGTACCGCATCCCCAACGGCCGCCGCCGCGTGGTGCTGGCCAACCTGAAGGCGTGCTTCCCGGAACAGTCCGACGCCGAGCGCGAGGTCATCGCGCACGAGGTCTTCCGCAAGGTGTTCCGCAGCTTTGCCGAGCGCTCGTTCGCGTGGTTTGCGTCCGAGCAGCGGCTCAAGCGCGTGGTGAAGATCGATGACCAGGCCAACCTGCCCGCGCTGCACGGCTCGCCGCACATTCTCGTCACGCTGCACCTGTCGGGCGTGGAGATCGGCGCGCTGGCACTGACGGACTACCTGCGCGAGCACGTCGGCAACGCCGGCTGCTCGCTCTACACGCGCATGGCCAATCCGGCGCTGGATGAGGCGATCAAGGCGCTGCGCAGCCGCTTCGGCGCGACCATGGTGTCGCGCAACGAGAACATCCGCCAGATCATGCGCACCATCAAGCGCGGCGAGGCGCTGCAGCTGATCTCCGACATGGACTTCGGCGAGCGCGACGCCGAGTTCGTGCCGTTCTTCGGCGTGCCGGCGCTCACGCTCAACGCCATCCCGCGCATGGCCGCGCTGACCGGCGCCAAGGTGGTCCCGATGTACACCGAGATCCTGCCGGACTACCAGGGCTACGCGCTGCGCATCCTGCCGGCCTGGGACGACTATCCGACCGGCGACCTGAGCGCCGATACGCGCCGCATGAACGCCTTCTTCGAAGACGCCATCCGCCCGCGCATCACCGAGTACTACTGGGTGCACAAGCGCTTCAAGCATCGCCCGCCCGGCGAGCCGGGCATCTACTAGGAAGCGCTGGATGGCATGGCAATCGGATCCACATGACACCCGAGGTCGGCGAGGCGTTTGAGTAGGCGACGGATGGTCTTGCTGACGTCGTGACGGTTGAAGTAATCGGAGCCAAGGTCGGCGTACTCAGCGCCATCCCGGAGCATGTGGTAAGCGGCCGTGAGCATGGAGGCGGCCACCGCGAGAATGGCCTTTTTGGCGCCGCGGCGGGCCTTGATGCGCAGGAACTGGGCACACAGATAGCTGCTTTTAACGCGTACCGCAGCCCAGGCGGCGGTCACCAGGGCAGTCTTGAGCCAGGTGCCATCTGCGCACCCGCGTGCTGCGCCGCTTGCCGGCGCTCTCGTCGTTGCGCGGGCACAGCCCTGCCCACGACACTAGGTGGCCTGCATCAGGAAAGCGCGTCATGTCGACGCCGATCTCCGCCAACAGGACCTGAGCGGTCAAGTCGCTAACCCCTGGGATTGTGGTCAGCAGGCGGGCGCGCTGTCGGATCGGCGCCAGCGCTTTTCCCACCACGGCATCGAGCTCGGCTAGCGTGTGTTCCAGGGCGGCGATGATGTCCAGGTGCAGCTTGAGCATCGTGCGGTGGTGGTCGGTAATGTGTCCGCGCAACGCCTCGCGCAACTCGGCGGTCTTCTTGCGCGCGTTGCCTTGGGCCAGCGCGGCAAGCTGCATGGGGTCGTGCTCGCCGGCGACGATGGCCTTGAGCATGGCGCGGCCGCTGTGCCCGAGGATATCCGAGAGCACGCTGCCCAATTTGAGGTTGGCGTCTTCGAGCACTTTCTGGATGCGCAGGCTGTGCTGAGCAATCTCGCGCACGAGTTGCTTGCGGGTACGCGTGAGATCGCGCAGTTCCTGAATGGCCGCCGGTGGCACGAAGCTCGACCGGATCAAGCCATGGGCCAGCAAATCGGCAATCCACATCGCGTCGTTGACGTCGGTCTTGCGGCCGGGCACGCCCCGGATGTGGTGGGCGTTGGCTAGCACCAACTCGAAGTTGCCCTCAAGAATGTGCCACACCGGCTTCCAGTACACCCCAGTGGCTTCCATGGCCACATGGGTGCAGCCGTGCAGCGCCAGCCAGTCGGTCAGCGCCAGCAGCCCACTGGTGGTGCTGTCAAAGCTACGCACTTCCTGGTGCAGGGGCGCCGAGACGCAGCGTACACAGGCCACGATCGTGTCCTTGTGCACGTCCAGTCCGGCGCAGCGGGGATAGAGTACTTGCATGGAGCCTCCTGCCAGAGTCAATGGCATCGGCAGCAGCCCTCGTCGTCGAAATCTACTAGGCGTGCTCCAGGGTGTCACCACCCGTGGTCACAATTCGGGGTGCTCGCAGGGCTGCGGGTCCAACTACTGAACGGGCTCGGGGCACCAAGATCCGGCCGACCTCGTTGCCAACACCACCGGCCATCTTATCCCCATCCAATTGCAAGGCATTGACCGCAAGCGCGCTTCATCCTTCGGGGACGGGCGCGCCCGATGGACAACTACTACTGAGCGGGCCGCTGCGTTCGGCCGGCTCGTTTTAGAATGGGCGCTTTCCGAACGCTGACCGCCGCCTCCGCGCGGCCTGCCATGAAACTGCACTTCACCAAGATGCACGGCGCCGGCAACGACTTCGTCGTGCTCGACGGCATCGCCACCCCGATCGACTTCACCCCCGAACAGTGGCGCGCCATCGCCGACCGCCACTTCGGCGTGGGCGCGGACCAACTGCTGCTGGTGGAGCGCTCCACCCGCCCCGACGTCGATTTCCGCTACCGCATCTTCAACCACGACGGCGGCGAGGTGGAGCAGTGCGGCAATGGCGCGCGCTGCTTCGTCAAGTTCGTCACCGACCGCGGTCTGACCGACAAGCGCACCATCCGCGTCGAAGTGATGAACGGCATCGCCACGCTGACGATGCAGCCCGACGGCCAGGTGACGGTCGACATGGGCGCCCCTGTGTTCGAGGCCGCGCGCCTGCCCTTCGTGCCCGACGGCCTGCCCACCCGCGTGGAAGGCCGCGACACGCAGCACGCCCTGCAGATCAACGGCCGCACCGCGTGGCTGTCCACCGTGTCGATGGGCAACCCGCACGCGGTGCAGGTGGTCGATGACGCGCAAGCCTTCCCGGTGCGCGAAGACGGCCCGCTGATCGAATCGCACGCCGTGTTCCCGAGGCGCGTGAATGCCGGCTTCATGGAGATCGCCGACCGCCACGCCATCCGCCTGCGCGTGTACGAGCGCGGCGCCGGCGAGACGCTAGCCTGCGGCACGGGCGCCTGTGCCGCGGTGGTGGCGGGGATCCGGCGCGGCCTGCTGGATTCGCCCGTCAAGGTGGCCACGCACGGCGGCGACCTGACCATCGCCTGGGCCGGTGAGGGCGAGCCGGTGATGATGACCGGCCCGGCCACGACCGTCTTCGAAGGCACGCTGGACCTGGACGCACTGAAGCAGACCGCAGCGCACTGAGCGCGGCAGGCCGCGGCCCGCCGGCCGCTCCGTCAGAACGACAACAAGGAGGCTCCATGGGATCGAACGGCAAGACCCCGTTGGACGATTGGCGGTTCGACGGCAGCGGCAAGTTCAAGATCGCCAAGGCCGACCCCGCGGCCAAGCCCTGCACCACCGGCACCAAGGCCGGCGACATTGCGCGGCTGGCCGAACTGTCCGTCCGGCTCGACACCTTGCAGGACATCCTCTACGCCGAGCACCATCGCAAGCTGCTCGTGGTCCTGCAGGGTATGGATACCTCCGGCAAGGACGGCACCGTGCGCGGCGTGTTCCGCGCCTTCGATCCGCTGGGCCTGCGCGTGGCCGGCTTCAAGGCCCCGACGCCGCAGGAACTGGCGCGCGATTTTCTCTGGCGCGTGCACACCCAGGTGCCGGCGCGCGGCGAGATCGTCATCTTCAACCGCAGTCACTACGAAGACGTGCTGATCACGCGCGTGCACGGCGACATCGATGCCGCCGAATGCAAGCGCCGCTATGAGCACATCAGGGCCTTCGAGCGGATGCTCGAGGAGACCGGCACCACCATCGTCAAATGCTTCCTGCACCTCTCTAGGGACGAGCAGCGCGCGCGCCTGCAGGAGCGCATCGACGATCCGCACAAGCACTGGAAGTTCGATCCCGCCGACATCGAAGAGCGCCGATACTGGAACGACTACATGGTGGCCTACGAAGACGCCATCAACGCCACCGCGACGCCCGAGGCGCCCTGGCACGTCGTGCCGGCGGATTCCAAGTCGCACCGCAACCTGATGGTGGCGGAGATCATGCTGCACGTCCTGGAGCGGATGAAGCCGGAGTATCCGGAGGGGAATCCGGCTTTTGAGGTGATGAAGATCGAATGATCTTCTTGGGGGGCTTGGGGTTCGTCCCGGCCCTAGCGGGGGGACGAAATCGGGGGCGCCGCCAAGCGCCACCCCCAAAGCCGGTGCCAACAGCACTCAGCCCAAAACGCAGCGCGAATCAAACAACAGCGCTGACGCCGTACTTGTCCCGATACGCCGCCGCCTTGGCACGATAACCCGCCAGCGCCGGATCGCCGGCATTGTCGAGATACCCCAGCAGATCGTCCAGGTTGGCAATCGACACCACCGGCATGCCGTATTGCGCCTGCACTTCCTGCACCGCCGAGCGCTCGCCGATGTCGACGGCGTTGCCGCTGCGCTCCATGCGGTCCATCAGGATCAGCACGGCGGCGGGGGTGGCGCCCGCGTTGCGGATCAGCTCCACCGATTCGCGCACCGAGGTACCGGCGGAGATCACGTCATCGACGATCACCACGCGGCCCTGCAGCTTGGCGCCGACCAGGCTGCCGCCTTCGCCGTGGTCCTTGGCTTCCTTGCGGTTGTAGGCGAAGCCGACGTTGCGGCCCATGCCGGCCAGCGCCACGGCGGTGGCCGAAGCGAGCGTGATGCCCTTGTAAGCGGGGCCGAACAGCATGTCGAACTGCACGCCCGAGTCCAGCAGGGTTTTCGCATAGAATTGCGCGACCTGGCCGAGCAGCGCGCCGTCGCTGAACTTGCCGGCGTTGAAGAAATAGGGCGACGTCCGCCCCGCCTTGGTCACGAATTCCCCGAACGACAGCACGCCGGCTTCCACCGCGAAGCGGATGAAGGCTTGGCGCAACTCGCTGTTTTGGCTCATCTTTTTTCTCTGGTCTGCAAAAAGTCCCGCCATGTTACGCATCATTTCCGCCAACCTCAACGGCGTCCGCTCCGCCGCCAGCAAGGGCTTTTTCGAATGGATGGGCAAGCAGGATGCCGACTTCGTCTGCGTGCAGGAACTGAAATGCGCGCAGGACGACATGACCCCGGAATTCCTGGCGCCGCACGGTTACCACAGCGTGTTCCAGCATGCCGTCAAGAAGGGCTACAGCGGCGCGGGCCTGTACGCGCGGCACAAGCCGGATGACGTGATCGTCGGCTTCGACGGCGGCGAGTTCGATGCCGAGGGCCGCTACGTCGAGGCGCGCTACGGCAAGCTGTCGATCATCTCGGTCTACGTGCCGTCCGGCTCCAGCGGAGAGGAGCGCCAGCAGGCCAAGTTCCGCTTCATGGACCTGTTCATGCAACACCTGAACGACCTGCGCCACGAGAAGGGTCGCGAGGTCGTCCTGTGCGGCGACGTCAACATCGTCCACAAGGAAATCGACATCAAGAACTGGAAGGGCAATCAGAAGAATTCCGGCTGCCTGCCCGAGGAGCGCGCGTGGCTGACCCGGCTGTTCGACGAGGTCGGCTACGTGGATGTCTTCCGCACGCTGGACCCGCGCCCCGAGCAGTACACCTGGTGGAGCAACCGCGGCCAGGCCTACGCAAAGAACGTCGGGTGGCGCATCGACTACCAGATCGCCACGCCGGGCATCGCCGCCACGGCGCGCAGCACGTCGATCTTCCGGGACATCAAGTTCAGCGACCATGCCCCGCTGACGGTCGACTACGACGCCAAGCTGCACTGGTAAGCCGCGCCGCCGCGCGGCCCAGGTCTGCCCGGTGGCGATCGGGGCGTGCTGGCCGTGTGCGCGAAGCTTAACCATGCGGCCCCGGGCGGATGGTAAATTGGCGCGCCAATAACATCATTCACCGAGGGAGTCCTGATGAAGCCGCAAGTCCAACCGCCGTCGTTCGCATTCGTTGCCGTCTCGTGGACGGCCTTGCTGCTCGGGTTTGCCGCCTACCTGATCGGCGTGTGGAACGCGAACATGCAGCTCAACGAGCGCGGCTATTACTTCACCGTCCTCGTCTACGGGCTGTTCGCGGCGGTGTCGGTGCAGAAGTCCGTGCGCGACCGGGTCGAAGACGTTCCGGTCACCGGCATCTACTACGGCCTGTCCTGGCTGTCCGCGCTGCTGGCGGTGGGGCTGTTGTGCGTCGGCCTCTACAACGCCACGCTGGCCCAGAGCGAAAAGGGCTTCTTCGGCATGGCCTACGCGCTGGCGCTGTTCGGCGCCATTGCCGTCCAGAAGAACACCCGCGACATCACCGCCACCAAGCCGGTGACCCTGGAGGCACGCCTGGCCCAGTTGCGCGAGGAGGTGCCCAAGGCGTCGGCGCTGAACCCGGCTGCGGCATCCGAGACGCCGGTGCGCCGCGGCTGATCCGGCACGGGCGGCCGGTCCGCCACATTTTTGCGGCGATGCGGCAATTTCCACCACAGCCGCTACAATGCAAGCCTCACGCGCCGGCACGGGGCCGGCGCGGCGTTTGGCTCCTTTGTTATTAGCGAGATCGCCATGGCATTCAAGGTTTTCGTCGACGGTCAGGAAGGCACCACCGGCCTTCGCTTGCTCGACTATCTGTCGCAGCGCGACGATATCGAGCTCCTGCGCATCGCCGAAGACCGACGCAAGGACCCGGCCGAGCGCGCCAAATTCCTGAACGCCGCCGACGTGGCCTTCCTGTGCCTGCCGGACGCCGCTTCGCGCGAGGCCGTGTCGCTGGTCGACAACCCCAACACCTGCATCATCGACGCCAGCACCGCGTTCCGCACCTCGGACGACTGGGCCTACGGCCTGCCCGAGCTGGCGGCCGGCCAGCGCGAGCGTCTGCGCAACAGCAAGCGCATCGCCGTGCCCGGCTGCCACGCCAGCGCCTTCGTGCTGCTGATGCGCCCGCTGGTGGAGGCCGGCATCGTTCCGGCGGATTACCCCGTCACCGCGTTCTCGCTGACCGGCTACAGCGGCGGCGGCAAGAAGATGATCGCCGACTACCTCGCCGCCGATAACCCCAAGCTGCAGAGCCCGCGTCCCTATGCGCTGGCGTTGACGCACAAGCACCTGCCCGAGATGCGCGTGCAGAGCAAGCTGGCCCTGCCGCCGATCTTCACGCCGGTGGTGGGCAACTTCCTGAAGGGCCTGGCCGTGACGATCGGCCTGCATCCGCAGCATCTGGCGCGCAAGGTCAGCCCGGCCGATATCGCCAAGGTCTTCGCCGACTACTACCAGGGCGAGCAGTTCATCCGCGTCGCCCCGGCCGACAACATCGAGACGCTCGACAACGGCTTCTTCGACGTGCAGGGCGCCAACGACACCAACCGCGCCGACCTGTTCGTGTTCGGCTCGGACGAGCGCATGGTCGTCACCGCCCGCCTGGACAACCTGGGCAAGGGCGCGGCCGGCGCCGCCGTGCAGTGCATGAACGTGCATCTGGGCGTGGACGAGGCGATCAGCCTGCACGTGGAAGCTCCCGTCCAGGCCGAAGGCCCGGAGCACCCGGTGCGCGAGGCCGCACCGGATTTCGCGACCTGACGCTCGACGTCACAGCAGCATGTGGAACGCGCCTTCGGGCGCATTTTTCTTGGGCGGCGCGCGCATCCTGTCATCAGATATCCGTATGGCAGAAATATCCAATGAGGATTGGGTGGATGACTGCCGGGCCCGCATCATTCCAGGCAACCGATGCCGGCAGCGCCGGCCGGCCGGTCACCGCGTCCTCCTGTTTCTGCTGGACTGAATGCCAAGGATGCATGCCATGAGCGAAAGCTCGCACATGCTGACAAGGTGTGTTCCTGTCTGCTTGCCGCCCGGCCAGCGGTTGCGCAAGGCAACGCGAGCGGCACAGGGCGAGCGGTCCGACGCCGCTGCGCGGCCAGCAAAAACGCGCCCGGAGGCGCGTTCCTGGGAACGGATGGCCGCGGCCGGCGGGCTTATCGGCTCTGCGGTCCGATGGGGATGTTGAACAGCATGCCGCCCCCGCTCGCACCGCCCATGACGCTCGGCGTCACGCCATTCCATTTCTCGATGGCGGCGCGCTCCAGCTTCAGGCGCTCCCAGGCCAGCAGGCGGTCATCCAGCGAGGACGCCAGCGCGTGGTTCGCGGCCGCTTCGCCTTCGGCGATCGCCACCTTCTTCTTGGCCTCGGCCTGCGCGGAGCGGACTTCGTTCTCCGTGCGGATCGCATCCTGGATGGCCTTGGTCTTGGCGCTGACCGCATCGAGCAGCGAGCGCGGCGGCCGCAGCGAACCGACGATGCCGAACTGCTTGATCGACACGCCCAGCGGCATCAGCCGCGTATCCAGCTCCTTGGTCAGGCGCGAGACGAACTCCTCCTTCTTGGCGCCGTTCACGTCGTCGAAGCTGTATTCCGAGCCGATGGCGACAATGATGTTGCGCGCCGTGTCGCGCAGGTAGCCGTGCGTGAAGCTGTCGATGCGGTCGGCGCGGAAGTTCGTGTAGAAGTCGGGCACCTTGTTGCGATCGAGCTGGTACGACACCGCCACGTCGACATTGACCGGCACGGCGTCCTTCGTGTTGAAGGTCAGCTCCTCGTTGAGCGAGTGGCCTTCGTTGACGTCCTGCGTCCAGATGACCCGCTGCACGAAGGTCGGGTACTGGATGAGCGCGGTCTGTACCGGGTTGTAGAACACGAAACCGGTGACCACGTTCTCGCGCGTGATGCCGCGGTCCACGAGCCGGTTGATCTTGATGCCGGTGTAGCCCGGCGGAATGATCTGCCAGGTCAGCAGGAAGGTGCGCGCGACCGTGAGCGCCAGCGCGGCGCCGAAGACGAGCGCGAACAGCTTGAACGGCAGCTTGCTTGCCGTGACTTGAGGCATGTGGATTCCCCTTGCTTGTTGTATGGGTGATGTAGCTGGCGGGCCGGGCGGTATGCCCGGTGGCTGGCGCAGGAAGGGTCAGCGATTCCCGTCAGGGATGGCCGCGCCCGGTGGGCGGGTGATGGCGGCAAGCGTGCTTGCCGATGGGGG
Organism: Ralstonia pseudosolanacearum; assembly: GCF_024925465.1. Lineage (NCBI taxonomy): Bacteria > Pseudomonadati > Pseudomonadota > Betaproteobacteria > Burkholderiales > Burkholderiaceae > Ralstonia > Ralstonia pseudosolanacearum. The sequence continues at coordinate 3,625,546 of NZ_CP103852.1, read as the reverse complement.
TGTCAATACGACCGAGGTGCCGCATTGCAATGTCGGGGATGTTGCAATGCAGCAAGTATAGTCCGGCGCCGGATTTTTGCCGGCTGTCCGGAAGCTTTAGAGGCTTGTGTCAAACGCGCTAGGCGCGCGGCGGGCTCAGGCCTCGCCGGGGCTCACGCGCGCGGGGTTCCACCCCAGCGCGTTGTAGACGTGATAGCGCGCGATGCCGATCCATTCGTGCAGCGCGTAGTCCGTCATCGCAAAGTTGAACGCCAGCGGCAGCGGGGAGGGCGTGGCCTGCAGGTCGTCCGCGCGCACCGGCGTCGGCGTCATGCCGAAGTGCGCGAAATACAGCAGGCTGCGGCGCAGGTGGATGGCCGACGACACCAGTACCGTGCGTTCGGGCGCGTAGGCGGCCAGCGCCGTGCGCGAGAACTGCGCGTTCTGCCAGGTGTTCATGCTGTTGGGTTCGAGCAGCACGTCGTCCGCGCCGATGCCGATGGCCTGCAGCGCGCGCTGGTAGACCGCGGCTTCTGGATCGCCGTGGTGCCGCGCGTCGCCGCCGCTGACCAGGATCTTGCAGTCGGCGCCCGTCTTGCGGCAGGCCTGGTACTGCTGCGCCGCTTCCATCAGGCGCGGATAGGAGAAGACGCCCGGCTCCACGCCGCCCTCGACGCGCCGCGTGCCGGCGCCCAGCAGCACGATGGCATTGCGCTTGCCCCAGGTCACCGTGGGCCGCGCCTCGAACGGGCCCTCCAGCGAATCGAGCAGCCACGCCGGCACCGGCCCGCAGCCGATGGCGATGACCAGCGCGAGCGAGACGGCCGCCAGCCCGCGCGCGGTCCGGCGCCGCTGGCGCAGTGCGCAGATCGCGGTGACGATGACAAGCAAGAACAGCACGGGCAGGCTCACGGGTTCCTCCGGTTCGGTAGGCCAGGGTGGATGGCCCGCCATCGTAAAGAGGAATCGGTGTTTGCGCGACCCGCCGGCTTACGGGTTGGTTGCGGACGGCGGCCCATCGGGAGGCGGCGCGTCGGACGGCGGCGGGCCATCGGGCGGGGCGGGCGGCTTGCCGTCGGCGTTGGCGCTGTCGGGCGGCGGCGGCTTCCGGCCACGTCCCGGCGCGCCATCGGGGCGCTTGCCCGAGGGTTTGCGGTGCTGTTGCAGGTCCTGGTTGATGGACTGCATCGTGCGCGGCGGCGGGGCCATGCGCGCGAAGTTGCTCTGGATGTTGCGCAGGGCTGCGTCGTCCGCAGCCGGAGCCGAGGCCGTCTGGGCGAGGGCTGACGGCGGCAGCGCCGTGGTCAGGGCGGCAGCGCAGGCCACCGGAAGCAGGATGTAGCGGAGCATGGGCGACTCACCAATCGGGCCGAACAGGCATGCGCGATTGTGGCGCCGGAGGGCGGTGACGAGTTTGAGGTTTGTGTTGCCGGACGTTACCGGATGCCGCTAGGGCTCGATTTGCTGCGACACGCGGAAGGCATCGGCCTGTTCGACCTTGAGCCCCGCGCGCCCGGCGTGCGCCAGCGCTTCGTCCAGCAGCGCGGCGCGGAGGGGAAAGGCGAAGTAATCGTCGCCGCCCGTGTCTACGTGCAGCAGGTGATAGCCGTGCGGGCGGAGCCAGTCGCCGAAATCGAGCAGGCCGATGGGCACGGTGTGTTCGCTGGGGGCGCGCGCCCATTCCCAGCGGGCGGCGATGCCGAGCGTGTCGAGCAGCGTGTTCGCCTGCCATGCGATCTCGTCGGATGCTTTCCAGTCGACCCAGATGGTGAGCGTCCAGGCGACATCCTCTCCCGGGTCCCGGGCAATGGCCCACGCCAGCAGCTCGGCGATGTCGTCGCCGGGTTGGCCGCCCGTGCGGACCCACGCGGCCAACCGATCCGCCTCGGTGTTCCCAAGCGGCGCCGCCACGAGGCGCGTGAATTCGGCCAGCGCATCGATTGCTTCGGCCGGCGGCGAAAAATACTCGCGCAGGATGTCCGCATCGGAAAGCGGTTCGACGGCGTCGGCCTGCGCTGTCGTCGCGGGCCGGGAGAGCAGGCGCTTGAGGAGCTTGAGCATGGTGCCGGTGACTGTGTTGCTGTCTTCAGCTCGCGGTGCCGCCGATCTTGGTCAGCAGCCTTCGCAATTGCTCCCGCTCCTTCGCGCTGAGCGCGGCGAGCATCCGCGCCTCCGTCGCCAGATGCGAGGCAACCAGCCCGTCGACCAGCGTGAAGCCTGCATCGGTCAGCACGATGCGCAGGCCGCGCCGGTCGTCGGGGTCGGTCTGGCGGGCGATCAGTCCGCGTTTTTCGAGGCGGTCGAGCCGGTTGGTCATGGCCGAGGTGGACAGCATCATGTCCTTGGCCAGCGCGGAGGGCGAGAGGGCGTTGCCGCGCCCCTGCCGGCGCAGCGTCAGCAGCACGTCGAAGCCTGCCGGATCCAGGTCGGCGTCGGCGATGTTCGCGACCACGCCCTGGCGCAGGCGTTCGCCGGCGCGCCAGACTTCGCCGCACACGGCCATCGGGCTGGGGTCGAGGTCGGGGCGCTCGCGCCGCCATTGCGCGAGCAGGCTGTCCATCGGTGCCCCTTGTGCGGTCATGGGATCGGGTTGACCCATCGGATGCCTCGTCCTAGTATTTCGACATCAAACTATTCGATGTGAAGATTCATCGGATCGTATCGGACTTTCCGGCGCGGGGCAATTGACCGCCGCTTCACTGGAGCCCCCATGCACGAACGCATTGCCGATCCCCCCATCGCGCCCCGCTGTTCCTGGCGCGCTGGTTGCAGCGTGCCTACGATGCCCGGCTGATGCCGCACGCTGATCTGCTTTGCCTACTGGAGGCCGCGCGATGGGCGCCCTCGGCCTACAACCATCAGCCGTGGCGCTTCCTCTATGCCCGCCGCGACGACGCGCACTGGGCCGACTTCCTCGACCTGCTGGTGAGCGCCAACGGCGCCTGGGCGCAGCATGCGGCCGCGCTGGTCTTCGTGTTGTCCGATACGCAACTCGATCGCGATGGGGAGGCGGATGCCGTGCCGTCACGCAGCCACAGCTTCGATGCGGGCGCGGCGCGGGCACAGCTGGCGCTGCAGGCCGTGCGGCTGGGCTACCACGCGCGCGCCATGGCGGGCGTCGATTACGCGCGGGCGCGCACCGTGCTGAAGGTGCCGGAGCGTTTCCACATCGAGATCGCCGTGGCAGTCGGCCGCCGGGGCGCCGCCGTGTCGCTGCCGGTGCCGCTGCAGCCGCATGAAGGGCCGACGCCGCGCCGCGCGCTCGACGAACTGGCGTTCAGCGGGTCGTTTCCTGCCTGAAGGCGGTGCGATGCCGGGCCCCGTTTTGCCCAATTATTTCGATTTCAAATAATCAAACATGGAGTGACTGCTATGCCATCCAACCGTCTCGCCACGATCCTGGCCACCGCGCTGGCGCCATGCCTGTGGGGCACGACCTACATCGTCTTCACGCAGACCCTGCCGGTTTCGCATCCGCTGCTGGTGGGCGCCCTGCGCGCGCTGCCGGCGGGCATCCTGCTGATGCTGCTCGGCGCCGGCCTGCCGCCGCGCGACAAGCTGGGACGGCTCGCGCTGGTCGGGGGGGCGAACATCGGCGTGTTCTTCGCGCTGCTGTTCGTGGCGGCGGCGCGCCTGCCCGGCGGCGTGGCGGCAACCGTGATGTCGGTACAGCCGCTGCTGGTCGGGCTGCTGGCGTGGCCGGTGCTGCGGCGGCGCCCGCGTCCGGTACAGCTGGCGGCGGCGCTGGCCGGGTCGTTGGGCGTGGGGCTGCTGATCCTGGGGCCGGCGGCGCGGCTGGATGCGATCGGCGTGGCGGCGGCCCTGGGCGCGGCGGCATCGATGGCGACCGGCACCGTGCTGATCGAACGCTGGGGCCGCGTCGGCACGCCGCTGGCCTTGGCCGCCTGGCAGCTGACGCTGGGCGGGCTGGTGCTGCTGCCGGTGGCCCTGGCGGTGGAGGGGCTGCCGCCCGCGCCCACGCTGCGCAATGCCGCCGGCTTTGCCTACCTGATCGTCATCGGCACGGCGCTGGGCTACTGGCTGTGGGTGCGCGGCATCGGCAGGCTCGGGGCCGACGTGACCTTCCTGTCGCTGCTGAGCCCGCTGACGGCCACCGTGCTCGGCGCGCTGCTGCTGGGCGAGTGGTTCAGCCCCGTGCAGACGGCGGGCGCGCTGCTGATCCTGGCGGCGACGGTCTCGGGGATGGGGCTGTCGCGGCGCGCACGCATGGCGGGCACGCCGGAGCAACGCTCCGCGAGGCCGGTGCAGCCCGAGGGGCCTCGCGTCGGGGCATCCAGGTGACTATTGGACCGACGTCGCCACCTGCGAGAACGTCTTCATGAAATTGGACGGCGCGCCAGAGGGGGCAGCGTACGTGAGTCTCGTCGACCGTGGCCGGAATATGAGGAGGGGGGGATTCTCTACTGCCGCACCATCGGCCGCATCGGTGCCTCGTCCCCATTATCGATCGGGGCCGCGCCGAGATATTGCATATTCGACCGGTATTCCGGCAGTTTCGCCATCGGCAGCCGCAGGGCGTCGGCGTACAGCGGCAGCGTTTCCGGCAGGTGGCGCGACAGCACGGTCATCCGCGAGCGCCCGGACGGGTGGGTGGACAGGAACTGCTTCTGCTCGGCACCCCCGATCGAGCCCATTTTCTGCCACAGCGTGAGCGCGGCGCGCGGATCGAATCCGGCACGCGCGGCGATATCCATGCCGATCAGGTCGGCCTCGGTTTCCTCGGCGCGGGAAAATGCCAGCAGGTGCATTTTGGCGCCCTCGCCGAAACCGGTGTCGCCGCGGTTGCCGAAGCCGAACAGCTGCGAGATGACATTGGCGCCCAGGTTGGTGATCTCGCGCTGGCCGGCGCGGGCGCGGGCGTGTTCGCGCAGCGCGTGGGCGATCTCGTGGCCGAGCGCCATGGCGAGTTCGTCGTCGGTCAGCCTGAACCGTTCCAGCAGGCCGGAGAACACGGCGATCTTGCCGCCCGGCATGCAGAACGCGTTGACCTGCGCGGCGCCGATCAGGTTGACCTCCCATTGCCAGTGCGCGGCGTCGGGGTTCCAGCGCGGCGCGTGCGGCACCAGGCGCTGCACGATGGTGCGGATGCGGGCGAGGTCCGGCACGCTGTCCGGCGCGAGGGCGCCCTCGTGGGCGGCGTTGTCGATGATCTGGCGGTATTCGGCCAGCGCGCGGCGCTCGATTTCCTCGGCGGGGATCACTAGGCGGATGTTGGGCGAGGCGGTGGTCGGCGCCTCCAGCTTGACGCCGTCGGCGGGCACGGGCAGCGGGCCGTCCATGGCGCCGGCCCAGGCGGCCAGGCCGAGTCCGAGCAAAAGGGGCAGGGAGCGCGCGAGGCGTGGCATGCGGCGGGAGGCTGGGTCGACTGGGTAATAATATCGGTCAATGCATCCTGCCGCGCTTCGCGGCAACCCCTATCGTCCGCCAGCCCTCCCGCCGCATGACCTTCCACGCTTACCTCGACGTGTTCCGCAACCGCCGCATCGGCGCGATGTTGCTGCTGGGCTTCGCCTCCGGTCTGCCGCTGGCGCTGACCTCCGGCACGCTGCAGGCATGGATGACGGTGGAGGGGCTGGATATCCGCACCATCGGGCTGTTCTCGCTGGTGGGGCAGGCGTACATCTTCAAGTTCCTGTGGGCGCCGCTGATGGACCGCTTCACGCCGCCGCTGATCGGCCGGCGGCGCGGCTGGCTGGTGCTGACGCAGGCCGGGCTGGCGGCGTCGATCGCGGCCATGGCGTTCTGTCCGCCGCATGCCGCGCTGTGGGCGCTGGCGGGCCTGGCGGTGCTGGTGGCCTTTCTGTCGGCCTCGCAGGACATCGTCTTCGATGCCTACAGCACCGATGTGCTGCACGCCAGCGAGCGCGGTGTGGGCGCTGCGGTCAAGGTGCTCGGCTATCGGCTGGCGATGCTGGTCTCCGGCGGCCTGGCGCTGTGGCTGGCCGATCGCGTGATGGGCTGGAGCGGCATGTACCTGCTGATGGCTGGGCTGATGGCGCTGTTCATTCTGGCGACGCTGTGGTCGCCCGAGCCGGAGGCGGCGGCGCGGCCGCCCCGCAGCCTGCAGGAGGCGGTGGTCGGGCCGCTGCAAGATTTCTTCGCGCGCCGCGGCGCCTGGGCGCTGCTGGCGCTGATCGTGTTCTACAAGCTGGGCGATGCGTTCGCCGGCAGCCTGTCGACCACGTTCCTGATCCGTGGCGTCGGCTTCTCGGCGGGCGAGGTGGGCATCGTCAACAAGACGCTGGGCCTGATCGCCACCATCATCGGCGCGCTCTACGGCGGCACGCTGATGGTGCGGCTGGGGCTGGTGCGCGCGCTGCTGCTGTTCGGCGTGCTGCAGGCGGTGTCCAACCTGGGCTACTGGGTGCTGGCCGTCACGCCGCAGCACCTGTGGACCATGGCGGTGGCCATCGGCATCGAGAACCTCTGCGGCGGCATGGGCACGGCCGCCTTCGTGGCGCTGCTGATGGCGCTGTGCAACCGCTCGTTCTCGGCGACGCAGTATGCGCTGCTGTCGGCGCTGGCCTCCATCGGCCGCGTCTATGTCGGGCCGACTTCCGGCTACCTGGTGGAGGCCTACGGCTGGCCCACGTTCTACCTGATGACGGTGGCGTTCGCCTTCCCCGGGCTGGTGCTGCTGTGGTGCATGCGCGGCACCATCGGCCGCTACGAGGCCGAGCAGGCGGAGCGTGCCCTGGCCGCGAAGCCGGCGTCAGCCTAGCCGGTCCGAGCGGTCCGCATCGGCAAAGCCCGTCAGCGGCAGCGCCGCGTCGACGCCCCGGCCGAGCGCGATGGCCTTGAACAGCTCGCCCATCTCCGCTTCCGACAGCAGCTTCTGTACCGCGTTGGCGGCCGGCAGGAAGCAGACCGGATCGGCGGGGTCGAGCGTCATCAGCAACTGCCCCACGCCCGCGCTCAACAGGAAGCGCGCCTGGCTTGCGTAGCCGAGCACCTCCAACCCTGTCTCGCGCGCCGCCCGCGCGATGCCGGAGAAGTCGACGTGCGCGGTGATGTCCTGCAGCCCCGGCAGCCAGAACGGATCGTCGTGCGCGTGCTGGCGGTAGTGGCACATCAGCGTGCCGTTGGCGCGGTGCGCGTGGTAGTACTCGCCGGCCGGAAAGCCGTAGTCGATCAGCAGCAGCAGGCCGCGCTCGAGCGCCGCGCCGGCGCTGCGGACGAAGCCTTCGGCGGCTTCGTGCGCTTCGGTGACGAAGTCATCGCGGCCGGGCAGGGCGGCCAGCTTGGGCGGGGCCTCGGCCGGATCGGCCGTGCGCTCGGACCACCGCAGGCCCTGGTTCGCATCGAAGGCCACGCCGCGCCGGTGCCAGACGCCGCCGCGCCGTGCCCACAGCGACACGGGCATCGCATCCAGCACCTCGTTGCCGACCATCACGCCGGTGAAGCGCGCGGGCAGCGCATCGTGCCACCGGGCCAGGCCGGCCAAGTCCGGGCCGAGCGCGGCCAGGGCTTGCTGCTGGCGCTCGCGCAGTTCGCCGGAGAGCTCGACGATGCCGTAGCTGTCCGGCCGTATGCCGAGCGTCTCCAGCTCGGTCAGGATGTCGGCCGCGAGCTTGCCGGTGCCCGCGCCGAACTCCAGCACATGGCGCTGGCCGGGCGGCAGCGTTTGCAGGACCTGGGCGATCTGGTGCGCGACGGTGCGGCCGAAGAACGGCGTCAGTTCCGGTGCGGTGATGAAGTCGCCGCCGTCTTCCACGCGGCGGCCGAACTTGGCCGCGCCGCCGCTGTAGTAGCCCAGGCCCGGCGCGTACAGCGCCAGTTCCATGTAGCGTTCGAACGGGAGCCAGCCGCCGGCGGCCTCGACGGCGCGGACGATGGTGGAGAGCAGGCGGTCGGATTGCGCCTGCGCGGCCTCGCTGGGAAGCGGTAAACTCACGGTTTTGCTCATCGCCGGATTGTAAACAAATGGCGCAGACGCCGAACGAATCGCCCGTATTGCCCCGCATTGCCCTCGTGACCGGCGCCGCCCGCCGCGTCGGCCGCGTGATCGCGCTGGCACTGGCCCGGCAGGGCTGGGATGTTGCCGTGCATTGCCACCGCTCCCGCGCCGAGGCCGACGCGGTCGCCGCCGAGATCGTCGTCATGGGCCGGCGCGCCGCCGTGCTGCAGGCGGATCTGGCCGACGAGGCCGCCGCCGGCCGGCTCATCGCCGACTGCACCGCTGCGCTGGGTACGCCCACGTGCCTGGTCAACAATGCCTCCCTGTTCCAGTACGACGTGGCGACCAGCTTCAGTTACGCCTCGCTCGACACGCACATGCGCATCAACGTGGCGGCGCCGCTGCTGCTCTCGCGCGAGCTGCACCGGGTGCTGGCGGCCGAAGACGGCGGCGCGGACGAGGTGCGCGGCGTGGTCGTCAACCTGCTCGACCAGAAGCTGGTCAACCTGAACCCGGACTTCCTGTCGTACACGCTGTCCAAGGCGGCGCTGGCGACCGCGACGACGCAATTGGCCCAGGCGCTTGCGCCCACGCTGCGCGTGGTGGGCGTGGCGCCCGGGGCGACGCTGGTGTCCTGGAAGCAGTCGGAGGGCGGCTTCGAGCGCGCGCACAAGATGGCGCCGCTGGGGCGCTCGTCCACGCCGGAAGACATTGCCGAGGCGGTGTGCTACCTGACCACCGCGCGGGCCGTCACCGGCACCACGCTGTTCGTCGACGGCGGCCAGCACCTGATGCCGCTGGCCCGCGACGTGATGTTCCTGACCGAATAAGACTCCTCATCGCCTATGCCTTTCCTGCTTTCCCATCCGCGCCTGGCGCACTGCCGCCGCCTGTTCCTGCGCAACTACGAGGTGCAGATCAACATCGGCGTGCACGAATTCGAGAAGAAGGGCGAGCAGCGCGTCCTCGTCAATATCGATCTGTACGTGCCGCTGGCGGACTCCACGCCCCAGCACGACAAGCTGCACGAGGTGGTCGACTACGACCTCATGCGCGAGACCGTGGCGCGCCGCATGGCGCAAGGCCATGTGCACCTGCAGGAAACCCTGTGCGACGACGTGCTGGCGGGCCTGCTCGCGCATCCGCAAGTGCTGGCCGCGCGGGTCTCGGCGGAGAAGCCGGACGCTTATCCGGACTGCGAGTCGGTGGGCGTGGAAGTGTTCCGCATCAAGGACTGAGCGCCGGCCGGTTCAGGCCGCGCTCGCATATTCGCGGCGCTGGGCGTGCAACGCGCCCGCGACGGCGCCCAGCAGGTCCAGCGCCAGCCGTGCCGTGATCCCGCCCTTGTCGTGGCGCGGGTTGTATTCCACCAGCTCGAACGCCGCGAAGCGCGCATGGCGGGCGCAGGCGGCCAGCGCCTGCGTCATGTCCTGCCCCGTGAGGCCGCCCGGCTCCGGCGAGCCGACGCCGGGCGCCACCGCCGGATCGAAGGCATCCAGATCGACCGTCACCCCGAAGGCCGCCGTGTCGGCCGCGGCGATGCGGATGGCCTCGGCCATCACCGCGCGCAGGCCGCTGCGGGCGACTTCCGCGGCGTCGATCACGCGCACGCCCAACTGGTCGATCAGCGCGCGTTCGGCCGGCTCGTAGCTGCGCGCGCCGATCACCACCACGTGCTGCGGCAGCAGCTTGGGGACCGCATCGCGCACCTGCGTCAGCGCGGGCGCGCCGTGGCCGAGCAGCGCGGCCAGCGGCATGCCGTGGATGGCGCCGGAATCGCTGCTCTGCGGGGTGTGGCTGTCGAGGTGGGCGTCGATCCAGATCAGTCCGAGCGGCCCGGCCGGCCGCAGCGCCGAGGCCACGCCCGACCATGTGCCGATCGCGCACGAGTGGTCGCCGCCGATGACCACCGGCACGTGTCCTTCGTGCACGCTGTGCGCCGTCGCGTCGGCCAGCGCGCGCGCGAACCCGGCCACGCCGGGCAGCGCCGCCAGCCGGGCCGCGCGGCTGTGGCCGGCCGGCGTCGCCAGTTCGATGCCGTGCACCAGGCCGCCGTGCGTGTCGGGCGTCTGCAGCCGCAGCAGCGCGCCGGCCTGGAGCAGCGCGCGCGGGCCGTCCTTGCAGCCGTCGTCCCGCGCTCCGCAGCCGATGGCCGCGCCGATCAGGTCGATGATGGTCATGTCGACTCCCCGTGAATCCGAATGCGGTTCGATGCGCCGGCTCAGGCCGCCTTGCGGCGCGGCCAGTCAGCCAGCGCGCGGCGGATGACGTCCCGCGCCAGCTCCAGCTCCTGCTGCACGATCACCAGCGGCGGGGTCAGGCGGACCACGTTGCCGTAGGTGTCCTTGGTCAGCACGCCGTGCCCGGCCAGCGCGGCCGCGAAATCGTGCGCATCGATGTCGGCGTCGAGCTGCAGGCCGATCATCAGGCCGCGCCCGCGCACCTGCCGCACGCCGTGCCCGATCAGCGATTGCAGTTCGGCGATGAAGGCTTCGCCCAGGCGGGCCGCGTGCTGCGGCAATTGCGCTTCTTGCAGCAAGGCCAGTGCCGCGCGGCCGATGTGCGCGGCCAGCGGGTTGCCGCCGAAGGTGGAGCCGTGGTCGCCCGGCTGGAACACGCCGATCACATCTTCCCGCCCCGCGATGGCCGACACCGGCACCATGCCGCCGCCGAGCGCCTTGCCCAGCACCACCAGGTCGGGCTGCACGCCCTCGTGCCAGCTGGCGAGCACATCGCCCGTGCGGCCCAGCCCGGTCTGCACCTCATCGCAGACGAGCAGGGCGTTGTGCTGCGTTGCCAGGTCGCGCGCGAGCTTCAGGTAGCCGGGCGGCGGCACCACGATGCCGCCCTCGCCCTGGATCGGCTCGATCAGGATGGCGCCGGTATGGGGGCCGATGGCGGCCTTCAGCGCTTCGGCATCGCCGAACGGGATGCGGCGGAAACCCGCCGCGAACGGGCCGAAGCCGTAGCGGTACTGCTCGTGCGACGAGAAGCCGACGATGGTGGTGGTGCGGCCGTGGAAGTTGTTGTCGAAGACGATGATCTCGGCGGCGTCCGGCGGGGTGCCCTTGACCTCGCGGGCCCATTTGCGGGCCGCCTTGATGGCGGTCTCCACGGCCTCGGCGCCGGTGTTCATCGGCAGCGCGCGGTCCATGCGCGTGATGCGGCACACGTCGGCCAGGAACGGCCCGAGCTCGGTGTTGTGGACGGCGCGCGAAGTCAGCGTCAGCCGGCCGGCCTGCTCGACCAGCGCGGCGACCAGCCGCGGGTGCGAATGGCCGAAGCTGACGGCGGAGTAGGCCGACATCATGTCGAGGTAGCGCCGGCCCGCCGTGTCGAACAGCCAGACGCCTTCGCCGCGCTCCAGCATCACCGGCAGCGGCGCGTAGTTGCGCGCGCCGTAGCGTGTTTCCAGGGCATAGCTGGGGTGAGTGGCTGCGCTCGTCATGATGGCCTCCGGCTGGGATGGGATCGTTCTCGCTGCTCGCTTGCGACGGATTGTGCGATCTGCCAAACTCAAAATCAAATCGAATGTTTTTGGTTTTTCGATCCAAAAATTTGATGGTTTGATGCGCCATTTCCGTTGCCATGTCCCATTCGCCGCTGCGCTATCTGCATAGTTTCCTGATCGTCGCCAACGAGGGCAGCTTCGTGCGCGCGGCGGATCGGCTCGCCGTGTCGCAGCCGGCGCTGTCGTACCAGATGCGCCAGCTGGAGCAATGGCTGGGCGTGCCGCTGTTCGAGCGCGCCGGGCGCAGGCTGGTGCTCACGCGCGCCGGCGCTTCGGTGCGGGCGTGGTGCCGCGATGCGTTCGCCGGGTTGGACGAGCTGCGCGCTGCATTGCACAGCGGCGAGATGGAGCGCGTCTCGCTCAAGCTGGCGAGCGGCTCCAGCTTCGGCCGCCACGTGCTGATGCCGGCGCTGCTGGACCCGGCCCCCGAGTCCGACGCGCCGCTGCTGGACGACGTGCGGCTGGAACTGGCCTTTGGCAGCGACGACGAGGTCTTCGCCCATGTCGAATCGGGCCGCGCCGACCTGGGCTTCGTCTACACGCCGCGCACGTCGCGGCTGTTCGAGCACCACGCCGTCTATACCGAAGAATTCGTGCTGGCCTGCGGCGCTCGCGCACTGCGCGAACGCGAGGCTCCGCGCACGCTGGCCGACTGCGCGGCGCTGCCCTTCGTCACCTACGACGAATCCGATGCGGTGTACGGCCTGTGGTTCCGGGCGCTGTTCCGGCGCATGCCCGAGACCACCGTCAGCGCGCACCACGTCTCGGAGCTGGAGGAGGTCGCCACACTGGTGGCGGCCGGCATGGGCTGGTCGGTGCTGCCGCTGCATGCGATTCGCGACGCGGTGGCGAGCGCCCGGCTGCAGGTGGTGCGGCCGGTATCGACGCGGCGCTGCCTCAACACCGTGTTCGCCGTGCGGCGCACCTCGAGCTTTCCCAGCGAGGCGCAGGATCGGTTGCTGGTGCGGTTGGCGCAGCTGGAGGCGGCCGCGGCCACCGCCTAGTCGCCCACCTCAAACCGAATCCCCTGCGCCAACGGCAGCGCCGTGCCGTAGTTGACGGTATTGGTGGCGCGGCGCATGTAGGCCTTCCAGGCATCCGAGCCGGCTTCGCGGCCGCCGCCGGTGTCCTTCTCGCCGCCGAACGCGCCGCCGATCTCCGCGCCGCTCGGGCCGATGTTGACGTTGGCGATGCCGCAGTCGCTGCCGGTGGCCGAGACGAAGCGCTCCGCCTCGCGCATGTCCAGCGTGAACAGGCTCGACGACAGGCCATGCGGCACGGCATTGTTCAGGGCGATGGCTTCGTCGAGCGAGTCGAACGGCATCACATAGAGGATGGGCGCGAAGGTTTCCTCGCAGACCACGCCGTCCTGCGTGGGCATCTCCACCAGGGCGGGGCGGACGTAGTAGGCGCCATCGCCGGCGCCGGCCGTGACGCGCCCGCCGCCGTGCACGGTGCCGCCTTCCGCGCGTGCGCGGGCCAGCGCGGCCTGCATCCGCTCGTAGGCATGGCCGTCGATCAGCGGGCCGACCAGGGTGCCGTCATCGCGCGGATCGCCCACCTGCACGCGCGCATACAGCGTCGTCAGCCGCGGCACCAGCGCGTCGTAGATCGGCCGCTGCACGAACAGGCGACGCAGCGACGTGCAGCGTTGCCCGGCCGTACCCATCGCCGCGAAGGCGATGGCGCGCTCGGCCAGCGGCAGGTCTGCGCTGGCGCAGACGATGGCGGCGTTGTTGCCGCCCAGCTCGAGGATGGTGCGCGCAAAGCGGGGCGCCGCGGCCTGGGCGACCGCGCGGCCCATCCCCGTGCTGCCGGTGGCCGACACCAGCGGAACGCCCGGGTGGCACGCCAGCGCCTCGCCCAGATCGTGCGCACCGATGGCCACCTGCGCCAGGTGCGGCGGCGCCTCGCTGAAGCGCTGGCAGGCGCGCAGGAACAGGCGCTCGACCGCCAGCGCCGTCAGCGGCGTCTTCTCCGAGGGCTTCCAGATGACCGGGTCGCCGCAGACCAGCGCCAAGGTCGCGTTCCACGCCCACACGGCCACCGGGAAGTTGAACGCGGTGATGACCAGGCACGGCCCCAGCGGATGCCACGTTTCCATCATGCGATGCGCGAGCCGCTCGCTGGCGATGGTGAGTCCATACAACTGCCGCGACAGGCCGACGGCGAAGTCGCAGATGTCGATCATCTCCTGCACTTCGCCCAGGCCTTCCTGCGTGATCTTGCCGGCCTCCAGCGTGACCAGCGCGCCGAGGTCCGCCTTGTGCGCGCGCAGTTCCTCGCCGAGCAGCCGGACCAGTTCGCCCCGGCGCGGCGCGGGCACGGTGCGCCAGTGCCGGAAGGCGGCATGTGCCTGGGCAACGATGCGGTTGGCGTCGGCGGCCGTTTCGACCGGCAGGCGGGCGAGCACCGCGCCGTCGATGGGCGAGCGCGCGGCGAGCGGTCCGTCGCCGCCGGTCAGGGTGTCGAGATGCAGGCGCTGCAGCAGGGTTTCTGGTGAGGAGGGCATGGCGCGTCGGGGTGGAAAAGGTCACATCCAGCATGCGCCGGGGGTGGCCGATCCGCAAGGCGACGCCTTCCAAGTTGAAATTAATTAATTCAACAATTAATATCCAGCGCATGGTGACACGAAGACCTTCCCCACGCGGCCCGGGCCGCCCGCGCGGGCCGGTGCGCGAGGATCTGCGCGACCGCCTGCTCGACATCGCCGTGCAGCGGTTCGCGCGCGACGGCATCGACGCGACCACGATGGCCGCCATCGCCCGCGAGGCGGGGGTGACCGCGCCGATGGTGCACTACCACTTCGCTACACGTGACCAGTTGCTGGATGCCGTGGTGGACATGCGCCTGAAGCCGCTGATCGACCAGGTCATGGATCCGGCGCTGACCGCGATCCCCGACGATGGCCACGCCCCCGACCTGGCGCGCGTCGTGGCCGGGGCGGCGCAGCGCATGGTGGCAGTGGCCTCGGCCACGCCGTGGTTCCCGACGCTGTGGATCCGCGAGATCGCCAGCGAGGGCGGGCAACTGCGCGAACGCGTGTTCGCGCGCATCGCGCTGGAGTGCGCGACGGTGCTGGTCGAGCGCATCGCCCGCGCGCAGGCGGCCGGCGCAGTCAACGCGGCATTGGAGCCAACGCTGGTGATGGTCTCGGTGATCGGGCTGGCGATGCTGCCGCTGGCCACGCGCGCGCTGTGGGGCCGCCTGCCCCACGCGGAGACGATCGACGCGGAGGCCATCGGCCGGCACGTGGCGGCGCTGCTGCTGCACGGCGTGGGGCCTGCCCCGGCGAGCCGCGGCAACGCTGCGGAACAGGCAGGCAAGGCAGGGCGCAAGACACGGCGGCAGCAGGCGGATCAATCTAACCGGTGAAGTGGAGGACGGCATGCGGCCAGCGAACGGAATCGACAGGGCGGGGTGGATGGCTGCAGTGGCGATGGCAGCGGCGCTGGCCGGTTGCGGCAACCCGGACACCCAGCCCTACCAGGGCTACGTGGAAGGCGAGTTCGTCTATGTCGCCTCGCCGGTGGGCGGGCGGCTGGAGCACCTGGGCGTGCAGCGCGGCCAGACGGTGAGCGCCGGCGCGCCGCTGTTCGTGCTGGAATCCACCGATGAAGCGGCCGCGCGCCAGCAGGCCGCCGCCCAGCAGCAGGCCGCCGAGGCACAGTTGGCCGACCTGAACCTCGGCCGCCGGGTCCCGGAGGTCGATGCGGTGCGTGCGCAACTGGCGCAGGCGGTGGCGGCCGACAAGCTCTCGGTCACGCAGTGGGTGCGCGACGAGGCGCAGTTCCGCGCCGGCGGCATCCCGCAAGCGCAGCTCGATGCCAGCCGCTCGACCGCGCAGACCAACGCCCAGCGCGTGCGCGAGCTCACCAACCAACTGCGCATTGCCCAGCTGCCGGCGCGCACCGATCAGATCCATGCGCAGTCGGCGCAGGTCGAGGCGGCGCGTGCCGCCGTGGCGCAGGCCCAGTGGCGGCTCGACCAGAAGGCGCAGAAGGCCACGCAGGGCGGCCTGGTGTTCGACACGCTGTACCGCGAAGGCGAATGGGTCGGGGCCGGCAGCCCCGTGGTGCGCATGCTGCCGCCGGCCAACGTGAAGGTGCGCTTCTTCGTGCCGGAGGGCGTGGTGGGGCGCCTCAAGCCGGGGCAGGCCGTGCATATCCGCTGCGATGGCTGCGCCACTGAGGTGAACGCCAGCATCAGCTACGTCGCCAACGAGGCCGAGTACACCCCGCCGGTGATCTACAGCAACACCCGGCGCGACAAGCTCGTCTTCATGGTGGAGGCTCGGCCGGAGGCAGAGGATGGCACCAAGCTACGCCCCGGCCAGCCCGTCGAGGTTGCGTTGCCATGAGCGCGCCGGCCGTCCGCCCCGCCGGCAGCGATGGCGCCTACGCCATCGACGTGCACGGCCTGAACAAGCACTTCGGCGACAAGCACGTCGTGCGCGATCTCACCATGCAGGTCGCGCGCGGCGAGATCTTCGGCTTCCTCGGCCCCAACGGCAGCGGCAAGACCACGTCGATCCGCATGATGTGCGGGCTGCTCACGCCCGACAGCGGCAGCGGCACCTGCCTCGGCTACGACATCCTGCGCCAGTCCGACCAGATCAAGCGCCGCGTCGGCTACATGACGCAGCGCTTCTCGTATTGGGACGATCTCTCCATCCGCGAGAACCTCGACTTCGTCGCGCGCCTGTACGAGATGCCGAACCGCCGCGAGGCCGTGGACCGGGCGCTGGAGAACCTCGGGCTGGCCTCGCGCGCCAGGCAGCTGGCGGGCGCGCTGTCGGGCGGCTGGAAGCAGCGGCTGGCGCTGGCTGCGTGCATGCTGCACCAGCCCGACCTGCTGCTGCTCGACGAGCCGACCGCCGGCGTGGACCCGAAAGCCCGCCGCGATTTCTGGGAAGAGCTGCACCGGCTGGCCGCGCAGGGCATCTCGGTGCTGGTGTCGACGCACTACATGGACGAGGCCGAGCGCTGCCACAAGCTTGCCTACATCGCCTACGGCGAGCTGCTCGCGCAGGGCACCGCCGCCGACGTCATCGCCAGCCAGCAGCTGTCGACCTGGGCGGTGAGCGGCGGCAACCTGGTGGACATCGGCCGCAGGCTGGAGGGCCAGCCCGGCGTTGACCAGACCGTCGCGTTCGGCGCCGTGCTGCACGTGACAGGCGCCGATGCCCAGGCGCTGGAGGCGACCCTGCGCGAACTCGCCCGGCAGGCGCACCTGCGCGTCGAGCCCATCGAGACCGGCCTGGAAGACGTCTTCATCCACATGATGCGGGGCTCGTCCGACAACTACGGAGCGCAGTCATGAACGTCAACGGCACGCGGTTCTCCCTGCACCGCTGGTGGAGCATCGTCCTGAAGGAGTTCCTGCAGCTGCGGCGCGACCGCGTGACCTTCGCGATGATGATCGGCATCCCGATCATGCAGCTGCTGATGTTCGGTTTCGCCATCAACACCGATCCGAAGCACCTGCCGACCGGCGTGATCGCGGCCGACCAGAGCGAGTTCACGCGCAGCTTCCTCGCCAGCCTGCGCAACACCGACTATTTCCGCCTCGACGAGACGCTGCCCGACGAGGCCGCCGGCCGCCAGGCGCTGGCCGAGGGGCGGCTGCAGTTCATCGTCAGCATTCCGCCCGACTTCACCCGCCGGCTGGTGCGCGGCGAGCGCCCCGCGCTGCTGGTCGAGGCCGACGCGACCGACCCTTCGGCGACGGGCCTGGCGCTGGCCGCCGTCACGCAGCTCGCGCAGGGCGTCGTCAGCAAGGACATGAAGGGCGTGCTCGCGCCGCTGGCGGGCGGGCAGCCGCCGTTCGAGGTGCGCACGCACCGGCTCTACAACCCGGAAGGCATCACGCAGTACAACATCATCCCCGGCCTGATGGGCGTGATCCTGACCATGACCATGGTGATGATGACCGGCCTGGCCATGACGCGCGAACGCGAGCGCGGCACCATGGAAAACCTGCTCGCCACGCCGGTGCGCCCGCTGGAGGTGATGACGGGCAAGATCGTGCCCTACATCTTCATCGGGCTGGTGCAGGTGAGCATCATCCTGCTGGCGGCCCGCTTCATCTTCCACGTGCCGTTTGTCGGCAGCGCGTGGATGGTCTACGTGGCCGCGCTGCTGTTCATCGTCGCCAGCCTGACGGTGGGCATCACGCTGTCGTCGCTGGCGCAAAACCAGTTGCAGGCGACGCAGCTGACGTTCTTCTACTTCCTGCCCAGCATCCTGCTGTCGGGCTTCATGTTCCCGTTCGCGGGCATGCCGAAGTGGGCGCAGGTGATCGGTGACGTGCTGCCGATGACGTATTTCCACCGGCTCACGCGCGGCATCCTGCTCAAGGGTAACGGCTGGGTCGAACTGTGGCCGAGCATCTGGCCGCTGCTGGTTTTCACGGCGGTGGTGATGGGTATCGCGCTGCGCTTTTATCGCAAGACGCTGGATTGAGGTGGCCATGCGACTCTCGACATCGCTGATCCTGTCCGCCGCGGCTGCCGTCGCGCTGGGCGGCTGTGCCGTCGGCCCGGACTTTAAGGCGCCGGTGCCGCCGGCCGCATCCGGCTACACCGCGCAGCCACTGCCGGCGGCAACTGCCTCGGCCCCCGTGCCCGGCGGCGAGGCGCAGCACCTGGCCGAGGCCAACGTGCCGGCGGACTGGTGGCACCTGTTCCAGTCGCCCGCGCTCGATGCACTGGTGGACGAAGCGCTGCGCGCTAGCCCCACCGTGGCGCAGGCCGCCGCGCGCCTGCGCGAGGCCCAGGCGCAGGCCGATGCGGAATTCGGCGCGGTGCTGCCGTCGGTGGACGGCTCGGCCTCGGCGGTGCGCCAGCAGGTGAACCCGGAAGCGTTCGGCTTCAGTACGCCCAAGCCGGGGCCCTTCACGCTGTATTCGGCGTCGCTGTCGGTGTCGTATGCGCTGGACCTGTTCGGCGGTGTGCGGCGGGCGCTGGAGGCTTCGCGCGCGCAGGTCGATACGCAGCGCTACGAGCTGGAGGCGGCGCGGCTGTCGCTGGCAGGCAATGTGGTGACGGCCTCAGTGCGCATCGCCTCGCTGGATGCGCAGATCGCCACCACGCAGCGCCTGCTGGCCGCGCAGCGCGATCAACTGGCCATCACCGAGCGGCGCTTCGGCGCGGGCGGCGTCGCCTGGGTGGATGTGCTGTCGCAGCGCACCCAGGTCGCGCAGACCGAGGCCACCTTGCCGCCGCTCGCCCAGCAGGCGGCCCAGGCGCGGCACCGGTTGTCGGTGCTGCTGGGCCGCGAGCCCGGGGCGGGGCTGCCGGACCTGCCGCCGCTCGACGCGCTGCGCTTGCCCGATCCGCTGCCGGTGTCGCTGCCGTCCACGCTGGCCCGGCGCCGCCCCGACATCCGCGCTGCCGAGGCGATGTGGCACGAGGCCAGCGCCAACGTGGGCGTGGCCACGGCCAACCTGTTCCCGCGCATCACGCTGTCCGCCGCATTGGGTTCGGAGACCACGGGCTTTCGCAACCTGCTGGGCGCGGGGTCGAGCATCTGGAACCTGGGCGGCTCGCTGACGCAGCCGCTGTTCCACGGCGGCACGCTGCGCGCCCGCAAGCGCGAGGCCGAGGCGGCCTACGACGCGGCCGGGGCGGCTTATCGGCAGGCGGTGCTGCAAGGGTTGCAAGAGGTGGCCGATGCGCTGCACGCGGTGCACAACGATGCGCGCACGCTGCAGGCCCGTGCCCTGGCCACCGACCAGGCCACGCAGACCCTGCGCGCCGAGCAGGCCCGCTATGCCGCCGGCGGCATCAGCACGCTCGCGCTGCTCGACGCCCAGCGCCAGGTCGACCAGGCGATGCTGCAGCAGGTGCAGAGCCGCGCGGACCGGCTGTTGGATTCGGCGGCGCTGATGCAGGCGTTGGGGGGCGGTTGGTAGCTGGGTAGCGGTTGCCGGGGCGCCCGTCACATCGGCGTGGCAGCCCGTTGGGACCGGCCACAGGCTCCGTCTGAGCCTAGTGCTTGAAGCTCCATCGCTTGTGCCCGATGTAGCTCGTGAACACGGGCACCGCCACGCCGACGAGGTGTGCGATTTCCCGCGCATGCCAGTCCAGGCCCAGCCGGGGAAACACGTAGTAGGCGAGGCCGACGCTCACGCCCCAGGTCTGCAGCACGGCCACCAGGTTCACCAGCGTGAAGAAGACGATCGATCGCGCGGTGGACTGCGTGCTCTCGGTAAAGACGAACAGCTTCGCCAAAACGAACGCCGTGATCATCCCCGTGACATAGGCGACGACGATCGCGGCGGAGTAGGGCATCCAGAGGTTGTAGACGATCCGGCTCCCCCAGTTGACCGCGGCGGCGATGCCGCCGGTCAGCAGGAACAGCAGGAAATGCCGCGACAGGAAGGTCGGCTTGATGGCAGCCGGCGCGCGCGTCACAGCATCCTCGCCATCTTGCGCGACAGTCCGATGCTCTCCGAGATGCCCCGGTCCTCGGGGTAGTAGTACGACGTGTCGGCAACCAGCAGGCCCTTGATCGGCAACTGGATCGGCGGCAGGCGGTCGAGATAGCCGGGTTCGCAGATCGGCTGCGCGAAGCGGTAGCGGCTGGCGCGCACGTCGATGAAATCGTCCGCGGTCAGGTCCGGATTGACCTTCATCAGGTAATGCTTGACCTTGTCGATGAAGACGGCGTCGGCTTCCTGGTATTTCGGATGCTCGCCGGGCATGTAGAACGGCACGTAGACGATGTGCTGATCGAGCGGCCGCAGGTTGGTGTATTCGACGATGCCGGGGATGTCCATGTCCGGATCGTTCGTGTTCAGCCAGAAGTTCTCGGTGACGCGCTTCTTCAGCTTGGCGATCACACAGACCACGGCGATGTTCTTCACGCGCCCGAACGCATCTAGGATGTCGGTCGGCAGGTCGGGCATGACCCTGGGCACATAGGGCAGCGGAATCGTGCTGATCACCTTGTCGAACGGCTCGAAGCCGCCCTGCGTTTCGATGCCCTTGACCGCACCGCCTTCGATCACGACTTTCTGCACGGGCGTGCCGAGCCGGAATTCGCCGCCGTTGGCTTCGATGTAGCGGCGCATGCCTTCGAGCAGCGTGTCGGAGCCGCCCTCCAGATAGCCGAGCTTCTCGCGGAAGAGGTCGTAGCGCGAGCGGCCGATGCGGCGGATCCGGCTCCAGATCCAGGCCGCGGACAGGTTGTACGCGTGGTCGTAGAACTTGTAGTCGAACAGGCGCCGCCACAGCACTTCCCAGGCTTCCTCGCCGATCCACCGACGGATCCAGCCCGAGGCTTCGACGCGGTCCAGCGGCTTCCAGTCGTTGCGCTTGGTCGACAGGAAGGCGTGCAGCCCGTAGCGGATCTTGGCCGACAGGCTCAGCCCCTTGAACTTCAGCAGCGCGATGGGGTTGCCCCAGGGCTGCACGCGGCCCTGGTAGAAGTAGCCCATCTTGGTTTCGCGCCACTGCATCTTGTCTTCGATGCCGAGTTCCCGCAGCACTTCCAGGAAGGCATGATCGGAAATTGCGTGGAAGTGGTAGTACCGCTCGATCGAGAGCCCGCCGAAGTCGAAGCAGGCGGCCATGCCGCCCACCCTGTCGTCGGCCTCGAAGATCACGGGTTTGCGCCCGTCCTTGACGAGCTGATAAGCCGCGCCGAGGCCCATCGGCCCCGCGCCCAGGACTGCAATGCGTTCCGTACTCATGGTCGTCGTCCCGTCAGAATTCAAGCGCGATGTGGCTGTAGGTCGGATCGTTGAACGTCTCCTCCATCGCCTTGGCAAACGGTGTCGCGCGGATGGCGAAGATGCGTTCCCAATCGATCACGTCGAACTCGTCGCCGGCCGTCAGTGCCTTGAGCTGGTCCGCCGTGAAGGGCGGGTTCTTGCTGAAGAGGGCATAGACCTTCAGCAAAACATAGAACAGGCCGTAGGGAATGCGCACGATCGCGCAGCGTGCGCGGGTCACGCGCTTGATCTGGCGGATGATGTCGATGTAGTCGATGCGCTCCAGCCCGGTGATATCGAAGGTCTGCCCCTGGAGCCGCGAATCGATGCAGCTGATGATCACGTTGCAGAAGTCGCCGACGTAAAGCGGCTGGCGCATGTAGCGCCCGCTGCCCGGAATCGGAAACACCGGCACGCGCTGCATGAAGCGCGACAGCCAGCCGAGATGCTTGCGGTCGAACCAGCCGAACATGAGCGTCGGCCGCAGCACGACACATTTGATGCCCGAGGCGAGCACGATCGCTTCCTGTTCGCGCTTGGTCTCGGTGTACCAGTCCTCGCCGACCGATTTGACGACGGACGAGCTGATATGGACGGTGTACGGAATGTCATGCCGCTTGATCACCTCGAGCACGCAGCGCGTCGAGTCGATGTTGTTGCGGACGAACGGCTCGCGCGTCGGCGCCCCGATCTGGGCCTGCAGCATCACGACCACATCGGCGCCTTCGAAATGCTTTGCCCAGTCGCCCGGTTCCGCCAGGTCGGCGAAGACGGCGGTGATATCCGGGTGGACCGAGCGCAGCACATCGAGGTTGGCCTCGTGCTTGTCGAGCACGACGAGGTTGGTATAGCCGCGTGCTTTGAGCCGCGCCACGAGGTTCTGGCCGACGAGGCCGGCGCCGCCTGGGAGGACAATGCGGGTTGGGTTCATGCGTTTGCTTTGGAAATGCTGAGCGTGTCTTGCCTGCTCATCGATACGTGATACGGACGGTTGATGCAGGGCGGCAGTGGGTCATGGCGCGGAGGTCTTGTCGACGTTGTACGTCGTCCCGGCCTGCTGCAGCTTGCAATAGGTACCCTTGCTCGTCGGGGCAACGATCAGAGGGGTGATCAAAGTCGGTGCTTTAAAAAGAGCACTCCAACCTCTGTATAGCGCATTCGGATCCTTGATTTCGAGTGCGCCATAGTATTCTTTGCCCGTGACTCCCGTGCCTAGCGTCGCGCCATCCGCATCCGTCACGACTACATCACGCGGCACACGTTTTTCGTCCGCATCGAAAATCCATCCCTCCGCGCGATACACACCGAGCGTTGTCGTCGCTGCAATCTTGTCTATGTGTCCGTCGCAAATCGATGTCGCGATGATGCGCGAAGGCGGAATGAAGTAATCCGGCTGGTCTGGCGAAAAAATCGATACTTTCGCTTGCTCAGCGGCTTGACTGATGATGCCCAGCGACTCTGGCATGAGATAGATGGCACCAGTGATGTCCGGATCGTAGACATGGGATCGCAGCGCGAGGCCGGCGAAAAGGCGGTTAAATGTAGTGTAATTGCCGTTTTCGCTAGTGAATCGCTGGCCTGATGCCACGAAGAGCGCGACGACCACGGCCATGATCAGCACGGACTTCCGCGCTTTCTGCGAGTTAAAATTGAGTATCGCGAACAGGATCAGCGCAAGCCATGCAGCCAGCGAAGCTGTCGTATAGCGCGACTGCAACGCGTGCTGAACCCCGATCGAGAGCCGGCCGCTTGCCGTGGTCAATGCATTGCTGATGACAAACAATGCAAATGCAAGCAGCGAAATCGCGTGTATCGGTGCATGCGACCGTAGTGCCTTGATCACGAGGCAAGTGAACGTGATCAGTACGATTGCACCGCTCGCATAGGCACTTAGCTTGCTGAAAGACAGAAGATGTGCGGGTGCACCAAGATATAACAGTACATAGCGCAGTGCTTCGATCGGGTGGTTGCTCAGCACCGTGAGCAGGTGGGCGCCGGCCGACGGGTTCTTCCAGTCAAAGAAGTAGGCGATCCACACGACCGCGGTCGTCGTGACGAGCAGCCAGACGGTGCGCGTGCTCAATCGCAGATACAACGCCTGGACGATCAAAATCGGGAATACGAGCAGGCCGCTTGCCATCGAACCTGCTGCGATGCAGCCACTCAGCAGCGCTTTCGCGAGCGAAGCGTTGCGTTCCGGCAAGGCGTCTTTCCGGTGGGCATCTCCTGCAAGTTCTAAATAATGAAATGCCAGCAGTGAGAAAAGATTGACGGCAAACCATTGGTTCTGAAAGCCCCAGCAAAAATTCTCCCGCTGAACCCATGAAAAAACAAAGACCAAAATTAGCCCGGCCAGGCCGACGAGCATTTCCCGGTCTTGTTGTACGGCATTTCGAATGGCTACGCGATAAAATGCGGCCGCGAGGAATCCAGCCAATATGACATTGCTGGCCAGCAGTAGCACGTTTCTTCCGCCGAAGTAGCGCATATCAGCGTAAAAAAAGAGCCGCGAAAATATCAGGCGATGCTCGTTGTGCTGTTCAAAGAATGCTTGCCACGGGTTCTGCAGAGCCCGGAGGTAGAAGCCGATTGTGCCGTCCCACTGATCAGCGTACGGCACGGGTGAGAAGTGGGTCCAGACCGCGTACACCGTGGTGGTGAGCGTAATGATGCCGAGGAAAAAAATCAGATAACCGCCGTCGAACCGCGCTTTCATTTGCATCCTGCGTTTACAGTGATGTCCGTTTGAAAACAGGCTTCGGCACGGATCGGATGATCAGCATGATGATCGCCCAGAACCACGGCGTGTACAGCGTGTCCTTGCGCTTGTCGATGGCGCGCACGATGTCGCGGGACACCTTCTCCGGGGATGCGACCAGCGGGCCGGGCAAGGGCAGCCCGGCGGTCATCGGTGTCGAGACGAAGCCCGGCTTGATCGTCAGGACGTGCACGCCGGCTTTGAACAGGCGTGCATTCAGGCCTTCGCAGAACGCAGAAAGGGCGGCCTTCGCGCTGCCGTACAGATAGTTGGAGGGGCGGCCGCGATCTGCCGCCACCGACGAAATGACGGCCAGCGCGCCGCTGCGCTGGGCCTCGAGCGCATTGGCAATCCGCGTCAGCAGGGCGATGACGGCGGTGGCGTTGGTGTTGAACTCGCGCACCGCGATCGCCGGATCCGCCTGGCAGGCCGCCTGGTCCGGCAAGGTTCCCGGGGCGACCAGGACGATGTCGATCGTGCCCAGCGCGGCCAGGCACTGTTCGAACATGGCCGCGTGGCGCTCCAGGTCGGTGATGTCGAGCTGGTGGCGGCTGGCGAGTTGCGCGCCGCGCGCGCTCAGGTCGTCGGCGACCTGTTCGAGGCGCTCGCCGTTGCGTGCCACCAGAAAGAAGCGGGCGCCCTCGGCGGCCCATTGCCGCGCACAGGCGATTGCGATGGCGGAGGTGGCTCCAACGATCAGGATGTTTTTCATGTTCGAGTGGTTCGTTCCCAGAAGCGCGACAGCATGGCGGGATCCCGGAGCGCTTCGAGCTGTTGCCATTGCGGATAGGCGGCACGGAAGTCCGCGCCGGACATGTGCGCATCCTTGGCCGGATACATGCGCCCGCCCGCTTCCCGCACGATTGCGTCGATCCGTGCGAACAGGCGCGTGTTCAACGCCTCGCGCTGCGGAAAGTCGAGGGCAAGCGACGTCCCTTCCATCGGAAAGGACAGCAGGCCGGGCGACGCCACGTTGCCGCAGCGCTTGAGCACGGCCAGGAACGAGCCGGTGCCGCTGGCCGCGATGGCGTCGAGAATCGCGCGTACCGCGTCCCGCGCCGCGTGCGGAGGGACCACGGACTGGTGTTGCTGGAAGCCCGCGCGGCCATAGATGCGGTTCCACTCGAGCAGGCTGTCGAGCGGATAGAAATAACGGTCGTAGCTCACCTGCGAGCGGACTTCGCCGCTGCGCCGGCCCCGAAAATAGAGCGCGTTGAAGCCCTGCAGCGTGACGCGGTTGAACAGCGGGACGGGCAAGGTGAACGGCACGGTGTGCTTGGGGCGGCGATCGACGGCGAGCGGGCCATCGGTGGCGTGGTCGCCCACCATGAAAACACCGCGCCCGAGTGCGTTGCCCCGGCTCCGGCAGTCCACCCAGGCCACGCTGTATTCGTGCAGCGGATCGAGGCGCTCGGACAGCGCGAAGAATTCGTCGAGGTTGTCGAAGCGAATGCTGGTCACGTCGACGAGGCTTGAGCGGATCGGCATCAGCTGGATCTCGGCCCACAGGATGAGGCCGGTCAGCCCGAATCCGCCGATCGTCGCCGCGAACAGTTCGGCGTGGCTGTCGCGCGCGCATTCGAGTTGCGCACCGTCGCTGCGGGCCAGGCCGAAGCGGCGCACATGCCGTCCGAACGTGCCGCGGACATGGTGGTTCTTGCCGTGGACGTCATTGGCGATGGCGCCGCCGAGCGTCGCGTATTGGGTGCCCGGCGTCACCGGCAGCATCCAGCCGCGCGGGATCGCGACCTCCAGCAGCTGTTCGAGCGTCACGCCGGGCTCTGCGCGCAGGATGCCTGCGCTCCAATCCGCGGCGATCAGGCGGTCGAGCGGCCGGGTTTGCACGACATGGCCGGATGCCGCCAGGCAGCTATCGCCGTAGCTGCGTCCGTTGCCGAACGCGAGCGTCGTGCCATGCTCGCGCGCCGCCGCAAGCCAGGTCGTATCCAGGGCATCGCGCCACGCGACCGCATGCGCTTGCTGCGGTTCGTATGGGTAGCGCCCCCACGACTGAACGGTTCCCATTGTTCAGATCGCCGCCCAGAAGATAAAGCCGCACAGTGCCACAACGGCGAGGCTCACCCGGTCGCGCACGGCGAACACGATGGGGTCGTCGTGCATCTGGCCGCGGTGCGTGATGATCCAGGTCCGGCTGACCCAGTACAGCATCAGCGGACAGGCGAGCCAGATCGCCTGCGGATGCCGGTAGAGGCTCGCCGTCTTGGCGTCCTGGATATACAGCGCAAGCACGAGCACAGCCAGGTAGCCCGCCGCCGAGCCGAGTGACGACAGCATCGGCAGATCGCTCGCCTCGTAGCCGCGGCCGCGTGTCTTGACGAGTCCGCGCGCTTTGATGGCATGCAATTCCGCATAGCGCTTGACGAGTGCCAGGCTCAGGAAAATGAACATCGAGAAGGCGAGCAGCCAGAAGGTCAGGTGCGCGCCCACGGCGGCCGCGCCGGCGATGATGCGCACGGTGTAGAGCGTGGCGAGCACGACGACATCGATCATCACGCGGCGTTTCAGGAACGCCGAGTAGGCGAGCGTCAGCGCGTAGTAGCCCAGCAGCACGGCCGCGAACCGCCATGGCAGGCAGAGCCAGGCCAGCAGGAACGCCGTGACAAGCAGGACCGGGAACATCCCCCCGCCCCACAGCAGCGGAAGCGCGCCGGAAGCAAACGGCCGCTTGCGCTTGACGGGGTGATGGCGATCGTCTTCGAGATCGAGCAGGTCATTGAGCAGGTAGACGCTCGACGCGCACAGGCCGAAGGTCAGGAACGCCAGCAGCGCCGCGAGCACCTGTTCGGGCGAGCCCAGCAGATGACCGGCCAGCAACGGCACGAAGATGAGCAGATTCTTCAGCCACTGATGCAGCCGCAGCGACTTGCTCCAGATGTTCAGGGGCGCCGGGCGCGCATCGATCACGCGCTCGACATTGCCGATCTTGCGTGCCGCGCGCTCCACGCCGCCATGGGGATTCACCACGTAGGCGCGTTCGGCCGCCTGCCACACGATGACATCGTCGTGGGAGTTGCCCGCGTAGTCGAAGCCCTTTTCGCCATACTCGGCCACGAGCCGGTCTCGCTTGTTGCGGGCGGACAGATTGGTGCTGCCGTCGGTGGCGAAGGTCTTGTCGAAGAGCCCCAGGTGCGCGGAAATCGCCTCGGCGTAGCGCACGTGGCTGGCCGTGGCAAGCACCAGGGTGCGGCCCGCGGCGCGTTCGGTGTGCAGCCACTCGAGAACGGCGTGGTCGTAAGGCAGAACGGTCACGTCGAGATCGGTCGCATCCGCCAGGCGCGCTTTCAAGACAGGCTTGCCGCCGCGCGCCAGCCACAGCAGTGGCTCGTAAAACCGGTGTGGCGCCGATTTCAGGTACGCGAAACCGGATTCGATCAAGATGTCCGAACGAATTAACGTGCCATCAAGGTCGACAACCAGGGGTTTGCTGCACATGCGGGTGGATTCGGGCGGGCCGATATTGGCGATAGGGGTGTGGGCGCGTGTGCCGCGAGGTGCGAGGCCGCCGGAGCGGGGCGCATGCCCCGGCTGGGGGCCTCGGAAGACGGCGCAACTGTACTATTGAGAATTACATAACCCATGACATCACCACAACTCAGCCTGCTTCCAGCACGCGGCGATGATCGATGGGCGTTTCTGGCCGCTCTTGAGCTTGCGGCGGGCGGTGTGTTTGAGTTCGGCGAGGGTATCGGGACAGAAGTTGGCCAACGCGTGCCGCTTGAGCCAGGCCCACAGGTATTCGACCGGGTTGAGGTCTGGGGAATAGCTGGGCAGCAGCGCCATCTGTACGGCGCCTCGCGTACTGTCGAGGTACTCGCGCACAACGCGGCTCTTGTGCTGTGGCGCGCCGTCCCACACGATCAGCAACTTGCGCTTGAGCTGCGCACGCAGCGCCTTGAGGAACTCGATGATCTGCGCACTCTTGATCGCGCCGTCGTGCAGTCGAAACACGAAGTTCGTGCGCGTGAGGCCGGCGATGACCGAGACGTGCTTCCAGTTGAAGTGGAACTGGATGACCGGCGTGCAGCCCTTGGGCGCCCAGGTGCGCACGCGCGTGGGCCGCTCCGACAGGCCCGACTCGTCAATGAAGACGATTAGCCGTCGCTCGGCGGCACACTTTTTTTTAGCGCGGGCCAAGTCTTGCGCTTGAAGCGCTGTACCGCGTCTTCGTCGCGTTCGATGGCCCGGCGCTCAGGCTTTTGCGGGCTGAAGCCCAACGCACCCAGCAGCCGCCAGACATGCACCTCGCTGAAGGTGACGCCATACAGTCGTTCGATGAGCATGCGCACGCGCTTGAGGGTCCACAGCTCGGTGCCGAAGCCGTGCGCCAGCGCACCTTGCAGCAGTGCCACGCGCAAGCCTTCGAGCTGGCACGCATCCAGTTGGGCTGCACGACCTACGTTCATTGTCCGCAATGCGTCAATGCCACCTTCGTTGAGCCGGGCTTTCCAGGTGTACGCGGTTTGCCGTGCCACACCCACCGCCTTCGCCGCTTCGGCCGGCGTCTTGCCCGCAAGCATCAAGCGTCCGGCACGTACCCGTTTGCGCGTCGCTTCGTCCATCTTGGTCATGAACCGATCCTCCATACACGGTGCTGACCATATAACGCGCCTACGGACGATCGGTTGTCATGATTTAGGTAAAGATCAATAGGTTGTTGTTTTTTCTACAACCTTGAGCCGTCGGGCGCACCAAGCGTGCGCTTGCAACCGCTTGCCGCGGAACTACTGGCGACTGACCCGCCCCAGCCGCTGCTGATACGCCTGCAAATGCGCATATGCCACGCGCAGCAGCCACACGTCCACGCCCGCTGCGCGCCCGCGCCGCAGCATGTCGCCGACGATGTGGTCGGCCTCCACGCGGCCGCCGCTTTCCAGGTCGCGCAGCATCGAGGCCGTCATCGGCGAGCCGGCCTGGGTCAGGAACTCCAGCCCGCGTGTGCGCGCCTGCGCACGGACGGGGTAGCCGGCCGCCGCCGAGACGGCCGCGCACATGCCGTACATCGCCTCGTTGAGCGCGCGGCCTTCGTCGGTGGCGACGATCTCGCCGACGCTGGCGCGCATCAGGCACGTCATCGATGCCAGCGAGGTGATGAAGACGAACTTTTCCCACATGTCCTGCATGACGTTGTCGGCCAGCACCGAGTCGAACCGCGCGGCGGCGAAGGCATCGCGGATGGCCTGGGTACGCGCGCGCGGCGCGGCGGGGTCGCGCTCGCCGAAGGTGATCGAATGCAGCGGGTTCAGGTGCAGCACGGCGCCGTCCGGCGCGCTGGCCGCGCTGATGTGGCACAGGCCGCCCAGCACGCGCGCCGCGCCAAAGGCCGCGTCCAGCCGGTCCAGGTGCGACAGCCCGTTCAGGACCGGCAGCACGGCCGTGCGCTCGCCCACCGCGGGGAGGATGGCGGCGATGGCGTCGTCGAGGTCGTAGGCCTTGCAACTGAGCAGGACGAGGTCGGCGTGGCCCCAGGCGGCGGTCACGTCCGCAGTGATGGCCTGGACGGGGAAGCGCGCGTCGCCCAGCGGGCTGCGGATCTCCAGGCCGTGCTCGCGCAGCCGCGCCGCGCGTGCCGGGCGCACCAGGAAGGTCACGTCCGCGCCGGCCTGCGTGAGGCGCCCGCCGAAGTAGCCGCCGGTGCCGCCGGCACCCAGTACCAGAATCCGCATTGCCGTCTCCGAGGAAGGGGGGAGCGGACGATTCTAGTGGAGTCCGGGCGCCCATGCCGGCGCGCGCCCACGGCTGGCCGTGGCACGCTAAAATGCTGATTTTCCAGACAATTTGACGCCCGCTCGGCCATTCTTCAGCGCCGGCGGCGTGCTTGCGCCATGACGTTCTCCAACAATTTCCACCGCCTCGAAACCCGCCTGCAGTCGCAGGCCGGCCGCGCCATCGGCGACTTCAAGATGATCGAGGACGGCGACACCGTGCTGGTCTGCCTGTCCGGTGGCAAGGATTCGTACACCATGCTGTCGGTGCTGATGGCGCTGCAGAAGCGCGCGCCGGTCGACTTCAAGCTGATTGCGATGAACCTCGACCAGAAGCAGCCGGGCTTTCCGGAGGACGTGCTGCCCAACTATCTGAAGAAGGTGGGCGTGGAGTACGTGATCGTCGAGGCCGACACGTATTCGATCGTCAAGGAGAAGGTGCCCGAGGGCAAGACCACGTGCTCGCTGTGCTCGCGCCTGCGCCGTGGCGTGATCTATCGCACGGCCAAGGAGCTGGGCGCCAACAAGATCGCGCTGGGCCACCACCGCGACGACATCGTCAACACGTTCTTCCTGAACATGTTCTTCGGCGGCAAGATGAAGGCGATGCCGCCCAAGCTCGCCACCGACAACGGCGACCACATCGTGATCCGTCCGCTGGCCTACTGCTCGGAGAAGGAGATCGCCGCCTACGCCCGCGCGATGGCATTCCCCATCATCCCGTGCAACCTGTGCGGCTCGCAGGAGAACCTGCAGCGCAAGAAGGTCAAGGAGATGCTGCTGGAGTGGGAGCGCCAGACGCCGGGCCGCATCGACAACATCTTCGCGTCGCTGCAGAACGTGGTGCCGTCGCACCTGGCCGATACCGACCTGTTCGACTTCAACGGCCTGACCACCGGCCTGGCCAAGATCGGCGAGGAGGCGCTGTTCGGCCAGACCGCGTACGATCAGGCGCCGCTGGTGTTCGCCGGCTCGCACGACGATCGCATCGAGTTCGTGCGCTTCGAGCGCAATCCGGCGGGCACGGCGCCGGAGGGCACCGAGCAGCCCGCGGCCTGACGCACCGCACCGGCCACACGGACAGCGTGCCGGGTCGCGAAGCCGGGCACGCTGTGTTGTTTTGGAAGGCCGGCGCGCTGCCGCTCAGCGGTTGAGCGGCCGCATGCCGGTCGTGGCCTCGTCGGGGCGGCCGCCGTCCGCGGCGGTCTCGGTGCCGGCGCGCATCAAGTCGTGGGCGTCGTCGATCCAGCCCTGCAGGCGGTCGCGGGCGTGCAGCTTCTGCTGCGGCGTGGTGAGGTTGGCGATGGTTACGGACACGTCGACGCTGGCATCGAGATAGGCATCGCGCCGGGCGCCGCGCTCGCCGGGCGGATGCTCCCAGTGGTCGGCGTAGGCGGTCAGCCATTGCATGACGGTCGGCTTGTCGGGGTGTTCGGCGCGCACGCGCTCCAGCAGCGCGAGCCATGCCTGCTGGCGCTGGAGGCGCTCCGCGTAGCGGGCCGGGGCGGCCGCGACCAGCGGTGCGATGGCGGGCCGGATGGCGTCCTCCTGCGCGCTCGAGAAGCGGCCGTAGACGAGGCGGGCGTTGTCCATGACGCGCTTGAAGCGTTCGCGCGAGCGGTCATCGCCGTCGTGCTGCAGATACCGCTGGCGATAGGTCTCGTTGACCGCGTCGAACCGCTGCCGCACGTGCCCGATCTGCTCCGGCGTGACCGAGAGCAGCAGGTCGGCGACATCGGGCTTGGCGCGCTCGAAGGCCGCGCGGCCGAGCGCTTGATAGGCGTGCTGGTAGTCGCGGATCTGCTCGGCGCTGACCGGCTGCTGCAGTTCGCCCTGGGCGCGTTCGAGCAGCGCGGCGATACGCGGCAGCTGCTCGCGCCGGTGCCACGCAAAGAAGCGCGCGATGGCGCCCCGCGCCGCGTCGGCCTGCGCGTCCTGCATGTCGAAGTAGCGGTCGATCCATAGATAGACCAGGCGATCGCCCTGCTGATAGCCGAGCTTCATGGTGCTGCAGGCCGCCAGGCCGGCGAGCGCGGCGAGCATCAGCCAACGGGCTAGCCTGGCGGGCCAGGGCGTGCGTGCGACAGGTCCGCCGTCCGGCCGGTTCGGTGCCAGGGGGGGCCGCATGCTAGAATTTTTTACCTGTATCTTATGCGCCGCAAAAGGGCCTCGCAGAAGGCTTCCGAGGCGGTCAGGCCAACCCGATGGCAGGCGGCGGACGGCCGCTCCAGGACGGTTGGCCCGGTCCGTGAACGCAAGCCGCAGGCTATCGCTTCGAGTCACTCTAGGAATCTCCTTGTGAACATCGTCATCCTCGCCGCCGGGCTGGGCAAACGCATGCGTTCCGCCCTCCCGAAAGTCCTGCATCCCCTGGCCGGCAAACCGCTGCTGGCACACGTCATTGAGACGGCCCGATCATTGTCGCCGACACGGCTGGTGGTCGTGGTCGGTCACGGCGGCGACCGCGTGCGCGACATGGTCGGCGCGCCCGATGTCACCTTCGCGACGCAAGACCAGCAACTGGGCACCGGCCACGCCGTCATGCAGGCGCTCGACCAGCTCGACGACACCGTGCCCACCCTGGTGCTGTATGGCGACGTGCCGCTCACCCGCGCCGAGACGCTCAACGCGCTGGTCGGCGCCGCCGGCCAGGACCACCTGGGCGTGCTGACCGTCCACCTCGACGATCCGACCGGCTACGGCCGCATCGTGCGCGACGCCACTGGTCGCATCACGCGCATCGTCGAGCAGAAGGACGCCAACGAAACGCAACTGGCCATCCACGAAGTCAACACCGGCATCCTGGTCTGCCCGACGGCCAGGCTCAAGACCTGGCTGGCCTCGCTACGCAACGACAATGCCCAGGGCGAGTACTACCTGACCGATGTGATCGAGCGCGCCGCCGGCGAGGGTCTGCCGATCACCTCCGCGCATCCGCTGGCCGAGTGGGAGACGCTGGGCGTCAACAGCAAGGTGCAGCTGGCGGAACTCGAGCGCATCCACCAGCGCAACCTCGCGCAGCAACTGCTGGAAGACGGCGTGACGCTGATCGACCCGGCGCGCATCGACATTCGCGGCAAGCTGACGTGCGGGCGCGATGTCGTCATCGATATCGACTGCATCTTCGAGGGCAACGTGACGCTGGGCGACGGCGTGCACATCGGTGCCCATGCCGTGATCCGCGACGCCGCCATCCAGGCCGGCGCCGAGATCCTGCCGTTCTGCCATATCGAGCAGGCCACGGTGGGCGCGCAGTCGCGCATTGGTCCGTACGCGCGGCTGCGCCCGGGCACCGAGCTGGCCGAGGACGTGCACATCGGCAACTTCGTCGAGGTCAAGAACAGCCAGATCGCCGCGCACAGCAAGGCCAACCACCTCGCCTACGTGGGCGATGCCACGGTGGGCTCGCGCGTGAACATCGGCGCGGGCACCATCACCTGCAACTACGACGGCGCCAACAAGTTCCGCACCATCATCGAGGACGACGCCTTCATCGGCTCGGACACGCAGCTGGTGGCGCCGGTGCGGGTGGGACGCGGCGCCACGCTGGGCGCCGGCACCACGCTGACCAAGGATGCGCCGGAAGGCCAACTGACGGTCTCGCGTGCGCGGCAGACCACCGTCAACGGCTGGCAACGGCCGGTTAAGCAGAAGAAGGACGCCTGAGCAGCGATTTTCCTGCGCCGAACAGCGGATGCCGTTGCGGCGCGTGAGCATCGATACTGAATGAAGATCGAGTGCAGCGCGCTGCGCGCTGTGCTCCAACCGGAGAAATCAACATGTGCGGCATCGTCGGCGCGGTTTCCACGCGCAATATCGTTCCCGTTCTGATCGAAGGCCTGCGCCGCCTGGAGTACCGCGGCTATGACTCCTGCGGCGTGGCCGTGCAGCGCGATGGCCAACTGGAGCGCGCCCGCACCGTCTCGCGCGTGGCCGACCTGGACACGCAGGCGCAGTCGAGCCACCTGGACGGCGCCATCGGCATCGCCCACACCCGCTGGGCCACGCACGGCCGGCCGGACACCGTCAACGCCCACCCGCACTTCTCGGGCGACACCATCGCCCTGGTGCACAACGGCATCATCGAGAACTACGAAACGCTGCGCGAAGAGCTGAAGGCCGTCGGCTACGGCTTCGAATCGCAGACCGATACCGAGGTGGTCGCCCACCTGATCCACCAGGCCTACGCGTACCCGAGCAGCGCCACGCGCGGCCACCTGTTCGCCTCGGTGCGCGCGGTGGTCAAGCGCCTGCACGGCGCCTACGCGATCGCCGTGTTCGCGCGCGACAACCCCGACGTGGTGGTGGGCGCGCGCGCCGGCTCGCCGCTGGTGGTGGCGCTGGGCGACAACGAATCGTTCCTGGCCTCCGACGCGCTGGCCGTGGCCGGCACCGCCAACCGCATCGTCTACCTGGAAGAGGGCGATGTGGTCGAGCTCACCCGCGAGGGCTTCACCGTGGCCGACGTGCGCGACCACGTGGTCGAGCGCGAGGTCAAGGTGGTCGAGGCGCACGCCGCCGCCGTGGAGCTGGGCCCGTACCGCCACTTCATGCAGAAGGAAATCTTCGAGCAGCCGCGCGCGCTGGGCGACACGCTGGAAGGCGTGCAGGGCTTCGCGCCCGACCTGTTCGGGCCGCGCGCCGCCGAGGTGCTGTCCAAGGTCGACAGCGTGCTGATCCTGGCCTGCGGCACCAGCTACTACTCGGGCTGCACCGCCAAGTACTGGCTCGAATCGATCGCCAAGATTCCCACTCAGGTAGAAGTGGCCAGCGAATACCGCTATCGCGATACGGTGCCCAACCCCAACGCGCTCGTCGTCGTGATCTCGCAATCGGGCGAAACCGCCGACACGCTGGCCGCGCTGCGCCACGCGCGCGAGCTGGGCCACACGCACACGCTGGCCATCTGCAACGTGGCGACCAGCGCCATGGTGCGCGAGACCGAGCTCAAGTTCCTCACGCGCGCCGGCACCGAGATCGGCGTGGCCTCCACCAAGGCCTTCACCACGCAGCTCGCCGCGCTGTACATGCTGGCGCTGACGTTCGCCAAGCTGCGCGGCCACCTGAAGGCCGAGGCCGAGGATGTCGCGCTGCGCCAACTGCGCCACCTGCCGTCGGCGCTCAACGCGGTGCTGGCGCTCGAGCCGCAGATCATCGCGTGGTCGGAAGAATTCACCCGCCGCGAGAACGCGCTGTTCCTCGGCCGTGGCCTGCACTTCCCGATCGCCATGGAAGGCGCGCTCAAGCTCAAGGAGATCTCCTACATCCACGCCGAGGCGTACCCCGCCGGCGAACTCAAGCACGGCCCGCTCGCGCTGGTGACCGAGCAGATGCCGGTGGTGACGGTCGCGCCCAACGACGCGCTGCTGGAGAAGCTCAAGTCCAACATCCAGGAAGTGCGCGCGCGCGGCGGCAAGCTCTACGTGTTCGCCGATGCCGACACGCATATCCAGTCGAGCGACGGCATCCAGGTGATCCGCATGCCCGAGCACTATGGGCAGCTGTCGCCGATCCTGCACGTGGTGCCGCTGCAGCTGCTGGCGTATCACACCGCCGTGGCGCGCGGGACGGATGTGGACAAGCCGCGGAATTTGGCTAAGTCGGTGACGGTGGAGTGAGGGGCTGTGGCGTCAATACAGTCTGTCGGGTTCGAATAGAGTCGGTTGGACCATGACTTCAAGGAAGGGGGCGGAAGGCCCCTTTCTTTGTTTTGAACGAGGTTGGTCACTTCACTGATTGCCGCGTCGGATAGCGGCTGCTGCACTTGGTCGGACGCCAGCGATCAAACATTCCTGGCAGAAGGCGCCGGTTGCGCTAGGCGCATTCCGCGCCATACGGACTCGCATTCGCTGAGCCGTTCGCTACTGCCAAGACGCGGACGGTTGGTGGCGCTCGGGAGAGCGTGACATGTCGCGTCTGAGATCGCGCGTGCCCGCTTTCACTCTCGGCTTCATGCAGACCTGGTTGGACGCCGACTTTGAATCCGGCAAGTTTTCGCCGCGAGGTGTTTACGAAGGGCGATCGACACAATGTTGGCGCTTCCCCATTGTTGTCATCAATGATGAACCCCTCATCGACACCAACCAACGAAGATGCTCCAGGATCGCGTCTGAAGCGCTACGCATCCCGATGAATCAAGGATTGCGATCGATTTTGAAGTTTTTTTGATTGATTGTTTAAAGAAAAGATGTTTGAAGTGGAAAAAATGAGTGCCGGTTTCAAAAGAAATAGAAGGTTGGTTTCGGTCGTAGCGCTGTCATTCCTCGCCAGCGGGTGCACGCGTTATGCTCGCTACTATGAGCAGCAGAAGGTTTTTGAAGATCGGAATCGCCGTGATCTGGAATTGATTCATCGTCTAAAGACTGTCACGGTTCTGGCGCCAAAGACCGATCGGGATATCAATGTTGCCATCATGAAGTCATTGATTCCGATGAAGGAGCACGTGGAAGAGCTGAAGCGTGCGAAGCCGAAATATATCAAGGCACTGCATGCGGCAATGACCAACTCGACGCTCACTGCGGAGCTTTCCGACGCAGTTGCACGTCGGCTGGAGCGCATGGGGTATACAGTGAACCAGGTCTTCAGCGACGAACAGACGCGCGACAGGCAAGCCATTGGCGAGGCGGATTTCGGTACCGATCTGGTCTACGCAATTTCAGCGCCGCAGTTTTCCGTTGACATCGATGTGCAAAGCGTTGGGCCGGATAACTATTATTTCAGCTTGATAACGGGAAGCTCGATCGTACACGCGAAGAAATTTTTGAGCCTGGGTAAGCACAGTATTTTGTCTGCTTCACCTGTTTACGGCTACAAATATTATCTGCTGCCCCATGACTGGGACGAGCCGGCGGCAGTTCGACGCTTGCTGAATTTCTATATCGACAACGCGGTCGATCTGCTCTTCTGGCCCATCGAGCACGACTGATGCCAAATCGGGCTCGGCGGGAGTGATCTGGAATTCGCCGGGGGCTCCCGGCGCCGCTGCGGTTGTCCGCTCTCCCGTGAGGCGCGCGCTTGTTGCTGTTGAGGGATGGGCCGTGGCAGTCCGTCCTGCGCGCGCGAAAGGACTCGGCTCAGCGGACCTCCCGTGCCGCCTTCCATAAGCCGCGTGCCCCGAGCCCCGCGTGCCATGCCTCAAAGCGCGATCGCCATTGTTCGAATGGCTCGCTCAGGGGATGCCTCGGGTCGCCACTCAGCGCATAGGCCATGCCCTCGATCAGCCACTCGGGCTTGGTCGCCACGGCAAGATTGCCCAGCGTTTCCGCTTGCCGGTAGTGGATCAGCTCGTGTGCCACATAGAAGGACTTTCACC
Source organism: Ralstonia pseudosolanacearum (assembly GCF_024925465.1). Lineage (NCBI taxonomy): Bacteria > Pseudomonadati > Pseudomonadota > Betaproteobacteria > Burkholderiales > Burkholderiaceae > Ralstonia > Ralstonia pseudosolanacearum. Next base: position 3,588,628 of record NZ_CP103852.1, on the reverse strand, counting down.
CGCGCGGCGCGACCACGAGGCCCAGATTGCCCACGGCTTCCGCCGCGCGCCGCCCGATGCCGAACGCATCGGCGCAAGCGGGCGTCGTGCAGAACACGATGCGTGGTGTGTGGCCGAACGGCCCGACCGCATCGACCGCCTTGGCGTAGCCCTCCTGGTACAGCCGTTCGGCATCGGCCAGGCTGGCAGCGTTATCCGTGCAGATGCCGGGGCGCGGGCAGGCGATGCCCGGCACGAGCGATGGGGCAATGACTCGCAGCGGTTTGATGAAAGCCAGCGTCGCCATGGGCAACGCAACCAATACAACAGCGCTGGTGATCAGCAGGATCCGGTTGAGTTTCATGGGTTCGCATTGATGTGATGCGCCAACGTCAATGTGTTGGCAATCTAGTTTTGATTAGAAATCGTCTGGCAGGCGGTCAGTCCGGTTGAGTCCGCAAGCCAACGTAGCCCTTCGTGATTGTTGGAACCGGAGGGCAGGCCCCTAAGACTTGAATGGGGCCAGCGATGAACGGGGATGCGCATCAGCGCGCGCGTATCGCAAGCGGATGTCGCGCCGCCTTGCAGCGTCCTCCGCTGGCTCCCAGATCGCCTCGCCGTCAGCGCAGATCAAGAATGGCGCAGTAGGTTCTCGCCGGATGTGACAAGCGCATGCGTTGCCGGTGAGGATTTACCGATTGCGTTGCTCCGATTCTGAGTGCGTATCCCATTTGATCGACCGAGGATCGTTGATCGCATTCTCATCCTGAGTGAACCGGCCATGTTGTGGTGCAATGTTTGGGTCATCTTCCCATGTTGCCTGTTGGGTAAACGTGCCGGCTTTCCGATTGAATTTCAGAAAATGATGAGCGGTTTTATTGCCCCAGTCGGACGAAGGTAAAGAGATGTAGTGAACCGAATATTCTTCGTCGGTCAAGTGGCCGCGCACTACATAGACTCCGTAGTGCTCCTCTCCGGGAGAAATAATTTTGTAGATGCCGTTGTCGTAGTAGTACAGCGTTGCATCGGGAAACGGCTTCTTTTCATACATCTTCTCGTAAAAGAGCTTCTGCTTAACAGTCGGTTTGCCGAATTGAACGTTGACAGATGGTGATTGGCCGCCACCTTCCGCTGCAATGAGCGGCGTCGTAACGAAAGCCAGAATGGAAAGAAGCATTTTCTTCATCATTGCGCACTCCATATAAATGAATGAGTCTGGAGTGCTATGTTACAGGATGAAAGTAACCTGCTTCGGGCAGGTGAAAATCAACGTCACCATATGCTTGTTGCCCCGGGGGGGGATATAAAAACACCGCGCAGTGGCAATTCCGTGATCGCTATGTGGTGGGGCGTGATTGATAGAACGCGCACCCTATGCCCAGCTTCTGAAGTCATCCTTTCCAGGCCATCTTGGTCGCGCTCGACGACTTTGAGAAGGCGCTGATATGTGCTGGATTCAACTGCCTTGCCGCCGCCGATTGGGGTTCCAACAAGCGGCAGTCGCGGAAGCCCCCTCACCCCGCCCCCAACTCCCCATACCAATAAGCCGCAGTCACCCCCCCATCAATCAGAAAGTCACTGCCGGTAATGAACGTCCCATCCGGTCCCATCAGCAGGGCGCCGAGGTTGCCGATTTCGTCGGGCGTGCCGGCGCGGCCGGCGGCGCACCGTTCGATCATCCGGCGGTATCCCGCGCCGCGCGGGCCGGAGAGTTCGTCGTTCGCCAGCGGCGTGATGATGATGCCGGGGCTGATGGTGTTGACTCGCGCGCCGCGCTTGCCCCAGCGCACGGCCTCGGCCATGACCCGTAGTGCGTTCCCGCGCTTGGAAAGCTGGTAGGCGTGCAGCGGGTCCGTCACCTGGTCGGGCTGCAGCATGGGGAGGGCGAGCAAGGCGTCGGCCGGCGTCAGGGCCAGGGCCTTGTCCTGCTCCGGCGTTAGCGCGGGCAGGCGGTGTCCGGATTGCGAGGCGATGACGATGCCGGCGCCGCCGCGGGCAATGACGTTGCCGAACGCTTCCAGCACCAGCGCGGTGCCATAGAGATCGACCTTCAGGATGGTGGCGGGGGAGGCCTGCGTCGGCGATACCCCTGCGGCGTGGATCATGCCGGTGACGGGACCGATGGCCTGGGCCGTGTCGACCAGCGCCTGTACGGACTCGCGCAGCGCAACATCGACATGGGCGGTGCTTACTTCAAAACCCGCGTCGCTAAGCGTCTTGGCGGCCGCGTTTGCGTTCTCTTCCCGCAGATCGGCGAGCAGCACATGCTTGCCCGTGCTCACGCGCCTCGCGATCGCCTGCCCGATGGCGCCGGATCCGATTACAACGACAACATCCTTCATGGGGTTCTATATGAACGCGTCCCGTTTGCAACAGTTTTCGTGTGTTACGACAGACAGGGTGGGCTGCAGCTCTATATCCGGCCTTGTTGCAGCCGGTATTGCCGCTGCGGGCCCCTATGAAATACGCTGACTCGCACCTCATTCTCCTGGCGAGCTCAAAGCTCCTCACCCCATTCAGGTTTTGCGAGTCCCGGTCCAACCTGGTTTGTCATCACACTCGATTGCTGCGCAACCTTTCGACGTTCACCCTGTGTTAAACGTTGATCATCTACCTTTGCGTGGATTCACTCAGACTGGCTTCACGCTCACGTAGTCCTTCCGGTACGGTCGGTCATGAGCGAGCACCGCCCAGATCGTCCGCGCCATCTTGTTGGCCAATGCGACGATCACCACATTGGTCGGTCGCCGCTTTTTGATCTGCTCGACCCACGGGCCGGGCTCCTTTGCGCGCGTCAATACGCTGCGCGCGCCGTGAATCAGCAGCGTGCGCAGATATGTGTCGCCGCGCTTACTGATCCCGTGCAGGTTCACCTTGCCGCCCGAACCAGTCTGCTTTGGCACCAGGCCCGCCCAGGCGGCGAACTCCCGGCCCGAACTGAATGCCTTCGGATCGCCCATCATCGCCACCGCTGCGGTGGCCGTCAGCAACCCCACCCCGGGAATCTCGCTGATCACCTTCACGGCCCGGTCTTCCTTCTTCCATTCGCGCATCCGGCGTTCGATTTCGGCAATCTGCTCGTCGAGCTTCGCTAGCCCGTTCCACTGCTCCCGCAACGTATCGATCAGTGCCGCCGGCAGGCGCGCCGCGATCCGCCACAGCGCGGCCGGTATCTCCTTGTCCAGCGCCGCTCGCCCTTTGCACATCACCTCGCCGTATTCCGTCAGCAACCCCCGCAGTCCGTTGACCTGCATCGTGCGGAACTTCACTAACTGCTCGCGCATCCGGTGCAACGCCAGCATCGCCTGCTGCATCTCGGTTTTCACCGCCACCGGCTTGCCTGGCTGCTGCACCGCCAGCCAAATCGCCCGCGCGTCCGCCGCATCGTTCTTGTTGCGGATGTTGAACGCCTTCACGAACTCCGCCGGCATCAGCCTGACCTCGTGACCCAGCTTCGTCAGTTCTCGCGCCCAGTGGTGCGCTCCACCGCACGCCTCCATCCCGATCAGACAGCGAGCACGGTTCGCGAAGTGTTCGAGAAACTTGGCCCGTTTGAGTTGCCTGTTCACGATCTCTCCGGTTTCCTGATCGATGTAATGCACCTGGAATACCTGCTTGGCGATGTCTACGCCCACTGCGATACTGTTCATCGTGGATCCTCCGGTTGCCGGGAAATGCTTGCATTTTCCACTTGGGCACATCGATGCCATTGGCCTGTGAGGATCCACCCTCCTTCTTCGCTCACTCGGCCACGGGGTGGGACGCGTTCATTTCAATTCTCCTGTCTGGCCGGTTGAGGCCAACGATCCTTTGCGCACGGCGGCCGCGGCGCCGGGCCTTGGGCACGTGAGCCGATCGCTGCGCCGGCGGTGCTGGCCAATCCGGTCATGTTAGGCGGCGACGGCAGGTGGGCCTAGGGCCGCAGGGCTTGAAACATCATCAAGCTCAAGTTGATGATCGGGCACTGCGGGACGGCCTCTTGCAATGAGGGGGCACTGCCGACGGTTTTTCGGCCCGATGCGCACGCTTGTGGATTCGCATGGCGCGTGCCCGTCGATGCCGGATTAGCAAGTGTGGCTTGTCACTGGAGAAAGCCCGGCTGGGCTACTCAGTTGACAGCGCGGCGCATACAGTCCTGCCATCCCGCGCTCCCTGATCGCCATGCAGCCCACCGCCTCGCCCCCGCAAGACCGCAGTCTCTGGATGCTGGCCGTCCTGAGCCTGCTGATGGCCTTCGCTTCCATTTCCACCGACCTGTATCTACCGGCGATGCCGGCCATGCAGGCCACCCTCGGGGCGAGCGCCGGTGCGCTCGAATGGACCATTTCGGGCTATCTGGTCGGCTTTAGCCTGGGGCAACTGCTGTGGGGGCCTATCGGTGACCGCATCGGCCGGCGGCTGCCGATTGCGCTGGGCCTGCTGCTGTTCATCGGCGGCTCGGCCGGTTGTGCGCTGGCCGCCAGTGCCCCGGCCCTCATCGCGTGGCGGGCGGTGCAGGCCGCGGGCGCTTGCGCCAGCGTGGTGCTGGCGCGCGCCATGGTGCGCGATCTGTACGAAGGCGAGCGTGCCGCGCGCATGATGTCCACGCTGATGACGGTGATGGCGATCGCGCCGCTGGTGGGGCCGAGCGCCGGCGGCCTGATCCTGAAGCTGTGGTCGTGGCGCGCGATTTTCTGGACGCTGGTGATCGTGGGGCTGGCCACGCTGGCGGCGGTCGGCACGCTGCCCGAGACCCTGCCGGCCCACCGCCGCAACGATGCGCCGCTGCATCGCACGCTCGCGCGCTACGGCGTGTTGCTCCGGCATCCGCGGTTGCTGGGCTACCTCGGCGTCGGCGGCTTCTTTTATGGCGGGATGTACGCCTATGTCGCCGGAACGCCGTTCGCGTACATCGACTACTACCATGTCCCGGCCCAGCACTACGGGCTGCTGTTCGGGCTCGGGATCGTGGGCATCATGGCCACCAACCTGCTCAACGCGAACCTGGTCGGGCGCTTCGGCGGCGACCGCCTGATGCGTGCCGGCGCCGTTGCCGCCGCGCTGGCCGGCGCGGCTGTCGCGCTGGCTGCCCGCATGGGCTGGGGCGGGTTGACGGGCCTGGTGATTCCGCTGTTCGTGTTCGTCTCCACCACCGGCTTCATCGTGGCCAACGCGATGACCGGTGCCCTGGGCACCTTCCCGCAGTTTGCCGGCACGGTCTCCGCGCTGGTCGGCGCCACGCAGTACGGCACCGGCATCCTCGGCTCGGCCCTGGTCGGCGTGCTGGCCAACGGCACGCCCGTCCCCATGGGGCTGGTGATTGCAGCATGCGGGGGCGGCGGTGCGCTGGCCGCCGTCCTGCTCGTGCCGGCTCGCCGGCCGATGCCCGTGGCCCCTGCCGCGGCGGGCTGACCCTTCTCATCCCGTTTCACATGATCGGCTCGATATTCGACCAACTGTGGGGTGCACGCATGGAGAAACGCCAACTCGGCAGGAGCAGCCTGCAAGTCTCCGCGCTGGGCTTCGGCTGCATGGGCATGAGCTTCGGCTACGGTCCGACCGCGCTGAGCCGCAACGAGCAGATCGCCGTGATTCGCGCGGCTTACGAGCGCGGCGTCACGCTGTTCGATACGGCCGAAGCCTACGGGCCCTGTCTCAATGAGGCACTGGTGGGCGAGGCGGTGGCGCCGTTCCGCAGCCGGATCGTGCTCGCCACGAAGTTCGGCTTCGACATCAGGGACCACCGGATCGTCGGGCTGAACAGCCGCCCCGAGCACATCAGGGCCGTCGCCGAGGCGTCGCTCAAGCGCCTGAGGACGGACGTCATCGACCTGTTCTACCAGCACCGCGTGGATCCCAACGTGCCCATCGAAGAGGTGGCCGGGGCGCTGAAGGATCTGGTGGCCGAAGGCAAGGTCAGGCATTTCGGCTTGTCGGAGGCGGGGCCGCGCACCATCCGCCGGGCCCACGCGGTGCATCCGGTGAGCGTGCTGCAGACGGAGTATTCGCTGTGGACGCGCGATCCCGAGGGCGGCGTGCTGCAGACCTGCGAGGAACTGGGCATCGGCTTCGTGCCCTGGCGCCCGCTCGGCCAGGGCTATCTGACCGGCAAGGTGCGCGCGGACACGGCCTTCGATGCGACCGACCCGCGCAGCACGTTCCCCCGGTTCACGCCCGAGGCCAGGCAGGCCAACCAGGCGTTGCTCGCGGGGATCAGGACGATCGCTGACCGCAAAGGCGCCACGCTCGCGCAGATCGCACTGGCCTGGCTGCTCGCGCAGAAGCCGTGGATCGTGCCGATTCCCGGCACGCGCAGCGCGGCCCGTCTGACGGAAAACCTCGGGGCGGCCGACGTGTGCCTGGAGGCGGCTGACCTGAGCGAGATCGACGCGGCGCTGGCCAACGCGCCGGTTGGGCAACCGCGCTTGTCCGACGCGCATCTGCGCTTCATCGACCGATGAACCCTGGCCGCCGGCCGCTTCCGGAAATCACGAAGACCCGAGTCCTGATACTGGGCGCCAACGGGCAGCTTGCCCGCCATACCACCCGCGTGTTCGTTGCGCATCCGGCGCATGCGGAGGGCGCGCCGCCGTTGTCCGGCACTGGGCAATGGCGGCCGGGTCGCATCACGGCCCTGCGCCATCGGAGACAATGCACCTTGCCGAACCGGCGCAGTCGATGCCCGGGCGGCTTTCCCGGACTCTCCACGCCATGCCGCCTTCCGCTGTCCCTCACGCATTCCATGTCGTTTCGATGACGCTCGACGAGGTGTCATCGCTGCACTGGGAATCGTCTCGCCAAGGCAACTTCACCTGCTTCGACTTTGTCGCGGGCGACCTTCGCCGGCGCTGGGTGACGATACCCGGGCGCCACGATATTCGGCCGGGCATGCGCCTCACGGTGGTCTTGAACGACCCGTCGGACTGGGAGGACGTGCAGGCCTGGCGCTTCGACGACACCAACCGGATCCTGATGTCGGTCCCGCCGCTCGTGGGCCTGATCGCGCTCTGCCTGCTGTGCGCGGCGACCGCCGGGCTGCTGGGGTGGCTGTGCTTCGGGAGCCGGAGCGCGACGAGGCCGACGGCCGGCTGGAGCATCCTGGCGTTTGTCCTGGCGTCGTTCGCGGGCGGCATGTACTTCGCGTGGCGGAACAGCCTCGCCGTCATGCGGGTGCTGGCGGCGACGCCGCCCCAGCCTCCAGGCCGGAGCAAGGACGTCTGACGCTGCCGGCCGTCTCGGATTTGCGGCCCCATCCCCCATCACCTAGCCTCGAAAAGGCTTCCGCCACGAGCCTGCGGCCGGGCTCCGGCGCGCGACGCCCTCGAAACGGCCGGGGCGCGTCTCATCAACGGTTCGACCGTCCGGATCGGACACGCAAGGGGGGATACGACATGAGCACCATCACCATCGAGGCCTACGACGACAGCAACAACCAGCTGTTCAGCTACCAGGTCGGATTCGCGTTCGAGATCAACGTCCAGCAACTGCTGCAGTTGGCGTTCGTGAACGCGCAGAGCGCCAGCCAGCCGGACCCGTTCAGCTATACGCTCGAATACTACGGCTACAGCCAGAGCACGCAGTATCCCGGCTATCTCGGGTACGAGCTGGAAAGCATCAACGCGTTCGATGCCGACGCGAATCACTACTGGGAGCTCGCGGTCAACGGCCAGCCGTCGTCGAGCGGGATCGACACGACCTTCCCGAATCCCGGCGCGACGGTGACGCTCACATATCAGACGGTCACCTCGAAAAGCCTTGCCGCGAACAGTCGCCAGAAGGCCATCCAGGAGCGGCGTGCCGCGCGCAGCGGTGCTCGGCTGCCGGAGCCGGCATGATGTGCCGCGCCGCGTGAGGCGCGACCGGGCGGGTCCGGCGATCGGACACCGCTGATGTTGACCTTGGGGAACCGGTATGCGGTTCCCCAATTGTTTTGGTGACGGCGATTTTGATGACGGCGGATAGGCGGCACCTGCCGGCGATCGCGGCGTATCGTTCCAGCATGACCGCAGACATGGGTACCGCTTCCGATGCCGCCGCGCTCGTCACCCGGCTGGTGCGCGTGCGTGGCCGTGTGCAGGGGATCGGCTATCGGGAGGCCTGCGTGTGCCGCGCCCGGACGCTGGGCGTCACCGGCTGGGTCCGCAACCGGATGGACGCGTCGGTGGAGGCGATGCTGCAGGGCTCGCCGATGCAACTCGCGGCGATGTGCGCGTGGCTGGACGACGGCATGCCGGCCGCGCTGGTCGACGGCATGGAGGTCATCGAGGTGCCGGCGCCGTTTCCGCGCTTCGACCGCTTCGAGCAACTGCCGACCCTGTGAGATGCGCGCCGGGGCCGGGGCGCCCGTGTCGCTTCACGGATGCGGATGGATGGGGTCGACCCAGTACACCGTCTCCGGTGGCTCGGCCGGCGTGATGTCCAGGTTGACGACCACGGGCTCCTGTCCGCTGCGCACGATCACGCAACTGAGGGTTTCGGTCGGGCTCGCGTTGATCTCCTGATGCGGCACGAAGGGCGGCACGTAGATGAAGTCGCCGGGTCCGGCTTCGGCGGTGAACTCCAGGTGATTGCCCCAGCGCATGCGGGCCCGGCCGTTGACCACGTAGATGACGCTTTCCAGTGCGCCATGATGGTGGGCGCCGGTCTTGGCATTGGCGTCGATGGTGACCGCGCCCGCCCACAGCTTGCTGGCGCCCGTGCGCGCGTGGGTGATGGCCGCGGCACGCGTCATGCCGGGCGTCTGCGGCGTGTTCAGGTCGAGCTGCGAACCCGGAATGACCTGGACTCCGTGTTCGCGCCAGTCGGGCGTGGGCTCGGCGTGCATGGCGGTCTCCTTGCGCGCGTGGGATGGCGTGGCTGATGCCAGCATAGGCGCTGGCACCGGAGCCAGCGGCGGATTTCTGGCTGTTGTGGGCGGCGGGATGTACTCTAATTCGAGCCAATCCTGCATCGCGCGTACTGCGGCGCATCATCTCCATGGATCGAGCGGAACGAACGGCCTTCGTCTTTGCCGGCGGCGGCAGCCTGGGTGCCATCGAGGCGGGCATGCTGCGCGAACTGGTGGCCAGCGGCGTGATGCCCGACATGGTGGTCGGCGCGTCGGCGGGGGCCATCAATGCGGCGTTCTTTGCCTGCCATCCGCATGTGGACGGCGCCGCGCAGCTCGAAGCGCTGTGGCGCGGCGTGCGGCGCGCCGAGGTGATGCCGTGGTCGTGGCGCGTGATGCTGGGCATGCTCGGCCGGCACAGCACGCACCTGGTGGATGCGGGCGGGCTGCAGCGGCTGCTGAACCGGCACTTTGCGCAGGCGCGGCTGGAAGCGGCGCCGCTGCCGCTGCACGTGGTCGCGACCGACATGCAGACCGGCGCCGAAGTGGTGCTGTCCGCCGGCAGCATCGTGCAGGCGGTGCTGGCCAGCGCGGCGATTCCGGGCGTGTTTCCGCCGGTGCGCGTCGATGGCCGCCTGCTGATCGACGGCGGGGTCGCCAACAACACCCCGATCTCGACCGCCATCCGCCTGGGTGCGACGCGCGTGGTGGTGCTGCCCGCCGGGTTTGCCTGCGCCGACCGGCGCGAACCGCGCAGCGCCATCGAGCATGCGCTCAACGCGCTGTCGCTGCTGGTGTCGCGGCAACTGGCGCAGGATCTGGAGCACTGGGCGGGGACGACTCCGATCTCGGTGGTGCCGCCGCTGTGTCCGCTCGAAGTCTCACCCTACGATTACACCCGCTGCGGCGAACTGATCGATCGCGCCGCCGCGGCCACCGCGGCATGGCTGGCGGCCGACGGGCTGGCGACCTGCAATGTGCCCGGCGCGCTCTATCCGCATCATCACGATCACGACGGCGACCACGCGGGTTGCAGCGCCGATCTCCACGCGATGCCGGCGCCGTGAGCGCGGCGCCCGCTGGGCGAGGCCGGCGCCGCTAGTTCGCCGCCTGGCCGCGCACCTGCTGCCAGTCCAGGCCGAACCGGGCGAGGTACTTGCGCAGCCGGTCCGCATCGTTGACCTTGGCTTTCTCCAGCCGCGACACATCGAACAGCCGCCGCCCCGCATCCGACAGCGATGCCGATTCCCGGCAGATCCGGACGACGCTCTCCAACTGCATCCGGTCGAACCGATCCAGCGCGGCCGCGCCGTCACCCAGCAGCGCGGCGAGGGTGTCGTCGCCGGCGGGTGCTTCGGCGCCGGACCAGGCGTGCCGCAGCCGGCCGATTTCCGCCTCCACGCCGGCCTCGGTGATGCGGCCGCCTTCGGCCAGCGTGGCCAGGCGCGTGACCGACGCCGACAGCTCGCGGAAGTTGCCGCTCCAGCGCGCCTGGGGCGAGGCGACAAACCGCAGGTAAGCGCGCCGCGCTTCGGTATGGAAGCGCACCTGCTCGCCGTGCTCGCGGGCAAAGCGGGTCAGCTCGTAATCGAGGTTGGGCTCGATGTCTTCCGGGCGCTGGGCCAGGCCGGGCAGATCGAAGGTCCACAGGTTGATGCGCGCGAACAGGTCTTCGCGAAAGCGTCCGTCGGCCACCCATTGCCGCAGGTCGCGCACGGTGCCTGCGATCAGTTGGAAATCGCTCTCCGCCTCGCGGTCGCTGCCGAACGGCAGGAAGCGCTTCTCTTCGATGGCCTTGAGCAGCATGGCCTGCTCGTCCAGCCCGAGCTCCCCGATCTCATCCAGGAACAGCAGGCCGCCGTCCGCGCTGCGCAGCAGCCCGGCGCGGTCGGTCTGCGCGCCGGTGAAGGCGCCCTTGACGTGACCGAACAGCGCCGACATCGCGCTGTCGCCGCGCAGCGTGGCGCAGTTCACCTCGACAAAGCGGCCGCTGAGTTGGTGGCGCGCCTTCTTCATCTCGTACACGCGCCGCGCCAGGAACGACTTGCCGGCGCCGGTCGGGCCGAACAGCAGTATCGGCGCCCGCGACCGCGACGCCACGCGCTCGATCTGCTCGATCATGCGGTTGAACGCCGGGTTGCGCGTGGCAATGCCGGACTTCAGTTGCGACACCGTGTCTTCGCGCTCGCGCGCAAAGCGCGTGGCGATCTTGTCATAGCGGGACAGGTCGAGATCGATCAGGGCATAGCTGCCCGCGATGTTGCCCGGCGCCTTCTTGCGCGGCGGCGAGGTCTGCACCAGCCGGGCCGGCAGGTAGCGCGCCTCGGCCAGCAGGAACCAGCAGATCTGCGCGACGTGGGTGCCCGTGGTGATGTGGATCAGGTAGTCCTCGGCGTCGGTGTCGAACGCGTAGCCCCGGACGAAGTCGTGCAGCAGGCCGTAGACCTCCTCGAAATCCCAGGGGTCGCGCAGCGCGATCTCGACGCTGCGCACCTCGGTTTCCGGCGAGACGGCGGCGATGTCGTCCCGCAGGCGCTCGAACAGGCCGCGGCTGCGCGCGTCGTGCAGCAATTCCAGCCGGTGGATGACCAGGTCTTCCTGCTGGCACAGCCCGACGGACGGGCGCCAGCGGTCCCAGCGCTGGTTGCCCTTGCCGGCATAGTCCAGCACGGTGCCGACAAAGCCGATGGCCACGGTTTTCTGCATGAGGCGAGGCTTATAAAAATAGATAAGTGACGATCTTACAGGATCGGAAAATTGGGTGAAATGCCGGATCGATGCCTCCGGAGTTTTTGCTCGGGAAAGGTGATTTTTCCTTTTGAATCAATGGATTGATGCCGGTTCGGCCAGGAGGCGGTGCCAGGCTGGCACGCCCGTTGCACTAGAGGTGGCATCGACAACACAACGCGACGGCACCACCGGTGATCTCGGGTTGCCTGAACCAGACGGGGGCACACGATGTGCAGTGGAAAGCAAAAGCGTGCCGCCATCATGGCGCGACGCAGGGAGCGGCGTGAACAAGCCATCCTCGCTGCCCGAACGCCGCCGGCTTCTGTAACGCCGCGGCCTCGCTGCAGTGTGCTGGTCGACAAATGGCTGCTGGCGCCCAGCAACAGCTATGGCGAGCCTGCGTTTGTGAGGCGCGGCTATTACGTCGATGTCCACTTCACTTGCAGCGATTGCGGAAGCCAGGAAGTCTGGGCCGCCGCGCAGCAGAAGTGGTGGTATGAAGTGGCCAGAGGCTACGTATATTCAACGGCGGCACGCTGCCTGGCCTGCCGGCGTCAGCGTCGCAGCGGCCGTATGAACAACAACAAAGACAATCTGATCAAAGCATCATGAGCAACACCCACTACAACACCCTCCACGTCGACCACGGCGCCGACATCAAGCTGTGGACCGACGGCGTGCCGGTGGAAGACGAGGCCCGCAAGCAACTGATGAACACGGCGAAGATGCCGTTCATCTTCAAGCACCTGGCGGTGATGCCGGATGTGCACCTGGGCAAGGGGTCGACCATCGGCAGCGTGATCCCGACGCGGGGCGCGATCATCCCGGCGGCCGTCGGCGTGGATATCGGCTGCGGCATGATGGCCGCGCGCACCACGCTCACCGCGGCCGACCTGCCGGACAACCTGCACGGCCTGCGCAGCGCCATCGAGGCGGCAGTGCCGCACGGCCGCACGCAGGGCCCGCGCGACAAGGGGGCCTGGAACACGCCGCCGGCCACGGTCGATGCGATGTGGGCGGAACTGGCCGAGGGCTTCCAGCGGATCACCGACAAGTATCCGCGGCTCAAGAAGACGAACAACCACAAGCACCTCGGCACGCTCGGTACCGGCAACCACTTCATCGAGGTCTGCCTGGATGAAGAGAACCGCGTCTGGTTCATGCTGCACTCCGGTTCGCGCGGCGTGGGCAATGCGATCGGCAACCTGTTCATCGAACTGGCGCAGGCCGATATGCGGCAGCACATCGCCAACCTGCCGGACCGCGACCTGGCGTATTTCGAGGAAGGCAGCGAGCACTTCGACGACTACGTGGAGGCGGTGGGCTGGGCGCAGGACTACGCGCGCCGCAACCGCGCCACGATGATGCAGAACGTGATCGCGGCCGCGCGCAAGGTGATCGCCAAGCCGTTCGCGGCGGACGTCGAGGCGGTGAACTGCCACCACAACTACGTGCAGCGCGAGACCCACTTTGGCCACGAGGTGCTGGTGACGCGCAAGGGCGCGGTGTCGGCGCAGAAGGGGCAGCTCGGCATCATCCCGGGGTCGATGGGCGCCAAGAGCTTCATCGTGCGCGGGCTGGGCAACGAAGAGGCGTTCTGCTCGTGCAGCCACGGCGCGGGCCGCACCATGAGCCGCACGCAGGCCAAGAAGCGCTACACGGTGGATGACCAGGTTCGCGCTACCGCGCACGTGGAGTGCCGCAAGGATGCCGACGTCATCGACGAAATCCCGATGGCGTACAAGGACATCGACGCCGTGATGGCCGCGCAGGCGGACCTGGTGGAGATCGTCCATACGCTGCGGCAGGTGGTGTGCGTGAAGGGGTAGCCTGCCGGAGGTAGGCCACCGTCGAAGCGAAGGCGCCGTCTGCTTGCCGGCGTGCCCGGGACCTGCCATCCGGCCGGGCTCGGGCACAATGCCGCACGCCGATCAGCCGAACGTTTCGAACGCCATGTCTTTTCTCTACGCCCATCCGGTTTCCGCCGACATCCGCGCGCGGGTCCTGTCCGAACTCGCTGACATCGAGCGGCGGCACGACGTCACGGTCCTGTTCGCCTGCGAGTCCGGCAGCCGGGGCTGGGGGTTTGCCTCGCCAGACAGCGACTACGACGTGCGCTTCGTCTACGTGCATCGCCCGGCCTGGTACCTGAGCGTCGAGCCGCAGCGCGACGTGATCGAGGTGCCGATCAGCGATGCGCTGGATGTGAGCGGCTGGGAGCTGCGCAAGGCGCTGCAGCTGATGCACCGCTCCAATCCGACGCTGCTGGAATGGCTGGCCTCGCCGATCGTCTACCGGGAAGCCCCGGCGGCGGCACAGCGCATGCGCGCGCTGGCCCCGACCTTCTTCTCGGAGCGCAGGGGGCGCTGGCACTACCTGTCGATGGCGGCCAAGAATTTTCGCGGCTACCTGAAAGGCGAGTCGGTCCGCTTGAAGAAGTACCTCTATGTCCTGCGCCCGCTGCTGGCGGCCCAGTGGATCGACGCCGGGCGCGGCATGCCGCCCATGCGCTTCGCCGATCTGGCGGACGTCATGGTGACGGACGTGCCGCTGCGCGAGGAAATCAATCAGCTGCTGGCCATCAAGATGGCATCTTCCGAGGCGGAGTACGGTGCCCGGTTTCCGCGCATCCACGCCTTTGTCGAACAGGCACTGGCCGCGCAGGCGCTGTCGGCGGACTTCCGGCAAGGCAGCGGAGACCCCGCGGCGCTGGATGCGTTCCTCTATGCCACCGTGATGGCGGACAGCCATCCTTCCTGAGGCGCCCGAGACGGGCGCGCAACGAACAAGAACAAGCAAGTCATGAACAACCGACTACAACCCGCGCCCTGCATCGAACTCGATGGTGCCCAAGGCGAGGGCGGCGGGCAGATCCTGCGCACGGCATTGACGCTGTCGATGCTGACCGGCACGCCCTTTCGCATCGAGCGGATCCGCGCGGGCCGGCCCAAGCCCGGCCTGATGCGCCAGCACCTGACGGCGGTGCAGGCCGCGGCGGAGGTCAGCGGCGCCACCGTGGAGGGCGCCGAGGCCGGCTCGCAGGCGCTGGCCTTTGCGCCGGGGCCGATCCGCGGCGGCGACTACCGCTTCGCGATCGGCACGGCCGGCAGCTGCACGCTGGTGCTGCAGACCGTCCTGCCGGCGCTGTGGTTTGCCGATGCGCCGAGCACCGTGACGGTGAGCGGCGGCACGCACAACCGCGCGGCGCCGCCGGTCGATTTCCTGATCCGCGCATGGCAGCCGCTGCTGGCCCGCATGGGCGTGACGCAGACGCTCGCGCTCAAGCGTCACGGCTTCTATCCGGCCGGCGGCGGCGAAGTGCTGGCCACGGTCACGCCGTGCGCCGGTCGGTTCGGCGCGCTGCACCTGACCGAGCGCGGCGCGCTGCGCGAGCTGAGCGGCCAGGGGATCGTCGCCAATGTGCGGCCGGGCGTGGCCCGCCGGGAACTGGAGGCGCTGGCCGCGCGCGTGCCCGGCGTGGTCGGCTCGGTGCGCGAGCTGTCGCCCGCCGAGGGACCGGGCAACGCCCTGGTGCTCGACGCCGTGCATGAGCACGTGACCGAAGTCTTCACCGGCTTCGGCGAGCGCGGCGTGCCGGCCGAGCGGGTGGCGCACGGGGTCGCGAGCGCGGCGCTGCGCTATCTGCACAGCACCGCCGCGGTCGACGAGTACCTCGCCGATCAGTTGGTGCTGCCGATGGCGCTGGCCGGCGCGGGCAGCTTCACCGCCGTGACCGCATCGCCGCACCTGACGACCAACATCGCGGTGATCGAGAAGTTCCTGCCGGTCGAGATCACCGTGCAGGCGGAGAGCGACGCGTCGATGGTGCGGGTGCAGGTCAACTGACGATCGGGCTTGGCGGCGGACCCGGAGCGGAGGAGCCTCGCACGCAGCGAGCCTCGTGCATGCGGGGATGGTTTTCGGGGCGATGCTTGTTGCCGATCGGGCACGGACTTCGCGTGCGATCGCGGCATCGGCATCAACCGGAGGGCACCATGAGAAAAGGGAAGAAAGAGACGCATCCGCACGCCGGCAAGCGCGAGGACCTGATCGAGCAGGCCGTCGAAGGCACCTTCCCCGCAAGCGATCCGCCCGCCATCGGCGGCATCACCCGGATCGAGGGCAAGGCACCCAAGGCCAGCAAGGCACTCAAAGTCCGCAAGGCCGGCAAGCACGCGGCCAAGGACAAGCCCCGCCGATAGGCTCGAGGCTGACCGATCCGCGTCCGCATTGCCGTCCTCCGGTGGCGCGGGCGTGCCTTTTTCTGCCGGATCGGTGCGCGGGCACGTCCACCAGACGCCATGGCGGGTATCCGGCGTCATCCGCAAGCGCGCGCGAGCGACATCACGTAAAGTGCGGGCACTCGAACCTGATTTCCCTTTCTTCATTTCCCGCACGCCATGGATTTCCTGCAATCGCTGCTCGCCCCCCGCCTGCAAAACGTCGAGACTTCGGCCATCCGCGAACTCTTCAAGGTGCTCGGCAAGCCGGGCCTGATTTCGTTTGCCGGCGGCTTTCCGGATGCGGCGCTGTTCGACGTCGAGGGTCTGAAGGCCGCCGCCGACAGCGCGCTCGCCACCGACGCGGCGCGTGCGCTGCAATACGGCGCCACCGAGGGGTTCGAGCCGCTGCGCGAAGCCATCGTCACGCTGATGCAGGCGCGCGGCGCCACGGTGGCCAACACCGATATCCTCGTCACCACGGGCTCGCAGCAGGGGCTGGACCTGCTGGGCAAGGTGCTGATCGGCGAAGGCGACACGGTGCTGACCGAAGCCCCGACCTTCCTCGCCGCCATCCAGGCCTTCAAGCTGTATGGCGCCAAGGTGGCCGGCGTGCCGACCGATGAGGACGGCCTGGACCTCGATGCGCTGGAGCGCACGCTTGCCGCCGGCCGCCCCAAGTTCCTCTACGTGATCCCCAATTTCGGCAACCCGAGCGGCGCGCTGATGAGCCTGGAGCGCCGCCGACGCCTGCTGGAACTGGCCGTGCGCCATGACCTGCTGATCGTCGAGGACGACCCGTACGGCGAGCTGTACTTCGACGCGCCGCCGCCGCCTTCGCTGTTCGCGCTCAGCCAGCAGACCGACGGCGCGCAGGGCCGCGTGGTCTACCTGGGCAGCCTGTCCAAGGTGGTGGCGCCGGGCTTGCGGGTGGGCTGGATGATCGCGCCGTCGCCGGTGCTGTCCAACGCGGTGATGGTCAAGCAGTTTGCCGACGCGCATACCTCCACCTTCGCGCAGGCCACCGCCGCCGCCTACCTGCGCAGCCAGCGCATGGAGACCGTGCTGCCGCGCACGCGCGCCGCCTATGCCGAGCGCGCCCACGCCATGGCCGACGGCCTGCGCGCGCTGCTGCCCGAGGCCGAGCTGACCTTTAACCGTCCGCGCGGCGGCATGTTCCTGTGGGGCCGCCTGCCCGGCCGCAACGCGGCGGACGTCGCCCGGATCGCCATCGAGCGCGGCGTGGCCTTCGTGCCGGGGGCGGCGTTCTATCCGGTCGATCCGGACCGCTCGACGCTGCGCCTGTCGTACGCCACCTCGTCGCTGGCCCAGGTGGAGGAGGGGGTGCGCAAGCTGGCGGGGGCGATCGGCGAGCTGGCGGCCGCCTGAGGGGCGCGTCGCTCTGCACCAGCGCTCTCATGAGGTAGGGCGCTGATTCGTCACCTGGCATCGGCCGTGCTGGCGAGCGGGATGGGGCGGGCACTTCACGGCGCCTCCGCCGCGATCGGGCTGGCCGCCGGCGTGGCGCTGTTTCGCTATCGCGTGGGCGTGATCCCGGTCATCCTGGGGTGCGGCGCGGCCGGGCTGGTGATTCGCTTGCTGGCCGGTTAGGCGCGGCGTCCGTGGCCGGGGGCGGCCGGTACCTCGCACGCGCGGGTGTACCACTCCCATGCCGCCGTGCCGCACAGCACCAGCGTCGCCAGCGCGGAGACCGCCAGTGCCGGCAGCGCGGCCGCCACCAGTCCGATCAGTCCCAGCGCCGCCAGCCCCAGCATGTGCGCCGCGCGGGCCCGTCCGAAGATCGCGCACTTGAAGAGCAGGTTGCCGAGCAGGTAAAGCGCGGCGCTGCCGAGCACCGCCAGCGCCGTGCCCGGGTGCGGATGCCCCACCGGATGCGCCAGCACGAGTTCATCGGCCGCCGCGCCAACGATGATGCCCGCCACCAGCAGCACGTGGATGTAGGTGTAGGCCAGCCGCGCCAGCCGCCCGGGATCGGCCGCGTGCGAGATGGTGTGGCTGCCGCGCTCGGCGATGGTGTCGAAGTACAGCCACCACATCGCCAGGCTGCCGATGAACGACACCGCCATCGCGGCGATGTTGGCGGGGCTCCAGTCGAGCCCGGCGAAGGTCGAGCCGGTGACCAGCACCGATTCGCCCAGCGCGATGATGATGAACAGCGAGCAGCGCTCGGCCATGTGGCCGCCTTCGACATTCCAGTCGTCGACCGTCGAGCGGCCCAGGCAGGGGGTGTAGAAGCCTGCCGACGGTCCGAGCCATTCGATGCCGAGCGCGGTGATCCAGGCGGCCCAGCGCGCCGGCCCCTCCGCGAGCCCGCCCGCCAGCCAGAACACCGCCGAGACGCCCAGCCACGTGGCGATGCGCCGGAAGTTGCGCCGCATGCCCAGCGATTCGCCGCGCACCGCCCACAGGAAGAACAGCGTGCGGCCGAACTGCATGAAGACGTAGGCCAGCGCGAACGCCAGCCCGCGCGAGCCGAACGCCTGCGGCAGCGACGCCGACAGCAGCAGCCCCGCCGTCATCAGCACCAGCAGCAGGAGGCGGATGGCGAGCTGCTCCGGATCCAGCCAGTTGGTGACCCACGAGGCGAAGATCCACACCCACCACACGGCCAGCATCAGCAGCAGCGTCTGCGCGCCGCCCACGAGGGTGAAATTGCCGATCAGCAGGTGCGACAGCTGCGTCACCGCAAACACGAACACCAGATCGAAGAACAGCTCGATATTGGTGACGCGGTGATGGCCGTGCGCGCCGGACGGCGCGGGGCGGAGGTAGCTGCGCGGCATGGCGGGGTCAGGCCGACTGCATGCCGAGCGTGATCGTGCCGGCACCCAGCAGCACCGCGCCGCCGGTATAGCCG
Source organism: Ralstonia pseudosolanacearum (assembly GCF_024925465.1). Lineage (NCBI taxonomy): Bacteria > Pseudomonadati > Pseudomonadota > Betaproteobacteria > Burkholderiales > Burkholderiaceae > Ralstonia > Ralstonia pseudosolanacearum. Next base: position 3,570,015 of record NZ_CP103852.1, on the reverse strand, counting down.
AAGCGGCGCTGCGCGGCCACGCTGGTCAGCCGGTTGGCCAGCAGCCGGGCGGCCAGCGCGTACATCGACGCATTCAGCGCGGCCAGGCAGACGAAGGTCGGCAGCAGGATCGCGCCCTGCGACACGAAGGTCTGGTCCGCCGAGAGGAACTGCGGCACGAAGGCGACGAAGAAGACGATGCTCTTGGGGTTCAGCGCCGTCACCGTCCAGGCCGACAGGAAGCGGCGCCGGGCGGACTTCGGCTGCATCGGGATGACGGCCTCGGGCGCATCGTCGCGCAGGCGCCGCGCGTTCAGGATCGACCGGATGCCCAGGTAGACGAGGTACGAGCCCCCAACCAGCTTCAGCACCGTGAACGCCGCCGCCGATGCGGCCAGCAGCGCACCCGCCCCGGCCAGCGACACGGCCATCGCCGTGGTATCTCCGGCGGCCACGCCGGCCACCGTGCTCCACGCCGAACGCCCGCGGTTGGCCAGCGAATCGCCGATCACCAGCAGGATGGTCGGGCCGGGAATCAGCAGGACGACGATGCTTGCGCCGATGAAGGTGAGCCAAGTGTGGAGGGGCATGGTGGGCTCCTGGTCTGGGAGGGTGTGAATGGGTGGGGACAGTTATCCATGAAATCCGGAGGGCGTCAAATGGGAGGCGGTTCGTCCCCGGTTCCGTCCTGGGCAGGGACGAAGCCGCCGCCATGGTGCTTGCGGCACCCGGCACGGTCACGCGCCCGCAATCCGGTCACACCCATTCGTCCACACCGATGCGCGGGCCACCATGAGCGTCACCTGAATCGAATCTACACGGTACGGCTTAGTCATTCCGCCCGGTGTTAAAGCGTGTCGCGCTTGCGTGGCGGCGGGGGGGCGTCACCTGTCAAGGTTAACGGGGGGGGACGGGAGCGGGGTGGCCTATAACCGTATTTCGCGAGGCGGCGGAATTGATTTCGCTGTAAATCGCTTTTCCGTTTATTTATTTTCCATTGGAGAGAGATATGGCGGGCGGTATTGATAACAAGGTGTCTTCCTGGGTCAAGCTGGGTCTTGTAAAGAAGGACTTGCGCTCCCTGTTCCTGGCCGAGCAGAGCTCCTTCGACAGCGCCGCAGCGGTCGGGGATTTTCTCGGGAAAGACACGTCCGATCCCGGCGCAAAAGGGGAGGCGATCTACTCGGACCCGAGGAACCTGCCGACGGCGATCGCCAGCATCATGAATCACGCGCAGAAGCGCGCGAACTTCCACCCGGCGAAGGATACGCTGGACGTGCTGGCAAAGGACTTCGATCACTATGTCGAAGAAATCGACAATACGCCGTTCTTTCATCTGCTCACGCACGACGGAAACGAGCGGTATTTTGAAGGAAAGGATTACAACAAACTGATCAATTCGATCGTCGGCTTGTATGACGGCGTTTCGCAGCAGGACAAGGACAAGCTGAAGAACGCGATCCGGGAAATGGCTGAAAACGTATTCAGCCAGTCGCATGCAAAGGACAAGAAAACGATGTTTTCCCAGTCCACCATCGACTATTCGAACCCCGAAAACCCGACGATCATGATCTATTACACGGCACTTGCCATGACGCATGACAAGGACGGGAAATCGGAGGTTTCGACCCAGTGGTACGAAGTGCGGCGCACCAAGTACCTGGTGCTGAGTGCGCTGATCCGTACGTATGCCAAGGAGCTCGCGGAGATCGACAAGCAGACCATCATCGGCTGGACCAAGAATTCGACGAGCCAGAAACAGACGAACGCGAAGTTCGAGCTGTGCTTCCCCGAACTCGCCTACGAGACGGTGTAAGCGCGTTACCCGACGCGTGTCAGGTGCTCCGGCCGGAGCGCCTGACGGCGCCCGAAAGGGGGGCGAGGGGCAACGCCTTCCGTCGCGCTCGTCCGAGCCATGCAACCCGCAAGGCTCAAGCGCTTCCGGGCGATGCCCCGGTTTTGCCGGCCGCGCTAAACATGCCGCCGCGCAGCCAGCCCGACCCCACCCATCAGCAACAGCGCTGCCGCCACTTCCAACCCATGCGGCCATCGTCCTTCCTGGATGAATCCGTAAAGCAGCGCGAACACCGTCTCGAACACGATCATCTGCCCCGACAGGGTCAGCGGCAGCTTGCGGCTCGCGGTGTTCCACAGGCTGTTGCCCAGTACCGATGCTCCCAGCGCCACGCCGAGGTTGACGAGCCAGAACAGCCCCCATGCAGTCGCGGGTTGCGGTGCGAGGCTCGCCATCCCCGGCATCAGGAAGGCCGGCACGGCGAGCACGAGTGACAGGGCACCGGTGGCGATGCCGGTCAGCAGCGACCATGCGCGGCTGGTGAACTGCGGGTGCCTGCGCAGGTACCGCGCATTGCAGACCGCATGGACGGTCCAGCAGGCCAGCGCGCCCGCCGCCATCAGCAGCCCGAGCAGATGGGTGGTGCCGCTGGCGCCGGCTTGCATGGCGGGGGCGTGTCCGTCATTCCTCCGTAATCGTCACCTGGTTCGGATAGAACGCCAGGAAGCGCTCCACCTCGTGCGCGACGGGCAGGGTGTGCTCGTATGTCCACACGGCGTTTTCCGCCCGCGTGTCGCCGGTGACGATGGTGTAGTACGCCGCATCGCCCTTGTATGGGCAGTGCGTGTGATGGTGGGTGCGCTCCAGGTGGTTCATCTGTACGTCATCGCGCGGGATGTACTGCACCGGCGCCAGCGACGCCTCCCGCAGCGTGCGGGCCTGCCGCGTGTCGGCGATGGTGTAGCCGTTGAAGACCACCGTGACGCGGCGCGGGTTGGGGGCGACGGTGATCGGGTGATTGGGGTCGATGTCGGACATGCGGCGCTCCTGCGGGGTGGCGGAAACCCCGCCGCCGGGGCGGGGGACCGTTTCCACTGTAGCAAGCGCCGCAGGCCTTGCATGCCGCGTGCGGGGCCTGGCGTGGCGGCCCTTGATCTGGCGCAACCTCGGGGGTGGAGGGCGCGTGGCGGATGGCGCGTTACCGCGCCGAGGCTTCGTGCGCGGCGGGTTTGGCGCCGGTGACGCTCAGCGTGGTCGCCACGGCGTTCCACAGGGGCTCGTAGCGCTGGCGCACGGTGCTGGCCTGTTCGGGCGAGGTGGCCGGCGATTGCATATGCAGCATGACCAGTGCGCCGTCGGTCGGCACCACGAACACGCGGCCGACCAGGGTGCTGCCTGTCAGGCGCGGCACGCGTGGCCCGGGCGCCTCGACGATATAGCTGGCCCAGGCGCCGGCACGGCCGCCGAACGACTGCGGCCCCCAGCCGAGCAGCCGGCAGGGCAGCGCCACCGCCTGGCGCACGGCGTCGCGCAGCCAGCGCGGCTCGTGGTTGCCGGCGGGCACGGTCTCGGGCTCGCCCTCGGTGGGGCGGACCACCAGCTCGATCCGCGACAGGCCCGCGCCGCCCTGGTTGGCCCAGGCGCCGATGGCCACGCGCGCCGGGTCGGGCCGGCGCGGGGAGATGGGCGGCACGCGCTCCCACGAGAACGGCAGGTGCATCGTCAGGCTGGCGCCGCGGGCGTTCGGCCAGTCCGTGAGCGTGATGTTCTGGGTGAAGCGGCTGGCCAGTTCGTCGCTCGGGCGATCGTCATAAACCACCGCCAGCAGCATCTGCAGGTTGACCCGGTCCTGGTTGCCCTGGGCGCGTGCGCTGACGCGCTCGGCCAGCGCATGGGCGGTCTGCTCGTTCTGGGTGGCGGTCGCGACGCTGGGCTGATGGGCATCGAGCACGCGCTCGATCAGCAGTTGGCGCTCGTCGTCGGTCAGCGGCAGGCCGGCGATCAGCCGGCGCGTGCGGGCCAGCGCCTGCGGAAACGCGTTGTCGAACTGCGTGCGGGCGCGGATCAGTTCTTCGCGCTGGGTGGGAAAGCGCTGGATGGCGCGGTCGATGGCCTGCGTCTGCACGGTCAGGAAGCCGAGCAGGCTGACCAGGCCGGGGATGGCACCCGGCGTGTAATCCCACGCGATGGCGTGCAAGGGCCACGCCAGTGTGGCGATCAGGAGCCAGCGCGGCCAGCGCCGGTGGCGCGAAGGCATGCGACTCGGCATGCGGGTTTCCCCCAGGGAAGGCGAGGCGTGTTGTTGGAATGGGCTGCACCGCCGTGCCGGCCGTCGGAACGGGCCCGGCGGTTCCAGTGGTGAAGCGCGAGTGTAGCGAAGTGTATCGTTTGCACCAATCGAGAAAACCCCCAACCGCGCCCAATCTCGTCATCTTCTGATGACGGACAGAACGGGCGAGGCTTGCGCCCGGTGGTCCGTCGGACGGCCGCCGGTACGCGTGGCGGGCACCTGGTTGACGTTTACGTAAACGGCGAAAATACTGTGTCCTGAACAGCCGACCGGCACGCCGCGCCTTGTGCGGCCGACAACACATCCAGCGCCGGCACCTCATCGAAGGTGGAGACATGACCGATCTTTCCGCCGCCCGCGCGGCCGAACCGACGTCTGCGAGCGAGCCTGGCGCGGTGCGCAACAAGGTGCGCTTCGTCACGGCGGCCGCGCTGTTCGACGGCCACGATGCGTCCATCAACATCATGCGGCGCATCCTGCAGTCGATGGGCTGCGAGGTGATCCACCTGGGGCACAACCGCTCGGTGGACGAGGTGGTCAACGCAGCCCTGCAGGAAGATGTGCAGGGCATTGCCGTGTCCAGCTACCAGGGCGGCCACGTCGAGTACTTCAAGTACATGATCGACGCACTGCGCGCGCGCGGCGGTGAGCACATCCAGGTGTTCGGCGGCGGCGGCGGGGTGATCGTGCCGACGGAAATCCGCGAGCTGCAGGACTACGGCGTGGCGCGCATCTACAGCCCGGAAGACGGCCAGCGCATGGGCCTGGCCGGCATGATCGCCGACATGGTGCGGCGCTGCGATATCGATCTCGCCACGTATGCGCCGACGACGCTGGAGCCGGTTGCCAACGGCGATCGGCGTGCGCTTGCGCAACTGATCACCGCCCTGGAATCGGGGCGCATCGACCCGGCGCTGCGCCAGGCCGTGCACGCGCGCGCGGCCACGGCGCACACGCCGGTGCTCGGCATCACGGGCACTGGCGGTGCGGGCAAGTCGTCGCTGACCGACGAGCTGATCCGCCGCTTCCGGCTCGATCAGCACGACCGCCTGCGCATCGCCGTGATCTCGATCGATCCGTCGCGGCGCAAGTCGGGCGGGGCGCTGCTGGGCGACCGCATCCGCATGAACGCGATCAACCACCCGAACCTCTTCGTGCGCTCGCTGGCCACGCGCGCGGCGAGCAGCGAGATTTCCGATGCGCTGCCGGACGTGATCGCCGCGTGTCGCGCGGGCGGCTTCGATCTCATCATCGTCGAGACCTCGGGTATCGGCCAGGGCGATGCGGCCATCGTGCCGCACGCCGATCTGTCGCTGTACGTGATGACGCCGGAGTTCGGCGCGGCCAGCCAGTTGGAGAAGATCGACATGCTCGACTTCGCCGATCTGGTGGCGATCAACAAGTTCGACCGCAAGGGCGCGCAGGACGCCTGGCGCGATGTGGCCAAGCAGGTGCAGCGCAACCGCGAGCAATGGCACGCCAAGCCGGAAGACATGCCGGTGTTCGGCACCCAGGCCTCGCACTTCAACGACGACGGCGTGACCGCGCTCTACCACGCGCTGGCCGACCGCCTGGCCGAGCGCGGCATGGCGCTGGCCGAGCGCACGCTGCCGCGTCCGGCCGGCACCTGCTCGACCAGCCACGACGCCATCGTGCCGCCCGCCCGCGTGCGCTACCTGGCCGAGGTGGCCGACACGGTGCGCGGCTATCACCGCCGCGTCGACGCGCAGAGCGGTCTCGCCCGCGAGCGCCAGCAGCTGCAGGCCAGCCGCCGCATGCTGGAAGCCGCGGGCGCGGCGGCCGACGTGCTGACCGCGCTCGATGCGCAAGCCGCCGAGCGCGATGCCCAGCTCGGCGCCGCCGAGCGCAAGCTGCTCGCGATGTGGCCCGACCTGCGCCGCGCGTATGCCGGCGACGAGTACGTGGTCAAGATCCGCGACCGGGAGCTGCGCACGCCGCTCACGGTCACCACGCTGTCGGGCACCACCCTGCGCAAGGTCGTGCTGCCGCCGTACCAAGACGATGGCGAGATCCTGCGCTGGCTGATGCGCGAGAACGTGCCGGGCAGCTTCCCGTACACGGCCGGCGTGTTCGCCTTCAAGCGAGAGAATGAGGACCCGACCCGCATGTTCGCCGGCGAGGGCGACGCCTTCCGCACCAATCGCCGCTTCAAGCTGGTCTCCGAGGGCATGGAGGCCAAGCGGCTGTCCACCGCGTTCGACTCCGTCACGCTGTACGGCGAAGACCCCGACCCGCGTCCCGACATCTACGGCAAGGTCGGCAACTCGGGCGTGTCGATCGCCACGCTGGATGACCTGCAGGTGCTGTACGACGGCTTCGACCTCACCAGCCCGAACACCTCCGTCTCGATGACGATCAACGGCCCCGCGCCGACCCTCCTGGCGATGTTCATGAACACCGCCATCGACCAGAACCTCGCCAGGTTCCGCGCCGACAACGGCCGCGAGCCGACCGAGGGCGAGGAGGCGAAGATCCGCGCCTGGGTGCTGCAGAACGTGCGCGGCACGGTGCAGGCCGACATCCTCAAGGAAGACCAGGGCCAGAACACCTGCATCTTCTCGACCGCGTTCTCGCTCAAGGTGATGGGCGACATCCAGGAATATTTCGTGCACCACCAGGTGCGCAACTTCTACTCGGTGTCGATCTCCGGCTACCACATCGCCGAGGCCGGGGCGAACCCGATCTCGCAGCTGGCCTTCACGCTCGCCAACGGCTTCACGTATGTGGAGGCGTACCTCGCGCGCGGCATGCACATCGACGACTTCGCGCCCAACCTGTCGTTCTTCTTCTCCAACGGCATGGACCCGGAATACAGCGTGCTGGGCCGCGTCGCGCGCCGCATCTGGGCGGTGACGATGGCGACCCGGTATGGCGCCAACGAGCGCAGCCAGAAGCTCAAGTACCACGTGCAGACCTCGGGCCGCTCGCTGCACGCGCAGGAGATCGCCTTCAACGACATCCGCACCACGCTGCAGGCGCTGATCGCCATCTACGACAACTGCAACAGCCTGCACACCAACGCCTACGACGAGGCCATCACCACGCCGACGGCCGAATCGGTGCGGCGCGCGCTGGCGATCCAGCTCATCATCAACCGCGAGTGGGGCCTGGCCAAGTGCGAGAACCCGAACCAGGGCAGCTTCATCATCGACGAGCTGACCGACCTGGTGGAGGCGGCCGTGCTGCGGGAGTTCGAGCGCCTCGCCGAGCGCGGCGGCGTGCTCGGCGCGATGGAGACCGGCTACCAGCGCGGCAAGATCCAGGAAGAGTCGATGCTGTACGAGCAGCGCAAGCACGACGGCTCGCTGCCCATCGTCGGTGTCAACACCTTCCGCAACCCGGAGGCGGGGCACGCCGCGCCCGCGCCCATCGAGCTGGCCCGTTCGAGCGAGGAAGAGAAGCAGCGCCAGCTCGCCCGCCTAGCTGGTTTCCACGCCCGCCACGCCGCCGAGGCACCGGCCATGCTGCAGCGCTTGCAGCGCGCCGTGATCGACGACCGGAACGTGTTCGCCGTGCTGATGGACGCGGTGCGCGTCTGCTCGCTCGGGCAGATCACGCACGCGCTGTTCGAGGTGGGCGGGCAGTACCGCCGCAATATGTAGACGCGGGCGTTATCGCTGCAGTGCCGCCAGCGCCAGCAGGATGACGACCGGCGGCGCCACGCACCAGAACGACAGCGCCCCGAACGCCAGCGCGCCCAGCACCGCGCCGATGGCGAAGCCCGCCAGCGGTGGCGTCATCTTGCGCAGGCGCGTGCGGGCGATGTCCTTCTGCGCGCCGGCGGGCGACAGCAGTTCCACCACGTCGATGACGATCTGCGTGGTGTTGCCCGTCATGATGGTGGTGGGGGCGTGTTCGGACAGCACGATGCGCGCCTTGGCGTTCTGCACGCCCATCGCCGCCACGCCGATCAGCCCGACCAGGATGGTGGCCGGCGCGTCGGCCGACCGGATCGGCAGCGCCAGCAGCCCGGCCACCATGAACGCCAGCAGCAGCGCGGCCTGGGCCAGCAGCAGCGGCCGCATTGGCGCCGTGCCGCGCCGCGCGAGCGCCGCCACGGCCAGCTTGGTCGATGCCACCGCCAGCACGAACACCGGCAGTGCCAGCAGCTTGGCCAGCACGCCCTGGCCGGACTGCGCCAGCTCCACGCCGATCATCACGAAGTTGCCGGTGACGTGCGCGGTGAACAGCCCGAACAGCGCCGAGAAGCCGACCACGTCGATGTAGCCGGCGACGAAGGCGAGCAGGCTGCCCTGCGCGATCAGGAAGCGCGCCGACCGCGCCGGGGCCGCGGGGGCCGTCGGGGCGGCGGCCTCAGAACGCAAAGCACGAGCACCCGAAGGCGCCCCAGAACGCGCGGAAATCGGCGGCGGGCACGTTGGCCGTGCGCGCCTTCTGGTGCGCATGGCCGTGCACCCCGCAGGCGCCGGCGCAGTGGTGCACCTGGCGCTGCAGCGGCGCGGCCGGCCGCCAGTGCCCCGGTACGCGCGCCACCGGCGACCACTCCGGCAGCACCGGAATCGGCGGCGGCCCGTATTCGGTGAACTCCGCGGCACCGTGGACGACGCGCCCGCCCACCACCGTCAGCACCGATTCGATGGCCTTGATGTCGGCCTCGTTCACCGCGAAGAAATCCGCCGACAGCGCGGCCAGGTCGGCCAGCTGCCCCACCTTGATCTGCCCCTTGTTGCCCTGGTCCGCCGAGAACCAGGCGCTGCCGTGCGTGTACAGCGCGAGCGCCACGTCGCGCGGCAGGCCTTGCGGATACAGCGGCATGCCGCCGACGGTGCGCCCGCTCACCAGCCAGTACAGCGACGTCCACGGGTTGTAGCTCGACACGCGCGTGGCATCGGTGCCGGCGCCGACCGGCACGCCTTCGGCCAGCATGCGCCGGATGGGCGGCGTCTGCCCGGCGGCGGCCGCGCCGTAGCGCTCGACGAAGTACTCGCCCTGGAAGGCCATGCGGTCCTGGATGGCGATGCCGCCGCCGAGCGCGCGCACGCGTTCGATGTTGCGCGGCGAGATGGTCTCGGCATGGTCGAAGAACCAGGGCAGGCCGTCGAACGGAATCTCGCGATTCACGCGCTCGAACACGTCGAGCATGCGCGAGATCGACTCGTCATAGGTGGCGTGCAGGCGGAACGGCCAGCGCTGCGCCACCAGGTGGCGCACCACGGTTTCCAGCTCCGGCTCCATGGTCTCGGGCAGGTCGGGGCGCGGCTGCAGGAAGTCTTCGAAATCTGCCGCGGAGAAGACCAGCATCTCGCCCGCGCCGTTGTGGCGGAGGAAGTCGTCGCCCTGGCGGTACTGCACGCTGCCGGTCCAGTGCGTGAAGTCGGCCAGCTCTTCCTTCGGTTTCTGCGTGAAGAGGTTGTAGGCGATGCGCACTGTCAGCTGGTTCTCCTGCGCCAGCTGGCGGATGACGGCGTAGTCCTCCGGATAGTTCTGGAAGCCGCCGCCCGCGTCGATGGCGCTGGTCACGCCCAGGCGGTTGAGCTCGCGCATGAACTGCCGCGTCGAGTTGACCTGGTATTCGGGCGGCAGCGTCGGCCCCTTGGCCAGCGTCGCGTACAGGATCATCGCGTTGGGCCGGGCGATCAGCATGCCGGTGGGCTCGCCGCCGGCGTCGCGCTGGATTTCGCCGCCGGGCGGGTTGGGCGTGTCCCGGGTGTAGCCGACCTGCCTGAGCGCGGCACGGTTGAGCAGCGCGCGGTCGTACAGGTGCAGCACGAACACCGGCGTGTCGGGCGCGGCCTGGTTGATCTCGTCGAGCGTGGGCATGCGGCGCTCGGCGAACTGGAATTCGCTCCAGCCGCCCACCACGCGCACCCATTGCGGCGACGGCGTGCGCGCGGCCTGCTCGCGGAGCATGCGCAGCGCGTCCGCCAGCGACGGCACGCCTTCCCAGCGCAGCTCCAGGTTGTAGTTCAGCCCGCCGCGGATCAGGTGCAGGTGCGAATCGTTGAGGCCGGGGATGACGGTGCGCCCGCGCAGATCGATCACCCGGGTGGCGGGTCCGCGCTGTGCCATCGCGGTGGCGTCGTCGCCCACGGCCACGAAGCGGCCGTCGCGCACGGCGATGGCGCTGGCGGTGGGGCGGTCGCGGTCGACGGTGTGGATGCGGCCGTTGTGCAGGATGAGGTCGGCGGTCATGGTCTCGGGCCTTGGGAGAGAGCAGAGAGCGAGAAGCGCCCCGGGCCGGCAATCAGCACCGTGACGAAGAGGATCAGCAGCAGCCAGCCGAACTGCCCGTCGGCGATCGACCATTCCCGATGCACCACGAGCAGCGCCACCAGCAGCAGGAAGACGATGGGCAGGCAGGCCAGCCGCGCCAGCACGCCCAGCGCGATCAGCAGCGGGCACACGGTCTCGGACAGGATGGCCAGCAGCAGCGTTGGCGCGGCGCCCAGGCGGAACGGGTCTTCGATGCGCGCCAGTTCCTGGCTGTAGTGCAGCACCTTGGGCAGGCCGTGCACGTAGAGCAGCAGCGCGCTGCCCGCCACGCGCAGGAACAGCAGGCCGGCGTGGAGGGCGGTGTCGCGCGCCCGGTCGGCTGCCGTTGCGCTTGCCGGCGACGTGGCACCGGAGTCCTCTGCGGAGCGTGTCATGCGATGGCCGCGCGTCAGGTCGGGCTGGGCGGGTTGCGGTCGGCCGCCGGCGCGGCCGCATCGCCGTCCGCGGGCTCGCGAGCGGGCGCCCCGGTGATCTTGGGCACGCATTCGTGCCGGAACCACGCCACCGTCAGCGGCTCGCCGGCCAGCAGGCGCTGCGCGGCCGGCACGATCTGCTCGCCGATCAGCATGCCCAGCAGCCCGATCAGCGCAATCGTCGGCGGCGCCGGCGAGCGGACGTGCAGCAGCGCATAAATGATGCCGACCAGGATGCCGACGCTCAGGGAGATCAGATAGGGCTTCAAGCGGACTCCTTGGCCCCTGGCCCACTGTTGCGGGCCGGGACACGGATGCGCCAGCGACGCGGTGCCGCGGGCGCGATGGCGAAGACGGCGCTTGGGGCCGCGTCAGCCGGCCGCCACGGCGGCCAGCGCCTTGTGCTGCGACGCGGTGCGCTGCGGCGCCTTGTGCACCATGGTGTAGGCGTAGTCGACACCCATGCCGTAGGCGCCCGAATGTTCCTTCACGAGCTGCATCACGGCGTCATAGGTGTCGCGGCGGGCCCAGTCGCGCTGCCATTCGAGCAGCACCTGCTGCCAGGTCACCGGCACCGCGCCGGCCTGGATCATGCGCTGCATCGCGTAGTCGTGCGCCTCCTTGGACGTGCCGCCCGAGGCGTCGGCCACCATGTAGATCTCGTAGCCGCCTTCGGCCATGGCGCACAGGGCGAAGGTGGTGTTGCAGACCTCCGTCCACAGGCCGGAGACCACCACCTTCTTGCGGCCGTTCCTGGCCAGGGCATCGCGCACTTTCTGGTCGTCCCAGGAGTTCATCGAGGTGCGCTCGAGCAGTTCCTTGCCCGGGAACACATCGAGCAGCTCGGGGTAGGTGTAGCCGGAGAAGCCCTCCGTCTCCACGGTGGTGATGGTGGTGGGGATGTCGAAGATCTTGGCGGCCTTGGCCAGGCCGACCGTGTTGTTCTTCAGGACCTGGCGGTCGATCGACTGCACGCCGAAGGCCATCTGCGGCTGATGATCGATGAAGATCAGTTGACAGTTCTGCGGGGTCAGCACTTCCAGCTTGGGGTTGCTCATCGCTGTATCCGGTTGAGGGGCTTGGCGCCGAATGGGAAGCGCCGCCGCGCAGCCGGGACGATGGCTCCGGCTGCGGTGGGCGGCCTGTCAATGATAGGAAGCCGTACGCCATCCACAACGGCCGGATCGCCGAGCGCAGTTTTTGCGCTTTGCGAACAATGCGCGCGCTGCCGCGAAATATCCGGCGTGCCGCCCATCCGCCTGGTGCGGCCTCAGCGGATCCAGCCGCGCGCCAGCAGCGGGGTGTCCCATGCCGGTTCGCCGGCGTGGTGGCTGGCCAGGCAATCGATCAGCGCGCACACCTTGACCGCCTGCCGCTGCGTGGCGGGATACACCGCCGAGAAGTGGAACGGCGCCAGATCGTAGTCGGGCAGCACCGGCACCAGCCGGCCGGCGAGCAGGTCGTCGCTGGCGACGAGCGTCGGCAGGCACGCGATGCCGGCGCCGGTCAGCGCGTAGTCGCGCAGCAGGTGGACCGAATTCGAGCGGACCTGCTCGGGCAGGTCGAGTTCGGCGGCCACCTCGCCGTGGCGCGAGAACAACCAGTGCTTGCGCGTCGGGTAGCCCGAATACAGGGCCAGCGCGTGCCGCTGCAGGTCGGCCGGCTGTTGCGGCATGCCGTACTCCTCGACGTAGTCCGGCGTGGCGCAGAACAGGCGGCGCAGGATGAACAGGCGCTTCTCGATCAGCGAATCGTTGATCGGCGGAAAGATCTGGAACACCACGTCGAACCCTTCCGCGATCGGGTCGACCACGCCGTCGTCCACCACCACGTCGAGCTGGATATCGGGGTACTGCGCGCCGAACCGCGCCAGCGGCTGGGCGAAGTGGTGCAGCGCATAGCCCGGCAGCATGCGGATGCGCAGCTTGCCCGCCGGGGTGGCGCGCAGGCCGCGCATCTGGTCGGTCAGGTCCGACAGCATGGCGACGGCATGGGCGCACTGCTTGTAGTAGGTCTCGCCGACCTCGGACAGCCGCACGTGCCGCGTGCTGCGGTGGAACAGCGGCGCCTCGATGAAGCGCTCCAGCTGCTGCACGCGATGCGTCACCACGGAGTTCGTGACACCCAGCTGGCGCGCCGCTTCGGCAAAGCTGCGTGTCTCGGCCACGCGCACGAAGGCTTCGATACTGAGAAAGCGGTCCATTCGAGGCTCCGGGCCTGATCGGGGTGGAAGGCATGTCCGGCCCGGCGGATGCGGGCCGCGCGATCCCGCCATCATAGAGCGGTCCGGGGCGCGCGCCCTTTCCGCCGGTTCGCGCGGTCGATTATCCTGTGCCCTCCTTTTGACTGACACAGCAAGCGAGGATCGTTTACATGGCAATTCAGACGGTAGGGGTCGTGGGTGCAGGTACGATGGGCAACGGCATTGCGCAGGCATGCGCCATGGCCGGGCTGGACGTGGTGATGGCGGACATCAGCGAGGCCGCCGTGCAGAAGGGGCTTGCCACCGTGGCCGGCAGCCTGGACCGGCTGATCAAGAAAGAGAAGCTGACCGAGGCCGGCAAGGCCGCCGCGCTCGCGCGCATCCACGGCGCCACCGCGTACGGCGACCTCCTGCGCGCCGACATCGTGATCGAGGCCGCCACCGAGAACCTCGACCTGAAGATCAAGATCCTCGGGCAGCTCGAGGCCGTCGCCGCGCCGCACGCCATCATCGCGTCCAACACCTCGTCGATCTCGATCACCAAGCTGGCCGCCGTGCTGCAGGACGCCAGCCGCTTCATCGGCATGCACTTCTTCAACCCGGTGCCGATGATGGCGCTGGTGGAGATCATCCGCGGCCTGCAGACCGGCGACGCCACGCACGCCGCCGTCGAAGCGCTGGCGCAGCGGCTCGGCAAGACGCCGATCACGGTCAAGAACAGCCCGGGCTTCGTTGTCAACCGCATCCTGTGCCCGATGATCAACGAGGCGTTCTGCGCGCTGGGCGAGGGGCTGGCCACGCCCGAGGAGATCGACGAAGGCATGAAGCTCGGCTGCAACCATCCGATCGGGCCGCTGGCGCTGGCCGACATGATCGGCCTGGACACCATGCTGGCCGTGATGGAGGTGCTCCACACCGAGTTCGGCGACCCGAAATACCGGCCGGCCATGCTGCTGCGCGAGATGGTCGCCGCCGGCTACCTGGGGCGCAAGAGCGGACGCGGGGTGTACGACTACCGCAAGTGACGCGCGCCGGCGGATCGGCGCCGGGTCAGCGCGTGCCCGGTGCGTCCGCCAGCGCCATCTTGAGCAGGCCGGACATCAGCTGCCGGGCGTCGGACGGGCAGTGCACCTCGTCCGCGCCGATCACCTCCACGGGGCTGCGGCCCTGGCCCTGCACGGCCTTCGGCCGGAACAGCATCTGCGCGGACTCGGGCACCGCGGCCAGCAGCGTCATCGGGTCGTACAGGTTCAGCCGGACGACCTGCTCCCAGATTTCGTCGAACGTTTGGCTGCGGGCCGCCCACGCCGCCGCACCGCCCGGTCCGTTGGCCGGGTGGTCGATGAACGTATCGAAGAACCAGGCCTTGTCCAGCCTCGGGATCAGGCCCCGATCGATGCCGTCCCAGAGCGCGTTGAGCGCATGCTTCTGGACGTCCTTCATATAGTGCCCGACCGGATGGCCGGACTGTGCCGCGTCTTCATAGAAGGTGCGCGGCACCGCGGCCCGATACGCGGCCTCGCGGGTGACGATGCACAGGGGGATGCCCAGCTCCTGCACGCAGTGGTAGAAGTTGCACGCCGCGTCGAAGTCGGTCGCGTTGTTGTATGCGCGCGTGTCGGGCAGGACAAAGCCCTTGGCGTCCTTCTCCGGCTGCACGCCCCCCATGATGACGACGCGGCCGACCTTCTGCTGGACCAGCTTGGCGTCGGCCTTGACCAGCGCGCTCGGGTCGGTCATGCCCGCGATCACGACCAGCGTGACCGGCGCCGTCGCCTGTGCGAGGCTCTCCTGCAGCGCGGCGACGCTGTCTTCGCTGGAGGCTTCCGGCTCGAGCTCGACGCGCAGTGCCTCGCCCTGGTCGAGGAACTTGGCGTGGTCCTTCGCGTGCTCCGGCTTGATGGTGTAGTCGCGGCCGACGGTGACCCGCACCTTCGGCAGATCGAGTTGGTCGAACACGCCCCTGGCCACGCCGGCGCGCCGGGTCCGCACGTCGCGCTCGCCCAGCGTCGCCACCGCGTGGGTCAGGTTCGCCAGGCCGAGCACCTGCAGCGGCTTGCCGAGCGTGAAGGCCACGACGTCGTCGGGGTCCTTGTTCGGATCCGTGAACAGGATGCACGGCTGCGGCACCGCAGGCTTGTGCGACCTCAACTGCTTCAGGAGCCGCCGCTCGGCATAGTCCGGCGTACCGTGGCACCCCCAGAACGCGTTCAGCAGCGCCCGCCTGACGGCATCGGGCGACGTTGGGCGGGCGCGGGGCAGGAGACGGTCGGCGGCCCCCGGGGCTTCCGTGGCCGGCCGGCGGATGGCGGGCTCCGGGAGCACAACGCCGAGGCCGGTCTTGCGCAGTCCTTCCAGTGGGCCGCCGGCGGACGATTTGCCGGGCGGTATGTTGCCGCGCGGTTCGGGCTGGCGGCTCGTGGTGTCCGTATCGGTCGCGGCGGCAAGGCCAACCGGGCCGGGTGAATAGACTGACGATCGGGTGACGGCTTTCATCGCCGCAGTCTGGCGGGCCGCCGATCGGATGTGTGGGGTTGGTGCGAAGTCCCGTCGTGCCGTGCGAAGGCGGCGTGAGCGTGGAAAGGCAACTGGCCTGGTAGGAGGGCGGGGGCTTGACGTCTAGCCTCTACGATCCCGCCATGGCCGGTTCGGAACGTAATGGTGAGGGGATCATTTTGCGATCAAGCTGACAACAGCGACCCAAAAGAGCAGGCCGATCAAGGCGACAATGAGTTCATTCAGTTTGTGTGGATCGCATTTGTTGAGCGTGATCCCTTTTAGCAGGAGGGCGCCCGTTCCCCACAGAAAAATACCAATAAACCAATATACGATTTGGTCTGACATGGATTCGAATTGATTGAGGAATGTTCGTTGTCTTTGCGCGGGTCGTCGATCGAAACTTGCATAAGACGTCGCGCAGCTATTGCTTCGTCGGTTGCGTCAGTATTTTGTCCGATGTTGGCAACGGTTAGATTGACAAGTCTTCGATGCGTTCCAATATCCAGCAGCCATTCTTTTTGAAATGGTAGCGGACTTGATAGCCTGTGTCGGGCTTGGTCAGCGTGATGCTTGCCTTGCTGGTCGATACGCTGTCAATCTGAATCTTGAGCATCTGGTTCGCTCGTTCCTGCTCAGACGGGATGATTGGAAAGCGAAGTTGATCGCGATGCAGATACCTGACAATCGTGCCCGGTTCTGGCTGCGATTCGGGATCAAGCTGTAGCCTTTCCAGCAGATATTGGGTGAATTCTTTTTGAATATGCTCTTCTTCGGAGAATTTTTGGATGAATGTTGGGAAGTCGGCTGCCGGGCAAGCGATTCCGGCGCTTGTTGATGCGTGCTGTGCGATGCTGTTTCCGATGGCATCACGTGCATAGACGTTTTGCGTTAGAAGCAGTGCAAATATCATCAGTGGCTTGTGGATGGGTTGCATTTTGTTTTAAGAGAATTTATTGATAAATTGATCCGATTTTTTGGCGGTGAGATTTGATTTTGGGTGCGAGAAATTTTTCTTGAGATCGAGCTTTTCCTTTCGAATTTTTTAAGGATTGCGTTCAAGTGAAAATCGTTTCGGTCCTGAGGGTAATCATTATATTGGTGTGCGCGATAACGTCGATATTTTCATCGATTGTTTTTAAGGTTAATCTGGAGGTTTGTGTAGATAAATTCAATATAGAATTGCAATAGAGGCGATGATGGCGACCCAAAAGAAGATGCCAATCAGGGTGACGAGGCCTTCATTGAGCTTGTGGGGGTTGCATCTGTTAAGCGTGATCACTCTTATAAAGAGCGTGCCCGTTCCCCATAGGAACACTTCGATTAAAAACTCCAGGATGATGTCCGCCATCGGCTTGCTTGGGTTGGGTGTTGTTCAATGTCCGCCTCATTTTGAGAGGGCGCAGTTCACGTCCGGACCCAGTCCCGCGGCAGCAGAATCTGACACAAGCCCTGCGTCCGGTCCCGATGATGCATTCACCGTGCCTGTCGACATCGTCAGCCGCTGGAATTGCCTGGCGGCCGACGCTCGCGTTAAGTGTTCTGTGTAAACGGATTAGAAGTTGAGGCGTTGAGCATGCAGGCAATCCGATGAGGTCTGCATACCGATGCGATGCGTGGTCGAGTTGAGCGAAGTGGAGAAGCTGACGTTGGAGCAATTGAGCCTGAATCACCGGCACCGCGACATCCGCACGCGCGCAGCGGGGATGGTCATGCTCGGCGACGGTTTGTCGGCCCCCAAGGTCGCGGGCCGGTTGGGCGTTAGCGTGCAGTCGCCCTACAACTGGGTGCGTGCCTGGAACGAATACGGCGTGTGCGGCTTGTTGAGCGGTCACGGCGGCGGCCGCCCCAGGTCGCTGCCCGAGAACATGGTCGCCACGGCGGTCGACGCTGCGCGCGCCGAATCTCTGACACTGGCGCAGATCGCGCAGCGCGTGCAGGAAGTTCATGGGCAACCGCTGCCATGTCAGATCGAGACACTGGGCGCGGCGCTCAAGCGCGAAGGCTTCTCTTTCAAGCGCAACCGCTACTCGCTCAAAAAAAACGGTGCGAAGAGGAGTTCGCTGTGAAAGCAGACGTGCTCGGCAAGCTCCAGCAGGCCGCGCGCGACCAGGCCATCCGGCTCCTCTATCTCGATGAGGCTGGCTTTGCAGCTTCGCCCGTTGTGCAGCGCGCATGGTCACCACGAGGGCTGCCCCATTGTGTTGAACCGCACAGCCACTGCCGACGTTCTGTGCTCGGTGCGTTCGACTACGGGCAGAACAGCCTGATTCACGCCGCGCATGCGCACAGCATCAAAGGCCCCGATGTCGAGCAGTTTCTCGATGCGCTGATTCGGCAAGACGACAGCCGACCCACCATCATCGTCCTCGACAACGCAGCCATTCATCACAGCATCAGCGAGGAAACCCGCGACCGCTGGTTCAGGGAACACAAAGCGCTCCTGTTCTTTCTGCCGCCCTACAGCCCCGAACTGAACATGATCGAGATCGTCTGGAAGCACTTCAAATATCACTGGCGTCGCTTCGTCAACTGGACACGCGACACCATCGACGCTGAACTAGCCGAACTCCTATCCGGCTACGGCTCCAAATTTCAAATCAATTTTTCGTGAACACTTACTTCCAGTTGGTTGCGATGACGCTTCCCAAGGCATCCTGATAGTTCTGGGGCAAGGTGGACTGCCCTGAGGCCGGCGGGCTGAAGGACGACATGGCCTGGACCAGGCTATCGACTTGCGTATCGAGGAGGCGCTTTCCGTCGGCAGTCGTGAACTGGTCGACGTGATAGGCAGACCCGGAGTACCAGTTCGAGATGGTCGTCTTGTCGGACGAGCCGATCACACTCACTTCGAGATCGGCGTTGACTCGCCTGAACCAGAGCTGGTCTGTCGCGATGCCGTCACCGAAGGCGATGACGTCGGAGCGCCCGGAGGAGGTGTCGTAGTTGTAGATGGAGTCCTGACCCCAGCCGGAGTTGAAGACATAGGTGTCGGAGCCTTCGTTGCCGCTGAGGTAGTCGTTGCCGGCGCCGCCCTCAAGGGTGTCGTTGCCGGCGCCGCCGTAGAGGTTGTCGTTGCCCGAGCCGCCGAGGAGGCTGTCGTCACCGGCCTCGCCATAGAGATAGTCGTTGTCGGCGCCGCCGTCGATGGAGTCGTTGCCGTCACCACCGGAGAGGGTATCGGCACCGGCATCACCGCGCAGGGTGTCATTGCCGCCGTACCCTCGAATGGTGTCGCTGCCGGCGAGGCCGTTGAGGACATCGTCGGAGGCGTAGCCGTAGAGGTTGTCTGCGCCGGAGGTGGGGACCTGAACCAGTGCCTTGACGGCGGCGACATCCCAGGAGGTGCCATCAGCGAAGCGGACCTGATCGATGCGGTAGGGGCTGGTGGCATCGCTGCTGAAGTAGTACTGGACGGTGACCCTGTCAGTGCTGTTGCGTAGGGAGAGGATGAGGTCCTCGCCCGAACGGGTCGCAATCATATCGGCGGCTGCGATACCGGAGCCGAATTCGATGGTGTCCGAGCGACCTGTGGAGGCGTCGTAGTTGTTGACGGTGTCCTGACCCCAGCCGGAATTGAAGGCATAGGTGTCGGAGCCACCTTCTCCAGTGAGGTAGTCGTTGCCGGAGCCGCCCTCGAGGGTGTCGTTGCCGTTGCCGCCATAGAGGGTGTCGTTGCCCGAGCCGCCCAGGAGGCTGTCGTCACCGGTCTCGCCGTAGAGGTAGTCGTTGTCGGCACCACCGTCGACGGAGTCGTTGCCGTCACCACCGGAGAGGGTATCGGCACCGGCATCACCGCGCAGGGTGTCGTTGCCGCCGTAACCCCGAATGGTGTCGTTGCCGGCGAGGCCGTTGAGGACGTCGTCGGAGGCGTAGCCGTAGAGGTTGTCGTTACCGGAGGTGGGGACTTGGACGAGAGCCTTGACGGCGGCGACGTCCCAGGCGGTGCCATCAGCGAAGCGGACCTGATCGACGCGGTAAGGACTGGTGGCGTCGCTGCTGAAGTAGTACTGGACGGTGACCCTGTCGGAGCCGTTGCGCAGGGAGAGGATGAGGTTCTCGCCCGAACGGGTGGCTACGATGTCGCTGGCGGCGATGCCGTCACCGAAGGTGATGACATCGGAGCGCGTGGAAGAGGCGTCGTAGTTACCGATGGTGTCCTGACCCCAGCCGAAGTTGAAGACGTAGGTATCGGAGCCACCTTCCCCAGTGAGGTAGTCGTTACCGGCACCGCCCTCAAGAGTGTCGTTGCCGACGCCGCCATAGAGGGTGTCGTTGCCCGAGCCGCCTTGAAGGGCGTCGTCACCGGCTTCGCCGTAGAGGTAGTCGTTGTCGGCGCCACCGTCGATGGAGTCGTTGCCGTCACCACCGGAGAGTGTATCGGCGCCGCCGTCGCCACGCAGGGTGTCGTTGCCGCCGTAACCTCGAATGGCGTCGTTGCCGTCGAGACCGTTGAGGACGTCGTCAGAAGCGTAGCCGTAGAGATTGTCGGCGCCGGAGGTGGGGACCTGGACGAGGGCCTTGACGGCGGCGACATCCCAGGAGGTGCCATCAGCGAAGCGGACCTGATCGATGCGGTAGGGGCTGGTGGCATCGCTGCTGAAGTAGTACTGGACGGTGACCCTGTCAGTGCTGTTGCGTAGGGAGAGGATGAGGTCCTCGCCCGAGCGGGTGGCTACGATGTCGCTGGCCGCGATGCCGTCACCGAAGGCGATGACGTCGGAGCGCCCGGTGGAGGCGTCGTAGTTACCGATGGTGTCCTGACCCCAGCCGGAGTTGAAGACGTAGGTGTCGGAGCCACCTTCCCCAGTGAGGTAGTCGTTGCCGGCGCCGCCCTCAAGGGTGTCGTTGCCGTTGCCACCGTAGAGGGTGTCGTTGCCCGAGCCGCCGAGGAGGCTGTCGTCACCGGTCTCGCCATAGAGATAGTCGTTGTCAGCACCACCGTCGATGATGTCGTTGCCGTCACCGCCGGAGAGTGTATCGGCGCCGGCGTCGCCACGCAGGGTGTCATTGCCGCCGTAACCCCGAATGGTGTCGTTGCCGTCGAGACCGTTGAGGACGTCGTCAGAAGCGTAGCCGTAGAGATTGTCTGCGCCGGAGGTGGGGGCCTGGACGAGAGCCTTGATGGCGGCGACGTCCCAGGAAGTGCCATCAGCGAAGCGGACCTGATCGATGCGGTAGGGGCTGGTGGCATCGCTGCTGAAGTAGTACTGGACGGTGACCCTGTCGGAGCCGTTGCGTAGGGAGAGGATGAGGTCCTCGCCCGAGCGAGTGGCAATCACATCGTTGGCGGCGATGCCGGAGCCGAACTCGATGACATCGGATCGCCCGGTGGAGGCGTCGTAGTTACCGATGGTGTCCTGACCCCAACCGGAGTTGAAGACATAGGTGTCGGAGCCACCTTCCCCAGTGAGGTAGTCATTACCGGCGCCGCCCTCGAGAGTGTCGTTGCCGGCACCGCCGTAGAGGGTGTCATTGCCCGAGCCGCCGAGGAGGTTGTCGTCACCGGCTTCGCCGTAGAGATAGTCGTTGTCGGCACCACCGTCGATAGAGTCGTTGCCATCACCACCGGAGAGGGTGTCGGCGCCGGCGTCGCCACGCAGGGTGTCGTTGCCGCCGTAACCTCGAATGGCGTCGTTGCCGTCGAGACCGTTGAGGACGTCGTCAGAAGCGTAGCCGTAGAGGTTGTCTGCGCCGGAGGTGGGGACCTGGACGAGGGCCTTGACGGCGGCGACGTCCCAGGCGGTGCCATCAGCGAAGCGGACCTGATCGATGCGGTAGGGACTGGTGGCATCGCTGCTGAAGTAGTACTGGACGGTGACCCTGTCGGAGCCGTTGCGTAGGGAGAGGATGAGGTCCTCGCCCGAGCGAGTGGCAATCACATCGTTGGCGGCGATGCCGGAGCCGAACTCGATGACATCGGATCGCCCGGTGGAGGCGTCGTAGTTACCGATGGTGTCCTGACCCCAGCCGGAGTTGAAGACATAGGTGTCGGAGCCACCTTCCCCAGTGAGGTAGTCGTTGCCGGAGCCGCCCTCGAGCGTGTCGTTGCCGTTGCCGCCGTAGAGGGTGTCGTTGCCCGAGCCGCCTTGAAGGGCGTCGTCACCGGCTTCGCCGTAGAGGTAGTCGTTGTCGGCACCACCGTCGATGGAGTCGTTACCGTCACCACCGGAGAGGGTATCGGCACCGGCATCACCGCGCAGGGTGTCGTTGCCGCCGTAGCCGCGGAGGGCGTCGTTGCCGTCGTTGCCGTTGAGGACGTCGTCGGAGGCGTAGCCGTAGAGGTTGTCGTCACCGGAGGTGGGGACCTGGACGAGGGCCTTGACGGCTGCGACGTCCCACACTGTGCCGTCGGCAAACTTGAGGTTCTCCACTAGGTAGCTAGAAGCGCCGTCAGTGTTGAAATAGCTCTGCACGCGTAGGGTGTCGTCCGTGCCGTTGATGCGTATGATCAGGTCATCCCCGAAGCGGGTCAGTGTCACATCGGTGGAGGTGATGTCCGTGCCGAGCAGGATTGTGTCGGCATTGGTGCCGACCGCTTCGCCATCGTAGTTGTAGATGGTGTCTTGCGCGGAACCTTTGCCAAATAGGTAGGTGTCGGCCCCAGTGCCGCCACTGAGATAGTCGTTGCCGCTGCCACCGTCCAGGGTGTCGTTGCCCGCGTCGCCGTAGACATAATCGTTGCCGCCTTTGGCCACGAGTACATCGTTACCGTCGCGGCCATAGAGGTAGTCGACGGTATTGGTACCCACTAGCAGATCCGGCAGCGAAGTGCCGGTGAGGTTGTGTTCGGTGGAGGCTGCGAGGCGCACGGTCCAACTGCTCAACTCCTCGGTGAACGCGCCCAGGTCGGAGGCAGCATTGAGTTGAGCGATAAGGAATTGGGTAGCATTCCAGCCGAGCAGACTCAGCTTTTTTTCGCCGAATGCGCTCATGAACTCAATCAAATCGATCAAGCCTTGCTGTGGTGATGATTTTATCGCTGATTCAAATAATTTTTGAGTTTCAGAAAATGAGAAACTTGGTAATCCATGGTTGGTTGTAACTGCTATGCTTCGATAGTAGTCTTTGAGTCTGGTCTGCAATAAAAATGACTCATAGATATCCGTCTTGAATCGATCATAAGCAAGCGAAATGCTAGCAATCTGTTCGGTTGCTAAGGTCACTGTGACACTACTGGAATTGGATCCCAATGGCGTGAACCGGGCTTGGCCATTGGCTCCGCCGTAGGTGAAGCCCATGAAGCGCTCCACAATGCCGAGTTTGTGCACGAAGTCGTCATAGGCTGCCGTGCCAGCCGTCAATCCTGCCAAGTTATAGGTTAGCTTGACACCGCTGGCTGCCAACGTGTCAGCCTGTGCTTTGAGGGGCTTCATGTCGGAAGTGTCAGCCCATCTTTCAATGAAGCCATCCAACTGCCAAATCTGCGCTTGCCGCGAGTTTTGTTGAATATAGGTTTGTACAAAATTGCCTAAATCAGCCGAAAGGCTGATGGCTTCGTTCAAGTCACGAACTTGGCCTGAGCCAAGTAAGGTTGGCAGCGCCTTGGCTTGATCCGTGAGCGGAATATGGTCAGTGAATTGCCGATAGAAAGTATTGACCAGCAGATCGAGGTTGGCGGCCGCACCGTTGGTTTCGCCGGTTGCGCCTGTGGTTCCGTTGGAACGGCTAAAGGTACCTGCAGCGGTTTGAACGTTGCCGTTGCCCAAATCGGTGCGAACCGCTGCTGAGTTGGTACCAATGGAAACGATGTTGTTGGTGGAAAGCGTGGTGAGTTCGTTGGCTTGGCTGATTCCATCCTGGTTCAGGTCACGCCAAATGCGCAGATTGGCGAATACGCTGTCGGAGGCATCGATCTTGCCGTCTCTGTTGGCATCGACGTCGCGTAATGCATCAAAGCCGTCAGCGGCGAATTGACCATTGCTTTTGAGTGTGTCCACACCAAAGAGCTCGCGACCCGAGTCAATGGTGCCGTTACCATTGCGATCCAGCACTAGCCAGCCGTCATCAGGTTTGACCCAACCCGTCCCCGTTCTGACACCATCGCCATCGTGATCGAACAGAATAACGGCGCCGTCGTGTGTGGTGGTCGTTTCGATGCCATCACCATCCAGATCGAGTACGAGAGGATCGCGCCGTGGGGGCGTCGTGCCACCGGCCCCCGAGCTGCCGCCGCCCGCGCCAGGGCCGCCCGATGCACCGCCGCCCGTACTCGAGCTACCTCCCGCTCCAACTCCGCTCGCGCCGCCGCCGCCGCCCGTGCCACCTGGTACGGTTGCGCCCGCATCGGCGCCGCCTGGCAGGTTGTTGCCTGATCCTGGTGCCCAGTTATCACTGAGGCCGTCGTTTTGGGGCTCAGGAAGTCCAGATCTTCGCAGGGCCTCGTCGGCTGTGGAGTTAGAGTTCTGATCCAAAGGCCGATATTGATGTCCCTCGCGAGCGATGTCACTCATGGAATCAGTGATCTTTTTCCAGTCGCTAGAAAGATCCTCGCCGCTTTTTATTTCTTCGTGCTTTTGTGTTTGGCCTATGGCATTTGGGTTTATGGGGTTGTCTGGGTAATTTGCGTCGTATTTTCCATGGGTTGTGATGATGTTTCCGTAATCGCTTCCGGAGGAGCCGCTTCCTGATGATCCGCTCTGAGAGAAATCACTCATGCTTGACGAGGCATCTTTGCCGGCCCACCCGCTGGCGGCATACTGATTTCCTTTTGAATCTGTGTACAGAAGGTACTTGTGATAATAGCCGGGGCCGATTTCCCTGTAGACAATTTCAATCTTTTCAGTCATTTTTGTATCCTGAATTTAGTAGGCATTTTTTACGTACCAGCCGTGCACAACTGCGACGCTGCCGTTTCGAAAGCCGATCTCGATAGCTATCCCATAGTCGTAAACAAGAGATAGAATCGGTTTGTGATCGTATCTGCCGACGACTACGCTGCTTTCACAGTCATGGCAGTCGGGAATGGGGTGCCGAGTTTCTTCTTCGGTAACTTTGAATCCCTCGGATGTGAGAATTTCTTTGGCCGTGGTCTTGGAGATTCCTTCTGTAATATATTTTTTGACAATTTCATCAACTCTGGTTGGCTTAAATCTTTCTGGTTTTTTTGTTGCCGAAATTTCGTTGATTAATGTTCCAGCTGCCATGGTGTGACCCTGAGGGATTAGTAGAAGTGAAAAAATTATGGTGATTGATAATTTATTCATGGTGAAATTGTTTTGTGATGAAGGGGCGTACTAAAAATTTGAGCGGGAGTTTTGTATAAGCCGATGGCCTATGTCATGCAGCTCTTCGACTTTGTAAGTCGGTCTAACAAGATTCCGAGGTATGCTCACAATTATTTCCTGTAAAAAATGATGATTAAGAATGCGGTGATGCACAAGATCGCTCGAATAAAAGGCGAGGCCTTGCTGTCGGAAAATGGCGCCTGACGCAATCGAACAAGAATCAGGAAGATCAATAAGGGGGACGAGACCAGCAGGATCATTGCTTTTGGTTTGTTTTCAATGTCCCTGATTGGGGCAAGTGCATGGTCGAAAATCAATCCGGTGGCGAGGATCAGGCTTGCAATACAAGTTGCAATCCATGCCAGCCCATCGATTGTTCTGATCGTTGCTTTTATGTATTCCGTGACTTCCATGTCTTCGCTGATTTTTTTCATAGATAATTTATAGGTATCGAGTTAATTGAGGCGTGAGTCTGAAAATTCTTGGTTGTTTGAATTTATTGTTTTTCCGATCGGAGTGTTGTTCCGTGGATTTTTTCGATCGTGGGGATCAAGGTTAGTGCCATTTCTGATGGCGCTCTATTAGTGCGCTGGTTGGGGCAAGCGTTTTGTAAGGGTGGGTTCTTTTTGTTATGTTTTATTAATCTTTGCGTCCGCGACCTACGGGGCATTCCTCGAATGCCTTTCGGGGATTCGCCGGCAACGATCGATCTCAGAAAAAGGCGGGCGCTCATTTACACCCATGGCGTGTAGGGTTCCCTGCAGGCAGGCAGGCAGGCAGGCAGGCAGGCAGGCAGGCAGGCAGGCAGGCAGGCAGGCAGGCAGGCATTGCTGCTGCATCCCCCGATTGAAAGCAGTGTTGCCAACCGCCCCAAGCCGACCATGAGCCTGGCTTGGGCTCCACGGCTCGCACTGGGGCAACAACTGCGCCTGCGTTCCGCGATGGAGAACGCGACGCGAGTACCTGAACACTGGCCCCCTACTGCCGCCGGCTCCAACTGTCCGCCCACTTTCACCAGAACTGTCCGCAACTGTGTCTGGAGACCCAGCCCACGCCTCCCCGATCATGGGACCTCGCAGTCACCATCCCCTCACGCACACCGCACGGACCCCACCATGTCGCGCTACCCCTTCCGCCTGCTCAACGTCTTCGCTGAAACCACCTTCGGCGGCAATCAGCTCGCCGTCTTCGAGGACGGGCGGGGTCTGGACGAGGCGACCATGCAGGCCATCGGGCGCCAGTTCAATCTGTCCGAGATCACCTTCATCTTTCCCGACGACACCGATGGTGCCACCGCGCGCTTCCGCATCTTCACGCCGGATTACGAGATGCCGTTCGCCGGCCATCCGTCACTGGGCACGGCGCAGGTGGTGCGCGAGCTGTACGGCCCCGGCAATGACCTGACGCTGCGTTGCCATTCCGGCACGGTCCGGTTGTCGGCGGGGGACGATGGCTGGTCGCTGGTGCCGCCGCGTGCCGGCGCGTTGCGTACGCGCCCGGCCGATCCGGCGATCGCCGGCATGCTGGGGCTGGATGCCGATGCGCTGGCCGGCCCGCCGATGTGGGTCGATGTCGGCATCGAGCAGCTGCTGGTGCCGGTCAAGCGCCGCGCCGACGTCGAGCGCGCACGTCCCGACCTGTCGGCCTTCGACGCATGGCCGCGCAGCCGCGACGACGGGCGCAATGCGTACGTGTTCGCCATGCCCGAACCCGGCAGCGCGGGGCCGGTGGTGGCGCGGTTTTTCTTTGAATACGGCGCCGGCCTGATCGAGGACCCGGGCACCGGCTCAGCCTGCGCCAACCTGGGCGGTTGGCTGCGCGCGACCGGCCATGCGTTGCCGGTTTCGCTGCGCATCGAGCAGGGCGCGGCGGTGCGGCGGCCCTGTCACCTGACGCTGCGGGTGGAGGCCGATGGCACCATCCACGTCGGCGGCCGCGTGATCGAGATCGGCCGCGGCACGCTGAATCTCTGAGCGCGCCCTCCGGGGCGGATCGTGCGTGGAGGCTAGGCGGCGGGCGCCGCCAGCTCCAGCTGCCTGCAATAGAACGTCGTGCCGCAGAACGCGCCGTCGGGCATCAGCGCGTAGTTGGGCACGGTGCCCACACGCTGCCAGCCGGTGCGCTGGTACAGCCGCTCGGCGTCGCCGCCGGTGACCGTGTCGAGGACGAGTACGCTCTTGCCCTCGGCGCGCGCCACGGCGTCCACCTCGGCCATCAGCCGCTGCGCGACACCGCGCCGGCGCGCCCGCCGGTGCACCAGCATCTTGGCGACGTCGGCGCGATGCGGCTGGTTCTCGGGCTGGGCCAGGATCAGCTGCACGGTGCCGAGGACGGTGCCGGCCTCGTCTTCGGCAATCAGCAGGGCGCGTTCGCCGCGGGCCACGCCGTCGGCCACGCTGCGCCAGAACGCCAGCGCCTTCTCGCGCGACAGCGGCAGCATGAAGCTGACCGACGCGCCGCCTTCCACGCAATCGATCAGCACGTCGGCCAGCGCCTCCACGCAGGCGGCCGCTTCGTTGGGGCCGACGCGGCGTACCGTGGTGAGGTCATCGGCAAGGCTCATGCAGTCCTCCGGGCAGCGGCGAACGGCAGGATGGACAGCGCCACCAGATAGCGCGCCGGCCGGCCGGTCGGGTTGTGAAACGCGATCGGGCGGTCCAGCCGCATGGCCAGGCAGTCGCCGGTCTCCAGGCGCCACGGCGTATCGCCCACGGTGATGTCCATGGTGCCGTCGATCATCCAGAGCTGCTGGTGGATGTCCGCATCGCGTGGCCCGGTGTCGTAGGCGACGCGCGCGCCGGGCGGGAAGGCGACTTCGACCAACTGGATCGGCGAGCGCACGGCGGGCGACAGGTTGCGGCGCACGTAGCCGGAGGCCGGGTCGGTCCACACCGGCTGGTCGGCCGCATGCGACAGGGGGGATGGGGCGTCGGGCGGCGCGGTGTCTTCGAACAGCGAGGCGAGTGTCACGCCCAGCGCTGAGCTCAGTTTGTCGAGCACGGCGGCGGTCGGGCTGCTTTCTCCGCGTTCGATCAGGGAGATGGTCGAGCGGCCGACGCGGCTGCGTTCGGCCAGCGCGTCGAGCGACAGGCCGCGGGCGTCGCGCAAGGCGCGCAGGCGGCGGGCGAGGCGTTGGTTGATGTCCATGAATCCAGTTTAACGGAAATTCTTGTCCGGTAAAATGGATCCCAATCGACCAAGTCCGCGCTATTCCCGACGCTGCACCAGGGGCGGCAGCCAGGAGCTGTCCAGCGCGGCTTCCTTGGGCCACGTCAGCGTCAGGCGCACGATAAACGGGCCGGTCGGCACGGGCAGCCAGTTGGCGCGGCGGCCCTTGGGCGGCGGGTCGCGCTGGAGGTCGATATCCAGCGAGCCGTCGCGGTTGGGGCGCGGGTGATCGGCCGCGCTCAGCAGGTCGCGGTGCCCGCCGGGCTGCGACGGGCGGCGGGCGATGCCGACCGCGGCCAGCGCCCAGCCGGCGTTTTCGGGCGGCAGCTGGCCGGGGTCGAAATGCAGGACGTAGCGGTGCATGCTGTCGAGCGGCATGCCGTCTGCGTCGGTGCTGGTGCGCGCGATCAGCGCGTCCTGCGGCAGGTCGGTGCCGGCGCCGTCCCAGGCGACGATGGCGCGCTGCTCGTAGTCGAGCCCGTAGGCACCGATGTTGCGCGGGATGAACCAGCCGTTCTGTGTGATCGGCGGCTGCCTGGCGGCGATGGCCAGGCTGTCGCGCGCCGCGGCGGCGCCGCGTTCGATGGCCTCGCCGGCGGCATCCCGGCCGAGGTCGATCGGCAGGCCGGGCGCGATACCCAGCGCCCGCACGCTTTGCAGCATGGTCGAGTCGGCGGGGTGCGGCGGGTTGTCCTTGAGCAGGGCGGCAAAGCGCGCGAAGTACGCATTGGCGTCCAGCGCCGTCACCTGTTGCCGGGCCGCGGCCAGGGTGGCGCCGGCGTCGGGCTTGTCCTTGAGCAGGGCGGCCATGCGCGTGAAACCCGCGTTGGCATCCGGCGCTGCCGTGCGTTGCGGGGCGGCGTTCTGGGCGAGGTCGGCATCGGGTCGGTTCCTCTCGCGCGCCTCGCGTGCCGGCGGCTTGTTGAGGTCTTCCAGCGGCGTCAGCCGGAAGCGATCCTGCAGCCGCCGCGCGACCGCTTCGTCGCGCGGGCCGCTGACCTGCATGCGGGCGACTACCCACACCATCGGCGTCGGCGCGGCGATGGCGCGCACGCCGGCCGGCAGCACGCCTGTCCAGCCGGGCGGCGTGATGGCGACCTGCAGCGCGCGCGCGCCGGTGGTGCGGCTGCCCAGGGTGTCGAAGATGTCGGTCCAGGCGTCGTACAGCGAGACCCATGCGTGGCGCCGGCCGAGATCCGGCACGCTGAGCACGATGGGGCCGTCGCGCAGATCCAGGAAGGCGCTGCTGGCCAGCGTGTCGGCACGGGCGCGCACGCCGGGCGGCAGCGCATCGTCGTCCAGGCTGCGCTGATGCAGGAAACGGCCGGCCGGCGCCTGCACCGAGGCGGTCCGCTGCAGCGCATCCGTCATCATCAGCGGAAAGGCGTAGACATAGACGGACCTGGCGAGCGCATCCGGCGCTTGCGGGCTGTGCGGCGCGGCGGCCGCGACGGGGGCAGGGCTAGGTGGAGTGGAGCAGCCGGTCAGGACAGGCGCGGCCACGCTCAGCGCCAGGGCGACCAGCCTCGTGAGCCGGCGCGCGGGCGCATGGCGATGCGTCATCGTGTTCTCCTTCTTGTCGGCGCGCACCGACAGGGAACCGGACGCCTGTCGATCATCCCCCCAAGGATGCTTGCGCTTCTCGCTGCGCGGGTCGTCAATCCTCAACGCCGCGCGCTTGTTGTTGAGCCTTTGACTGTAGGAGTGCCTGCGGGACAAGTCAAACCATGTGCTCCATGGCGCTCTTTGCAGCGAGCCGGTCCGCGCTTCACAGGCGCAGATGCAGGGCCAGCCGCAGCTTGGCCGCCTCGTATTCGGCTTTCAGGCGCGTCACGATCTCGCCGGCCGGCGGCAGGTCCGAGATCTGCCCGACGCCTTGGCCCGCACCCCAGATGTCCTTCCACGCCCGGGCCTTGGCGCTGGCGTCGCCGAAGTTCATCTTCGACTTGTCGGCCTCGGGTAGGGCCTCCGGGTCCAGCCCGGCCAGTTCGATGCTCTCGCGGATGTAGTTGCCGTGCACGCCGGTGAAGAGGTTGGTGTAG
This sequence comes from Ralstonia pseudosolanacearum, assembly GCF_024925465.1. NCBI lineage: Bacteria > Pseudomonadati > Pseudomonadota > Betaproteobacteria > Burkholderiales > Burkholderiaceae > Ralstonia > Ralstonia pseudosolanacearum. Next base: position 3,540,147 of record NZ_CP103852.1, on the reverse strand, counting down.
ACGATGTCGGAGGCCGCCGCGCGCAGGATGGCCTCTTTGTACGCGCCGGCGGCATGCGCCTCCTGGCTGGCGATGAAGCGCGTGCCGATGTAGGCGAGGTCCGCGCCCATGGCCTGCGCGGCCAGGATGGCGTCGCCCGTGGCGATGGCGCCCGACAGCGCGATCGGCCCATTGAAGATGCGTCGCACCTCGCCCACCAGCGCGAACGGCGACAGCGTGCCCGCATGGCCGCCCGCCCCGGCGGCCACCAGGATCAGCCCGTCGACGCCGGCCTCGAGCGCCTTCTCGGCATGGCGCAGGTTGATCACGTCGTGCAGCACGATGCCGCCGTAGCTGTGCACCGCGTCGAGGATCTCCCTGACCGGCGCGCGCAGCGAGGTGATGAAGATCGGCACCTTGTGCTTGACGCAGGTGGCCACGTCCTGCTCCAGCCGTGCGTTGGAGGCGTGCACGATCTGGTTGACCGCCAGCGGCCCGACCACGGCGTGCGGATGCGCGGCGCGGTGGGCGGCGAGGTCGGCGTTGATCTGTGTGAGCCAGTCGTCCAGCACGTCGGCCGGGCGCGCGTTGAGCGCCGGAAATGCCCCCACGATGCCGGCCTTGCACTGTGCGAGCACCAGTTCCGGATAGCTGACGATGAACATCGGCGAACCGATCACCGGCAGGGTCAGGTGCTGCAGCACGGCGGGGAGGTGCTTGGCGGCGGGCATGACGTCTCCTGGCTGGGGTGGGCGGACGGCGTGGTCCGTTTCCGATTATAGGAACGATCCCGCACTCCGCCGCGTGCCACGCGCTGGTGCCGGACCCTGGCGCGGGCGGGCTGCGCCAGGCGTCCGGGGCGGGTTGCGGTGGCGCGCGCCAGGCGGCCGGACGCGTCCGCCGGGCGCCGACATGCATGCTGGCGCTGCGCTAGCATGCGAACGATCCCTCATATCGCCGCATTCCATCCGCCGGGAGACCCGCATGACCGCATCGCCCACCCCCGAAGCTGCCATCGCCGCCGCCGACCGGGCCCTGTTCCTCGGCTTCCGCCCATTCCGGCAAGCGGCCAACGGCGTGGAGATCGCCGGGGTCATCGGCGGAAGCGGCCCGCCGCTGCTGTTGCTGCACGGGCATCCGCAGAGCCACGTGATCTGGCACAAGGTGGCGCGCGAGCTGGCCCGCGAGCACACCGTGGTTGCCACCGACCTGCGCGGCTATGGCGCCTCGTCCAAGCCGGCCGGCAGCGCCACGCACGTCGAGTACAGCAAGCGCGCGATGGCGCAGGACCAGGTGGACGTGATGCGTGCGCTCGGCTTCGAGCGCTTCGGCCTGTGCGCCCATGATCGCGGCGCGCGTGTCGCCCATCGCCTGTGCGTCGATCATGCCGGGCGCGTCGAGCGTGCGATGCTGCTCGACATCGCCCCCACGCTGGCGATGTACGAACAGACCGACATGGCCTTCGCCGCCGCCTACTGGCACTGGTTCTTCCTGATCCAGCCGGCGCCGTTTCCCGAGACGCTCATCAATGCCACGCCCGATTTCTACATCGGCAAACTGATGGGGCTGCGGCATGCCGGCCTCGCGCCCTTCGCGCCGGAAGCCATGGCCGCCTACGCCGCCGCCATGCGCGAACCGGCCTGCGTGCACGCCATGTGCGAGGACTACCGCGCCGCTGCCACCATCGACCTGGAGCACGATCGCGCCGACCGCGCGGCCGGCCGGCGCATCGCGGTGCCGCTGCGCGTGCTGTGGGGGCAGCATGGCGTGATCCAGCGGTGCTTCGAGCCCCTGGCGCTGTGGCGCGCGGTGGCCGACGACGTCAGCGGTGGCACGGTGCCATGCGGGCACTATGTACCGGAGGAGGCGCCGGAGGCATTGCTGGTGGAGATGCGGGCGTTTTTCGGCTGAGGGGGCCAGTCGGCGGCGACTTCGCTGCTGCGTTTTGCGTGCTGTGTTTTCGGGTGGCCGGACGGGGCCGGCGTGCCCGCCATGGGACCATGGGGCGCCATTTGCGCTTTGGGCAAAGGAAGGCGTTTGTGCCGCAGTGCGGCCTACGTTGAGAGACCGCTGTTGCCGGTGGCCGGCTCCGAAAGCGCAGATCCCGATCTCACCAGGACTGCCATGGACCTCCCTCGTCGCTATCTCCTGTCCCCGCTGCAATTCCTCACACCGTCGCGTTCGCCCCAGACGGAGCGCACGCCCGGCGCTTCTCCCGCACCCGGCAATACCCCTCGCAGGGCGAGCGGTCCGCTTGCCGGCCTGACCAAGGGTTTCAACGCGCTGTTCAAGGCCGATCCGGAAAAGGCCGTGCTGAAACAGGCCTTCTCCATGGCCGAAGCCGGCAAGGCGGACGCGCTGGCGGGCCTGCTGCAAAGCCGTCCGGACCTGGCGATGGCCGTCAACGCAAACGGGACCACGCTGCTGGCATCGGCCGCCAAGCGCGGACACCTGGAGGTCGTCCGCCTGATGCTGGCGCGGCCGGAGTCCGCCATCCTCATCAACCAGATCAACACGCGCGGGGAGACGCCGCTCCAGCGCGCCGTCGAAGCGGGGCATGCCGTCGTGGTCGGGGCGCTGCTCCAGCATGAGGAGATCGACCCGAACATGGCCGGCAAGCACGGGCAGACGCCGCTTCATATCGCAGCCGGCAAGCGCCATGCCGATCTCACGCGCGCATTGGTTGCGCATCCGCGCACCGAGGTGAACCGGCAGGACCGCGACGGCAATACCGCGCTGCACCTTGCGGTGCGCAAGCGTGGGCTGGACGCGGCGGGCGAGTTGTTGCGCCACCCCCATATCGAACCCAACCTGCCCAATGCCAAGCATCACACACCGCTGACGATGGCGATCGCCAAGCTGGACGTCGATGGCGTGCGTGCACTGGCCAGCCATTCCAGCGTACAGGTCAACCGGCCGGACAAGGACGGCCATCCCCCTGTCTGGCAAGCGCTCGCCCAGTTCGTGGCGCATCTGGAGAGCGGTTCGTTTGCGCGCCATCGGTTGCGCACCGGCAAGGAGCTCGATTGCCTCTTAGCGCTGGCCCGATCGCCGCACATCGATCTGAATGCGCTTGGCCCGGGCGGGCATACGCCGCTGACCCGGCTGGCTTGCGCCAAGCCGCATCGGTACGTGCAGGCCGGGCGGGACACCGCATTCACGGAGCTCCAACACAGACAGCGGGTCCTGGACGCCACCCGCGCCTTCCTCCAGGGCAGCAGCGAGGGGCGCAACGGCTTCAATCCGAACGCCCGCAATATCGACGGCCAGGTTGCGGTCCAGATCGCGCTGCGCAATGGAAACGACGCGCTGGCCTCCAGGCTGCTGCAGGATCCGCGCACCGATCCGGGGGCGGCGGTGACACGCCTCCTCGACAAGCCATTCCGATTGGCCAAGCTGTTGAACCCCAGGGGGCCGGAGCCGCAGACCCATGGCGCCGGTCAGGCGTTCCTGGTGGCGCAGCTCGAGCGGTCAATCCGGTTCCGCAATCCGGACGGCACCGCGAATCCCTGGATATCCCTCGCACTATGCGAATACGCGGCGCGCTTCGCGATCACGGACGAGGCCCGGCGGTACGCATCGGCCAAGGATCAAGCGTGCCGGCCCAACGCTGCATCGTATGCGGCGCAGGCGCTGGAGTTCAGCATCGCCTTCCAGCAGGCGCCGATGATCAAGGTGGCGGCGCAGTCGCTGATCCATCACGCCCCGCAGGACCAGGCGCACTTCAACCTGGGCGGCGTCGACGTGTCCCGCAGCGAAATCCAGGCATGGGCCGCCGGCGATGTGCCCGAGGCCGTCCTGAATGCGCACATCGAGCAGTACGTGCGGGATGGCCGGATCAACGTGCATGCCGATGCCCTGTTGACGCGCGGGCAGCAGTTGCTCAACGCGATGAAGCGCCTCACGCCCGAGGATCAGCGCCGGTCGGTCGACGAGTCCGCCGCCGATCTGCGTGCGGTGATCGGCCAGCGCAGCGATCAGCTCAAGCAGGCATTGAAGGCCGAGGCCAGCGAGACGGCACTGGAAGCCCTGGCGGCGTTCGAGGCATTCGAGACCGTCGAGGCCATGGAGGCGATGGCTGCCGAGCAGGCGGAGGAGGCCGAAGAGGCGCGAGACGCGGAGGAGGCCGAGGAGGAGCAGGAGGACGAGGCGGCGCAGGCACGGGCGCAGACGGAAGCGGAGCAGCAGAAGGCGCGGCTGAAGGGGCGTATCGACGATTTGCGCAACGCCGGCAAAGGCATCAAGCACCTGCTGAAAATGGGGCCGACCAAGGGGGACCCCGACTACGCGTTCCACGCCAACGTCGCTTTGGCGGATACGTGGTCGTACGTGCGGTCCCGCAAGGACCCGGAGCTCAAGAACAACCTGACCGCGGCCTTGCTGCTGCGCCTGGCCGATGTCGGCAAGGATGCCCCCTGCAACACGGGCTGCATCCAGCGCGTGGCCTTCGCCAGCGAAGGCATCGATGCCTCGCTGCACCAAGGGGAGCCGGGTCGAGGGGCCATGTATGAAGAAATCGTCTCCATCGCGAAGGCGGTCAACGAGCGGTACAAAGCGCGCTATGGCGCGGTCGAAGCCTTCGATCCGGCTGCGCCGGGCACGTCTTCCGCGCCGCCGTTGACGGCGCGCGACCGGCAGGCGATCCTGCAATACCCGGAGGACGCGGAGATCGACGACAACGTGGTCACTGACGTCAAGCGGGACATGGTCCGCGCCGCCGTGCTGGCGGACCTGGTCGGGCGGCGAGGCTGGACCCGCGCGACGGTGGAGGAACTGTTGGCGCCCGTCCTGGATAACGTGGAGTACCTGGACGCGCTCGCCGCCACGTCTTCCTGATCGCCCCATGTCCATGACGGGCCGTAGTCCGTCGGCGGAACATTGTTGTCGGGCCATCGGCCATGGCGGGCAGGCCGAGGCAGCCGTTGGTCGCGGCCGCGTCAGTCGCGGTTGACGATCCGCGCGTCTTCAACGGCCGCGGCGCCGGCCTTGACCAGCGCCGCGAGGGTCGCCTCCAGCAGCGCCGGCAGCGGCGTCGCGGCAAAGAAGCGCGCCTGCAGGCGCGGAATCAGCGAGGCCTGCGCGAACCAGGCCGCCAGCGCCTCGCGCGTGATGGCCTGCTGCTCCAGCAGCTTGAACTTCACCAGCACGCGGAGGCCGTGCAGGGCGTTGCGCTCCGGATCGGCGCGCAAGTAGGCGAGCCGGCCCCGTGCCGCGTCGATGGCCGCCTCCACCTCGGTGAACGGCCGGCCATGGCCCGGCACCACCACGCGCGCACCGAGCCGCGCGATGCACGCCAGGATCGCCTCCTGCTCGGCAAAGCCGCTCTCGCCCTCCAGCTCCGGAAAGATCACGCCGAAGCCGCGCTCCCACAGCGCATCGGCTGAGAGCAGCACGCGCGTGTCGGGGCTGTACAGGATGACGGCGTGCGGGTCGTGTCCCGGTGCGCTGATCACCTGCCAGTCGAGGCCGCCCAGGCGCGCCGTCATGCCGTCGGTCAGGCCGGTTTCGGCGGTGTCGCCCTCGGGCAGCGTGAAGCGCTCGCATTGCTGGCCGGTGGGCCGGTAGCTGAGCGCGTCGGTGTCCCAGCGGCGCACGTCGCCGATCTGCGCGGCGGGCACGCGGATGCGGCAGCCGTAGGCGGCCTGCAGCGCCGCGTTGCCGCCGCAGTGGTCGGCGTGCAGGTGCGTGTTGAGCAGCCGGCGCAGCGGCCGGCTCTGCAGCGCATGCCGCGTCAGCGCCACGGTCTGCGGCGCGTGCGTCAGGTAGCCGGAATCGACGAGCGCGCAGCCGCCGTGCGCATCGTCGTCGAAGAACAGGATGTTGTTGGACGACAGCCAGCCGCGCTCGAACACGCGCATCGTGCCGGGCAGGGCGGCGATGCCGTGGCCGGCCGTCATGCGCGGGCGGTGTCTTCGAGCCACGCGCGGGCGCGCTCGGGCAATTGCCGCCAGATGGCGACGCGCGCGGCGTCGGGCAGCGCGGACCACGCCGCGATCTCGTCGAGCGTGCGCATGCAGCCGATGCACAGGCCGCGCGAGCCGTCCATCCGGCATACGTTGATGCAGGGCGAGGCGACCGGCTGCGCGCGCTCGGCCTGCGCGCAGCGGTTGCGCAGCTTGCCGAGCGTCAGCTTCAGTTGCGAGCGGGTGCAGGCGTCCATGGCCGTGGCAGGCCGGTCAACCCCGCTGGGCGATGTCCGCCACCGGGGCGCCGGTCATCGCCGCCAGTTCGGCGGGCGTCAGGTTGAAGACCGCGTGCGGATGGCCGGCGGCGGCCCACACGCTGTCGAAGCGGAACAGGTCTTCGTCGAGCAGCATCACCGGCTGGACGGCATGGCCGACGGGGCACACGCCGCCGATGGCGTAGCCGGTCTTCTCGCGCACGAACCGGGCGTCGGCCTTGGCCAGCGCGCCCACGCGCGCCGACACCTTGGCCTCGTCGACACGGTTGGTGCCGCTGGCGATCACCAGCACCGGCGCATCGTCTTCCGCGCGCCGGAAGAGGATCGACTTGGCGATCTCCGCCACCGAGCAGCCCAGCCCGGCGGCGGCCTCGGCGGAGGTCTTGCCGGTGGCCGGCAGCATCACGATGGTCTTGTCGTAGCCGAGCGCGCGCAGGTGGTCGGCCACGCGCTGGGCGGATTCGGGCAGGGGGGCGGGGGTGTCGGATGCGGTGGTCATCATCATCATCGTCGTCATCGAGCGTTGGCGTCAGATGCAGGCCTGGGCGATCTGGTCTTGCAGCTTGAGCAGCAGGGCGCGGCCGGCGCGCGAGGCGGTCGGCCGGCCGATGGCCTGGGAGATGAAGTCGCCGGCCAGCACCACCTTGTCCAGGTCGATGCCGGTGCGGATGCCCAGCCCGTGCAGCAGGTACAGCACGTCTTCGGTGGCGACGTTGCCGGTCGCGCCGCGGGCGTACGGGCAGCCGCCCAGCCCCGCCACCGACGCGTGGAAGATGGCAACGCCTACTTCCAGGCTCGCCAGGATATTGGCCAGCGCCTGGCCGTAGGTGTCGTGGAAATGGCCCGACAGCCGGTCGAGCGGGAAGGCGGCGGCGGCGGCTTCCATCACGGCCTTGACGCGGCCGGCGGTGCCCACGCCGATGGTGTCGGCGATGTCGATCTCGTCGCAGCCGAGCGCCGCCAGCCGCTTGACCACATCCACGACCGACGCCACCGGTACCTCGCCCTGGTACGGACAGCCCAGCGCGCACGAGATCGACCCGCGCAGCCGGATGCCCGCGTCCTTGGCGGCTTGGGCCACCGGCACGAACCGTTCGATCGATTCGGCGATCGAGCAGTTGATGTTCTTCTGCGAGAACGCCTCGCTGGCCGCGCTGAAGATCACCACTTCATCGGCGCCCGCGGCGGCGGCGGCCTCGAAGCCCTTCATGTTGGGCGTCAGCGCGGAATACAGCGTGCCGGGCCGGCGCTGGATGCGCGCCATCACGTCGGCGCCGTCGGCCATCTGGGGCACCCACCGGGGCGAGACGAACGACGCGGCCTCCACGTTGACGAAGCCGGCGTCGGACAGGCGGTTCACCAGCTCCACCTTGGCCTCGGTGGACACCGGCGACTTCTCGTTCTGCAGGCCGTCGCGCGGGCCGACCTCGACCACCTTCACAAAATGCGGGAACGTCATCTCAGTAACCTCGTTGCAGATCGACAATGCCGGCGATCGGCTCGCCGGCTTCCAGCGCGCGGATCTTGCGCGCGATCTGGGCAATGCTGACCTCGCGCAGCGTCAGCGCCGAGATGTGCGGCGTGATGCGGATGCGCGGTTCGGCCCAGAAGGGATGATCGGTGGGCAGCGGCTCGGTGCGGAAGACGTCGAGCGCCGCGCCGGCGATCTGCCCGCGCGCGACGGCCGCGAGCAGGTCGTCCTCGACCAGGTGCTTGCCGCGTGCCACGTTGATGAGATACGCGCCGGCTTCGAGCTGGTCGAACAGCGCGGCATCGAGCACGTTCTCGGTATCGGCCGTCAGCGGCAGCACGTTGATCAGCACGCGCGTGCCGGCCAGGAAGCCGGGCAGGGCATCGGCGCCCGCGCGGCAGTCGATGCCTTCCACCGACTTGGCCGAGCGGCTCCACCCGCGCACCGGAAAGCCGAAGCCCGCCAGCGTGCGCGCGATGTGCGTGCCCAGCACGCCCAGGCCCAGCACGCCGACCACGAATGCATCGCGGTCGAACGGCTTCAGGAAGCGCCAGATCTTCGCCTGCTGCAGGCGCTCGTATTCGTCCAGCCGGCGGAAGAAGCGCAGCACGGCGTGGGTGACGTATTCGCTCATCTGCGCGGCCATGCCGGCGTCGTCCAGGCGCACGATCGGCACGCTCGCGGGCAGCGCATCGGGCGATTGCGCGAGCAGGCCCAGGATGGCATCGACGCCGGCGCCCAGGTTGAACACCGCGCGCAGGTCGGTGCGCCCGCGCAGCATGTCGGCGGGCGGCTGCCAGACCACCGCGTAGTCGGCATCGTGCGCCGCGCCTTGCGCCCAGACCGACAGCCGCGCCCCGGGCAGCGCTTGCGCGAAGCCGTCCAGCCAGGGCTGGGGCTTGCCGTCGGGGGTGTAGATCTGGATGTGCATGGGGCGCCGCGTGGTAGTTGACGTATACGTCAAGGAGTGTAGCAGGGGGGCCGGGGCGCGTGGCGGCGGGTTTCAGTGCGGTCCGGACCAGAGGTGCGTGAAATCGAAGGACAGCTGCCGGTGGTGCCGGATCGACAGCAGGTAGATGGTGCTGTCGATGTGGGCGTACAAGACCAGGTAGTCCGGCAGGAGGTATTCGCGAAGCTCGCCTGCGGCGAAGCGGGCGAGTTGATCCTTCAGTTGCCCCTGTCTGGACAAGGCCTCGACCGAGGCTGCCGGTCGCGACAGGAGTGGCGCGCCCATCATTGGGAACTGCTCCAGGTTGGGCACGACGGTCTCGACCAGTTCATCCAGCAAGCGGTCATAGTTCGCGGGAGATTGATGCTCGGACCAGAAGGCTTCGATCGTTTCGAGATTGCGTTCGAAGTTTTCCGTCAGCTTGACGGTCAGGCGTTGCTTGTGTGCCATCTCCGGGCTAGGCTTTGCTGCTGCGCCGGTGCTTCAACGCCCCAAGTGCCCGGCGTGCGTCCTTGACACGGCCGGCTTCCACATCGGCCAATCCCTTGGATGCCTCGTCCAGCACGAGCAGGTGAATGCGTGCGCGTTCGAGCTGGTGGTAGTAGTCGAGTCGCTGCGCGTCGATCAAGGCGATATAGCTCTCACCGTTTTTCGTGACGATCTTTTCCGCACCGGCCTTCACTTGCTCGGCCAACTCCGAGAGGTGAGCGCGGGCCTGGGACAGCGGGATGATGTCGCGTGCCGAGAATGCCATTGCGGCCTCCAGATGTTGTACAGAATTTTGTGCATTATACGCGGCTATATTCTGGGTGCCGTGCATCGCCCGTGCGGCTGCATTACGCCGCGGGCTTGAACGCCAGCAACTGCACCCCTTCGGCCACCTGATCCCCCACGCCGTACAGCACCGACTCGACCACGCCATCGGCCGGGGCGGTGAGGGTGTGCTCCATCTTCATCGCTTCCATGACCACCAGCGGCGCGCCCTTGGCGACGCTCTGGCCCGGCGCGGCCAGCACGGCGATGACCTTGCCGGGCATCGGTGCGGTCAGCTTGCCGCCTTCGTCGTCGGCCTCGCCGGCATGGGCGAGCAGGTCGTCGCGCTCCAGTGCCCAGTGCGTGCCGCCGGTGAAGACGTGGAAGGCGTCGCCGTCGACGTGCACCTGGCCGGCCGCCTTGTGCGAGCCGAGCGCGACGGTGAAGGTGTCGCCGTGGCGCTGCGTGGTGAAGGGCGTTTCGTGGTCGTCGACGCGCAGGCGCGTGCCGTCGCGGCCGTAGACCAGGCGCGCTTCGATGGCCTGGTCGCCCTGCGCGAAGCGCAGCCTGCGCTCGGCCTCGCCGTTCAGGCGCCAGCCGCTGCCGCGTGCCCAGGGGGAGTGCGGGTCGCGCCGATTGTCCATCTGGGTGCGCAGGCCGCGCGCCTCGCGGGCCAGCAGCGCGGCCGCCGCCAGCGCGACCGCTTCGCGCGGCACCGGCGGCGCGGCCGGGAACAGCGCGTCGTGGTGACGCGCGATCAGGCCGGTATCCAGGTCCGCCGCGGCAAACGGCTGTGATGCCACCAGCCGCCGCAGGAAGGCCACGTTGGACGACAGCCCGACCAGGTGGAAGCCGCCCAGCGCCTGCAGCATGCGCGCCAGCGCTTCCTCGCGGTCGCGGCCCCAGACGATCAGCTTGGCGATCATCGGGTCGTAGTACGGGCTGATGGCATCGCCCTCGCGCACGCCCGAATCGATGCGCACCGCGGCCGGCTCGCCGCTGGCCTGCGCGCCGACGGTGAACTCCACCGCCGCCGGCGTGCGCAGCACCTTCAGCGTGCCGATCGAGGGCAGGAAGTCGCGCTCGGGGTTCTCGGCGTAGATGCGGGCCTCCAGCGCGTGGCCGTGGATGCGCAGCGCGTCTTGCGTGCGCGGCAGCGGTTCGCCGCAGGCCACGCGCAGCTGCCATTCGACGAGGTCCTCGCCCGTGATCATCTCGGTGACGGGGTGCTCGACCTGCAGGCGCGTGTTCATCTCCATGAAGTAGAAGGTGCCGTCCTCATCGACGATGAACTCGACGGTGCCGGCGCCCACGTAGCCCACCGCGCGCGCCGCGGCCACGGCGGCCTCGCCCATGGCGCGGCGGCGCTCCGGTGTCATGCCAGGCGCGGGCGCTTCCTCCAGCACCTTCTGGTGGCGGCGCTGCACCGAGCAGTCGCGCTCGAACAGGTAGACCGCGTTGCCGAGGCTGTCGGCGAATACCTGGATCTCGATATGGCGCGGGCGCGTCAGGTACTTCTCGATCAGCACGCGGTCATCGCCGAAGCTGCTCGATGCCTCGCGCTTGACCGAGGCCAGCGCGGCCGCGAATGCCTCGCCCGTCTCCACCACGCGCATGCCCTTGCCGCCGCCGCCCGCGCTGGCCTTGATCAGCACCGGGTAGCCGATGCGATCGGCCTGCGTGCGCAGGAACGCGGCATCCTGGTTGTCGCCGTGGTAGCCGGGCACCAGCGGCACGCCGGCCGTCTCCATCAGTGCCTTGGCCGCACTCTTGCTGCCCATCGCCTCGATGGCCGAGGCCGGCGGCCCGACGAAGACCAGGCCGGCCTCCGAGCAGGCTCGCGCAAAGGCCTCGTTCTCCGACAGGAAGCCATAGCCCGGATGGATGGCCTGAGCCCCCGTCGCGCGCGCGGCCTCGAGGATGCGGTCGGCGCGCAGGTAACTGTCGCGCGCGGCCGGCTCACCGATGTGGATGGCCTCATCGCACGCGGCGACGTGGCGCGCATTGACGTCGGCATCCGAATACACCGCAACGGTGCGGATGCCCAGGCGACGGCAGGTCGCGGCGACCCGGCAGGCGATTTCGCCTCGGTTGGCGATGAGCAGCTTGGTGAACATTGGGTTTGTCTCCTTGTGCTTTTTCTCTTTCTGCGTGGTTTGCACTTGTGGTGCATTTCTTGGCTTCTGCCGGGGCTTGGCACTTGTGGTGCAACCCTTGTTTCATCCCCTGCCGGGGCTGACCTACTTTTCTTTGTCTTGCCAAAGAAAAGTAGGCAAAAGAAAGGCGCGCCCGAGATGGCGAAAGCCTCCTTGAATTTTTGTTACGGGGAGGGGAAGGGGGCAAACTCGCTGCGCTCAGACAGCCCCCTTCCTTTTTCCTCCCCGTAACAAAAATTCAAGGCGCCATCTAGGGCAGGAAAAGCAAACAATTGGTTTGCATGCCCGTCAGGCTCCTGTTTGTTGCTTCGCGGGTTCCGCGTCTTACTTTTGTTTCACGGCTACACATGTGTACCGATGGTTTGGCCGTTCCTGCCCTATGCGGCGCCTTGAATTTCTGTTGCAAGGAGGAAAAAGAGGGGAGGCTGTCTGAGCGAAGCGAGTTTGCCTCCCCTCCCTCCTTGCAACAGAAATTCAAGGAGGGGGTCGCCGCATCGGGCGCGCCTTTCTTTTGCTTACTTTTCTTTGGCAAGACAAAGAAAAGTGAGTCAGCCCCGGCAGGGGATGAAACAAGGGATGGACCACCAACAAAAAAACCAACCCATCCCCACAAAAAAAAATCAATCAGCCGGCGTAATGTCGATATGGCAATGCGACGAATGAGAGTGCGAATGCTGCGCCCCTTCCGCCTGATGCATATGATCCTGCACCTCCACCCGCATCCCCAGCCGCGCCAGCAGCTTGCGATCGGCATCGGCCTCCGGGTTGTCGGTCGTCAGCAGCTTCTCGCCGTAGAAGATCGAGTTGGCCCCCGCCAGGAAGCACAGCGCCTGCAGCGCGTCGTCCATTGCTTCGCGGCCGGCGGACAGCCGCACCATGGCCTTGGGCATGGTGATCCGCGCCACGGCGATGGTGCGCACGAACTCGAACGGGTCGAGCGCTTCGTTGCTCGCCAGCGGCGTGCCTTCGACCTTGACGAGGTTGTTGATCGGCACCGAATCCGGATACGGCTCCATGTTGGCCAGCTCGGCGACCAGCCCCGCGCGCTCGTGGCGCGATTCGCCCAGGCCGACGATGCCGCCGCAGCACACGTTGATGCCGGCGTCGCGCACGTGTTCGAGGGTGTCGAGGCGGTCCTGGTAGGTGCGCGTGGTGATGATCTCGCCGTAGAACTCGGGCGCGGTGTCGAGGTTGTGGTTGTAGTAGTCGAGGCCGGCATTCTTGAGCTGCTGGGCCTGCTCTTGCTTGAGCATGCCGAGCGTGACGCAGGTCTCCAGGCCCATCGCCTTGACCCCGCGCACCATGTCGGCCACGGCATCGAGCTGGTGCGGCTTGGGGTTGCGCCAGGCCGCGCCCATGCAGAAGCGGCTGGCGCCGTTCTGCTTGGCGCGGGAGGCGGCTTCGAGCACGGTGTCGATCGGCATCAGCTTCTCGGCCTCGACGCCGGTGTCGTAGCGGGCCGATTGCGGGCAGTAGGAGCAATCCTCGGGGCAGCCGCCGGTCTTGATCGACAGCAGCGTGGAGAGCTGCACCGCGTTGGCGTCGAAGTGGGCGCGGTGCACCTGCTGCGCCTGGAACAGCAGGTCGTTGAACGGCAGGGCGAACAGCGCTTCGATGGCCTCGCGGCTCCAGCGCGCGTTCGGGCTCTGGCCGGCCGTGGGCGGCACCTTGGCGGCATCGGGAACGAAGTTGAGCGGGGCGTGTTGCATGGGACTTCCTTGAAACGAACAAATAATGAATGGGGTCAGGCCGGCAGCAGCCAGTTCGGCTTGCGCTTGCCCAGGTAACTCTGCACGCCTTCGCGGCCTTCGGCGCAGGCGCGGATGGTGGCGATGCGGTTGGCGGTGTCGGCCAGCAGCGCGTCGTCGATCGGCGCGCCGGCGATCTCGCGCACCAGCCGCTTGCTTTCCCGCACCGCGTTGGGGCTGTTGGCCACCAGCGCGGCGGTGAGCGCGTCCACCGTGGCGTCCAGCGCCTCGGCGCCGGCCAGTTCATGGACGAGGCCCAGGCGGTGCGCCTCGGCCGCGGTGAAGCGCTCGGCGGTGATGAAGTAGCGGCGCGAGGCCTGTTCGCCCAGCGCGCGGATCACGTAGGGGCTGATAGTAGCCGGAATCAGGCCGAGCCTGGCCTCCGACAGGCAGAAGTGTGCGGTATCCGCCGCTACGACGATGTCGCAGGCCGACACCAGGCCGACGCCGCCCGCGTAGGTGTCGCCGTGCACGCGGGCGACCACGGGTTTCGGGCAGGCATGGATGGCGCGCAGCATCTCGGCCAGGCGCAGGGCGTCGGCGCGGTTCTCGTCGTCGGAGTAGCCGGCCATCTTCTGCATCCAGTTCAGGTCGGCGCCCGCGCAGAAGGCCGGGCCGTGGCCGGCCAGCACGATGGCGCGCACGCTGTCTTCCGTGGCCAGGGCGTGGAACGCCCCGGTCAGCTCGGCGATGACGGTCTCGTTGAAGGCGTTGCGCACGTCCGGCCGGTTGAGCGTGACCGTGGCCACGGCGCCGTGCTGTGCGAAGGCGAGGGTCTCGAAGGCGTTCATTGCGTGTCCTGGTTGGCAGCGGCCGATGCGCTGGCCGGTGTGGAGGTGGGGACGGGGCCGCTGGGCAGGCCGAGCTCGCGCAGGAAGGCGTCGACCTCCGGCAGCCAGATGGGCAGGCCGGCACGGCTGCCGAACATGCCGTGCGAATCGCCCTGGAAGGTGCCGAAGTCGACCAGGCGGGCCTTGCCGCCCGCGCCGGTGTAGGCGGCGAACAGCTGGTCCGGCAGCGGCCTGGGCCAGTAGCTGTCGTTATCGCCGTAGAACCACAGCGACGGATAGCGCGACTGCTTGCCGTAGTTGCCGAAGGCGTGCACCAGGTTGTCTTCCCAGGCGACGCAGGTGTCGTTGCGCAGGCCGCCTGCGAAATTGACCAGGCCGCGCACGCCGGGGTAGGCGAGCGTGCCGAACGCCATCGTCGTCAGCCCGCCGTGCGACTGGCCCATGATGACGATGCGGCTGCGGTCCACGTACGGCTGCTGCGTCAGGTAGTCGAGCGCGGCCACCACGTCCTCGGCCTGCACGATGCCGTTGGACTCCACGTTGCAGCCGCCGCCGATGTAGACGCCGCCCGATCTGGAGAACCCCTGGCGCATCGGCAGCGCCACCACATAGCCGCGCGCCACCAGCGCGGCGGCCTGCGCGCTGTAGCGGGCACGGTCCTGGAAGGCCGGCTTGCCTTGCGCCTTGCCGTGGTTGAGCACGATCAGCGGAAAGGGGCCGTCGCCGGCCGGCTTGAAGATGGTGGTCTCCAGCCGGATGGTGAAGATGCCGGCCGGCTTGGGCACCTCCACCACCTGCTCGGTCATGCCGGCCGGCGGCGCGTCGTCGGCGCGCGCGGCCGTGGCGAGCAGCAGGGCGCAGCCGAGCACGGCCCATGCGCGGCGCCATCCCGGCCGATGTGCGTGGTTCACGTCGCTCTCCGTTGAGTACCGTGGCGGCCCGCCTACATGCGGAACACGCCGAAATTCATCTCGCCGATCGGCGCGTTCAGGCTGGCCGACAGCCCCAGGCCCAGCACGCTGCGCGTATCGGCCGGGTCGATCACGCCGTCGTCCCACAGGCGCGCGCTGGCGTAGTACGGATGGCCCTGGCGCTCGTACTGCTCGCGGATCGGCGCCTTGAAGGCGGCTTCCTCGTCCGTGCTCCAGTGGCCGCCCTTGGCTTCGATGCCGTCGCGGCGCACGGTAGCGAGCACGCTCGCGGCCTGCTCGCCGCCCATCACCGAGATGCGCGCGTTCGGCCACATCCACAGAAAGCGCGGCGAATACGCGCGCCCGCACATGCCGTAGTTGCCCGCCCCGAACGAGCCGCCGATGATGACCGTGAACTTGGGCACCTGGGCGGTGGCCACCGCCGTCACCATCTTGGCGCCGTTCTTGGCGATGCCCTCGTTCTCGTACTTGCGCCCGACCATGAAGCCGGTGATGTTCTGCAGGAACACCAGCGGGATCTTGCGCTGGCAGCACAGCTCGATGAAGTGCGCGCCCTTGAGCGCCGCCTCCGAGAACAGGATGCCGTTGTTGGCGATGATGCCGACCGGATACCCCCAGATGCGGGCGAAGCCGCACACCAGCGTGGTTCCGTAGCGCGCCTTGAATTCATCGAAGGCCGAATCGTCGACGATGCGGGCGATGACTTCGCGCACGTCGAACGGCTTGCGTGTGTCGGTCGGGATCACGCCGTAGAGTTCTTCGGCCGCGTAGCGCGGCTCGATCGGCGCATGAATCTGCACCTGCTCGGGCTTGCGGCGGTTCAGGTGGGCGACGATGCCGCGGGCCTGGGCCAGCGCGTGCGCGTCGTTGTTGGCGAAGTAGTCGGCCACGCCCGACAGGCGCGTGTGCACATCGGCGCCGCCCAGGTCTTCGGCGCTCACCACCTCGCCGGTGGCGGCCTTCACCAGCGGCGGGCCGGCCAGGAAGATGGTGCCCTGTTCCTTGACGATGATCGATTCGTCGCTCATGGCCGGCACGTAGGCGCCGCCGGCCGTGCATGAGCCCATCACCACCGCGATCTGCGGGATGCCCTTGGCCGACAGGTTGGCCTGGTTGTAAAAGATGCGGCCGAAGTGGTCGCGGTCGGGGAAGACGTCGTCCTGGTTGGGCAGGTTGGCGCCGCCCGAGTCGACCAGGTAGACGCAGGGCAGGTGGTTCTGCTCGGCGATCTCCTGTGCGCGCAGGTGCTTCTTCACCGTCATCGGGTAGTAGGTGCCGCCCTTGACGGTGGCGTCGTTGCACACGATCACGCATTCCTGCCCCGAGATGCGGCCGATGCCGGTGATGATGCCGGCGCCGGGCGCGGCGTCGTCGTACATGCCGTGGGCCGCCAGCTGCGAGAACTCCAGGAACGGCGTGCCGGGGTCGAGCAGTTGCTGCACGCGCTCGCGCGGCAGCAGCTTGCCGCGCGCGAGGTGCTTGGCGCGCGCATCGTCGCCGCCGCCCCGGGCGATGCGGGCGACCTTGTCGCGCAGGTCGGCCACCAGCGCGCGCATGGCGTCGGCGTTGGCCTTGAAGTCGTCGGCACGTGGGTTGAGCTTGGTCTCGAGTGTCGGCATGGCGGCGGTCGGGGTCAGGTCAGGTCAGGTCGCCGTCAACGTACAGCCAGCGGCCTTGCGGGGATTCGGCGCCGCCCGCGTCCAGGCGGACGAAGCGGCTGGTTTCGTGCAGGCGGTGCGCGCGTCCGCCCACCTTGTAGCGCGCGACGAACTCCACCGTCGCGTGGGTCGGGTCCTGCTGTGCGTGGCGCTTGACGTCCAGGCCGAGCCAGCGCGTGGCGGGCGCATCGGCGTCGCTGCGCTCCAGGTCGGTTGGGCAGGTGGACGGGTGCCAGGTGCGGCGCAGGTAGGCCGTGTCGTGCAGCACATAGGCGCTGTAGCGCGAGCGCATCAGCTGCTCGGCCGTGGCCGGCACCGCGTCGCCCGCATGGAACGGGCCGCAGCAGCGGCCGTAGGCGCCGGCGCCGCACGGGCAGGCCTCGGTCGGGGCCGGGGCGGGCAGGGCGTGCGTCATGCCAGCAGCGCCGGCAGGTGGCGCATGTCGGTGAAGGTGTGCGCGGCGCCGGCGGCGATCAGCGGGCCGGGCGCGTTGCGGCCGGCGTAGGCCAGCACCGTCATGCCGGCGGTGTGGCCGGCGGTGACGCCGGTGGGGCTGTCCTCGATCACCACGCAGCGCGACGGCGCCACGCCCAGCCGGCGCGCGGCCAGCAGGTAGACGTCGGGCGCGGGCTTGCTGCGCTCGACCTCGGTGGCGGAAAAGATGCGCGCATCGGTGGGCTGGAAGCGGTGGATCAGGCCGGTGCGGTTGAGCTGCAGCTCGACCTTCAGGCGGTCGGCGCCGGAGGCGACCGCCATCGGCAGGCCCAGCGCGGACAGCGCTTCGATGGCCTCCGTGACGTGGGGCACGGCCTGCACTTCGGCTTCCAGCAGCGCATTGCGGCGCGCGTGGAAGGTGGACAGCCAGCCGGCCGGCAGCGGCGCGCCGCGCATCGCGGCAATCGCATCCAGCTCTTCGCGGATGGCCTTGCCGAGGAAGCGCCGGGTGGAGTCCTCCAGGCTGATGTCGATGCCAAGCTCATTGAGCATCTGCCAGATCAGCCGGTTGACGAGGGGTTCGCTGTCGACCAGCACGCCGTCGCAATCGAACAGGATGGCGTCGAAGCGGCGGCCGGCGGGGGCGAGGTGGGAGACTTCAGTCATGCTTTCTTGGTGGGTTTTTCGTAAGCGGCGACCGGCGCGCCGGCCGCCTTCCAGGCGGTGAAGCCGCCGTCGATATGCGCCACGCGCCCGGTGTGGCCGGATCCCAAGCCCATGTCCTGCACGGTCTTGGCGGCCAGCGCGCTGCGCCAGCCGGCCGCGCAGAAGAAGACGAAGGTCTTGTCCTGCGCAAAGGCCGGCTTGTGATACGGGGAGTCCGGATCGACCCAGAACTCCAGCATGCCGCGCGGCGCGTGCAGCGCGTGCGGGATGACGCCTTCGTGCTCCAGCTCGCGGATGTCGCGCACATCGACGAACTGCACCCGCGGGTCGTCGAGCAGCGCGCGGGCTTCGTCCACCGACAGCGTGCGGATCTCGGCCAGGGCCTCGTCGACGAGGGCGCGGAATCCTTTCTTCATCGGCATGCGGATCTCCTTGGCGGTTGTGGCTGTCGTGCGCTACACGCGGCCATCGCGCAGCAGGGCCTCGATCTGGTCGAAGCGGTCGAAGCCCCAGAACGGCTCGCCGTCGATGATCACGTAGGGCGAGCCGAACACCCCGCGCGACATGGCCAGGTCGATCTCGGCCTTGAGCTGGTCCTTGATCTGCTGGCTGCCCGCGCCGGCATTGAGCGCGTTGCCGTCGATGCCCAGCGCGTCGGCGAGCTTCATCACCTCGGTCGGCTCGCCGACGTTGACGTCGTCGACGAACAGCGCGCGGTAGACAGCCTGCGCGAACTCGATCGCGCGGTCGCCGCCATGGTGGTCGTGCACCCACAGCATGGCGCGCGCCGCATATTGCGTCGGCAGCGGGAAGTGGGTCGGCTTGCGGTAATCGATGCCGTGGAAGCGCGCGGTGCGCTCGAAATCGCGCCACGCATAGTCGCCCTTGAGCGGCTGCTGCGGCAGGGGCGCGCCGCCGGTGGTCTTGAACACCACCCCCAGCAGGATCGGGTGCCACGCCGTCGCGCGGTTGTACTGCTGGGCGAGCGCCTCCACGCGCGTGCTGGCGAAATAGCCGTACGGCGACGAAAAGTCGAAGTAGAAATCGATGGCTCCGTTCATGATGCACTCCCCCTTGGTTGTTGCTGTTTTCCCAAAAAAAAACCGCTACGCGAGCGCGCGGGCGATCAAGATCTTCTGGATGTCGCTGGTGCCTTCGTAGATCTGGCAGACGCGCACGTCGCGGTAGATGCGCTCGACCGGAAAGTCGCTCACGTAGCCGTAGCCGCCGAAGACCTGGATGGCATCCGAGCACACGCGCTCGGCCATCTCGCTGGCGTTGAGCTTGGCCATGGCCGCCTCCTTCAGGCACGCTCGTCCCGCGTCCTTCAGGCTGGCGGCGTGCCAGACCATCTGCCGCGCCACGTCGATGCGCGTGGCCATCTCGGCCAGGCGGAACTGCACCGCCTGGTGCGCGAACAGCGGCTGGCCGAAGCTCTCGCGCTCCTTGGCATAGGCCAGCGCCGCCTCGAAGGCCGCGCGCGCCATCCCCACGCTCTGCGCGGCGATGCCGATGCGACCGCCCTCCAGCCCCGACAGCGCCATCCGGTAGCCCTCGCCCGCCGAACCGAGCAGGCAGTCGGCGGGGATGCGGCAGTCCTCCAGCACGATCTGCGCGGTGTCGGACGAGTGCTGGCCGAGCTTGTCCTCCAGCCGCGCGACGATGTAGCCGGGCGTGGCGGTCGCCACCAGGAAGGCGCTGATGCCGCGCTTGCCCGCGGCCTTGTCGGTCACCGCCATCACGATGGCCACGTCGGCGTGCTTGCCGCTGGTGATGAACTGCTTCACGCCGTTGAGCACCCAGTGCTCGCCGTCGCGCGTGGCGGTGGTGCGCAGCGCGGCCGCGTCCGAGCCCACGTGCGGCTCGGTCAGGCAGAACGCGCCCAGCATCTCGCCGCGCGCCAGCGGCGCCAGCCAGCGCTGCTTCTGGGCCTCGTCGGCATAGGCCATCAGCATGCTGCACACCGGGCAGTTGTTGACGCTGATGACGGTGGAGGTGCCGCCGTCGCCGGCGGCGATCTCCTCCAGGATCAGCGCCAGCGACAGGTAGTCCAGCCCGGCGCCGCCGTAGGCTTCCGGCACCGCCACGCCGTACGCGCCCAGCTCGCCGAGCTGGCGGTGCACGTCTTTCGGGAAGGTGGCGTCGCGGTCCCACGCGGCCGCGTGCGGTGCGATCGCCTCGCGCACGAAGGTGCGGATGGCGTCGCGGATCATCTCTTGTTCGGGTGTCAGGAGCATCGTGCCGGTCTCACCATTGGATGCCGCTGCCGTCGTAATTGCGGAAGGCGCCGTTGTCCCCGCGCGTGGCGGCCGCGATCACGCGGCGCATGCCCGCCACGCTGTCGGCCGGCGTGATGGCCGCGCCGGCGCCGCCCATGTCGGTCCGCACCCAGCCCGGATGGAAGGTCAGGCAGATGGCGTTGCGCGCATCGAACGACAGCGCGCGCAGCGCCGCGTTGACCGCCGCTTTGCTGGCGCGATACAGCCAGCCGCCGTTGCTTTCCATGCCGCCGATGCTGCCCATGCGGCTGGAGACGACGGCCAGCACGCCGCCCGGCTCGCCTGCGCCGTTGCGGCCGGCCTCGACCATCGGCAGCACCGTCGGCAGCGCGCTCATCAGGCCCCACACGTTGGTCTGCATCACGGCGTCGAAGTCGGCGCGGCTGACCGGCTCGGCGCGCTGCGTGCGAGGGCCGTAGATGCCCGCCACGTAGATCGCCACGTCCAGCGCCTCGCCGTCCAGCTTCCAGATCAGGCCGGCGACGGCGTTGGCGTCGGTCAGGTCGAGCACGTGGGTCTCGGCGCCCAGCGCCTGCAGTGCCTGCGCGGCGTCCTGGGTGCGCACGGTGGCGATCACGCGCCAGCCGTCGGCCAGGTATTGCCTGACCATTTCCAGGCCGATGCCGCGCGAGGCGCCCAGGATGAGCGCGGTACGGGAGCGGGAAGACGCGTTCGTCATCGTGCGCGCCTCACAGCAGTTCGATGCCAACCGCCGTGGCCTCGCCGCCGCCGATGCACAGGCTGGCCACGCCGCGCTTGCCGCCGCGGTGGCGCAGCGCGCCCAGCAGCGTGGCGATCAGGCGCGCGCCCGACGCGCCGATCGGATGACCCAGCGCACACGCGCCGCCGTTCACGTTCACCTTCTCGTGCGGGATGCGCAGGTCGTGCATGGCCGCCATCGGCACCACGGCAAAGGCTTCGTTGATCTCGAACAGGTCCACGCTGTCGGCGTTCCAGCCGAGCTTTTTGAACAGCTTGTCGATCGCCGTGACCGGTGCGGTGGTGAACCAGCCCGGCGCCTGCGCGTGCGTGGTGTGGCCCAGCATGACCGCCAGCGGCGTGATGCCGAGCTGCCTGGCGGTCGATTCGCGCATCATCACCAGCGCGGCGGCGCCATCGTTGATCGACGAGGACGAGGCGGCCGTCACCGTGCCGTCCTTCTTGAACGCGGGCTTGAGCGAGGGAATCTTGTCGACCTTGATGCGGCGTGGGCCTTCGTCGGTGTCGACCACGGTGTCGCCGGCCTTGCCCGACACCGTCACCGGCGCGATCTCCCAGCGGAACGCGCCCGATTCGGTCGCCGCCTGCGCGCGCCGCACCGAGTCCATCGCGAAGGCATCCTGCGCCTCGCGCGTGAAGCCGTACTTCTCGGCGCAGTCCTCGCCGAAGGTGCCCATGGCGCGGCCCTTGTCATAGGCGTCTTCCAGGCCGTCGAGCATCATGTGGTCGTAGATCATGCCGTGGCCGATGCGGTAGCCGCCGCGGCCTTTCGGAATTAGGTAGGGCGCGTTGGTCATGCTCTCCATGCCGCCGGCCACCACCACGTCCACCGATCCGGCCAGCAGCGCGTCGTAGGCGTTCATCGCCGCGCGCATGCCCGAGCCGCACATCTTGTTGACCGTCGTGCAGCCCACCGACAGCGGCAGGCCCGCGCCCAGCGCCGCCTGGCGCGCCGGCGCCTGGCCCTGGCCGGCCGGCAGCACGCAGCCCATGATGACCTCCTCGATCTGCTCGGGCTTCAGGCCCGCGCGCTCCACCGCCGCGCGGATGGCGGTCGCGCCGAGCTGCGGCGCGGTCAGGCTGGCGAGCTCGCCCTGGAAGGCGCCCATGGGGGTGCGGGCGGCGGAGGCGATGATGATGCGGTCGGACATGGGTGATAGGTCTCCGGTTTTTTCTCTTGCGTTCAGCACTTTTGGTGCATTACCTGTTTTTGCTTCTGTTTGGGTTTGGCACTTGTGGTGCAACCCTTGTTTCATCCCCTGCCGGGGCTGACCTACTTTTCTTTGTCTTGCCAAAGAAAAGTAGGCAAAAGAAAGGCGCGCCCGAGATGGCGACCCCCTCCTTGAATTTTTGTTACGGGGAGGGAGAGGGGGCAAACTCGCTGCGCTCAGACAGCCCCCTCTCTTTTTCCTCCCCGTAACAAAAATTCAAGGCGCCATCTAGTCTTACTGTGTCACAAATATGATTGATTAGCCAGACGCGCAACACGGGCAGAGGCCAAGGCTACGCATCAGGTGGAAGCTAAGTTGATGACGGAGTGTGGTGATTGAATTCGTCACGTGTCGCTGCGCGCGCAGGGCTGCCGCGGGGGATGTAATCAGCGGGAAGCGGAGGTATCTGGCGTTCGAGGAAGTTTTTTTTATTCCCTTCGGACTTCACCGCAGCGAGTCGTTCAGCCATCAGGAAGCCATAGGCTGCGATACTCAGCGTCGCATGATGGTGGAATCCGCGCCAGCCTCGACCTTCATAGTGACCAAGACCAAGGTCTTGTTTCAAGTCCTGGTAATCGCGCTCAATCCGCCAACGCATTTTTGTCACGAACACTAGTTGTTCAATCAGCGCATCGGCTGGTGCTGTGGACAGGAAGTACTTGGTTGGCTCCGCTTCGCCCTCGGGCCACTCGACAAGCAACCACTCTTCGTCGCGCAGGATGCTGCGCCAATAGTCCCGATGTGCCGGGCGAACCCGCACGGCCGCAAACCGCGATGAAAGGGCCGTATTGGTGCCTTCCCGCCAAGTCACCACTTGGTAGGCACTCGAGGGTAAAGCCATCGCCAAGGTCTTCACAGATACCGGCTCATGGCCCGGTGCGCGACGTAGCAACTTCGGAGGCCTGCCCCGGCCGCTTGCCGGCTTCGCCGGCAGTGGCGAGACGCCTTGCGGCCACACCGTCGTCATGGAACGAATCCCGACGGCGTAGAGCAGACCCAATGCGGTCAGGCTTTCGCGAAAGCCGGTTTCATCGCCGTACGCAGCGTCGGCTAGGACGATTCCGGCGGGCACGCCGGCTGCGATCGCCTCGCGAACTTGCGCCAGAGCAATCTCCGGCTTGGTAGCGAACGCGATATCGTCTGGCACGCCGGCCTTCTGGCGGCGAGTCGCATTGTCGGACCATTCCTTGGGGAGATAAAGCTGATAAGCAATCGGAAGGCTGCCTTGCTCTGTGGCGAGCGACAGGCTGACTGCAACCTGGCAGTTGTCCTGCTTTCCGAGCTGGCCGCAATATTGGCGCGCCACACCAACCGAATGTTTGCCCTTCTTCGGGAAGCCCGTGTCGTCAATGATCCAATAGCGACCGCTTGGTGCTTCCAGCAAGGGCTGAACCCAGTCCCGGACACGCCTCAACAATACCGCGTCCGCCCAATCGGATTTGGAGACGAAGTGGTGCAGTGCTTGATGCCGGGCACTGGCATGCAGTGGATCAACCCGTGCTGCCATCGGTTCGACGCTCTTGCGCGACAACGGCAGCATCAGGCCAGTGCAGTAGCTTTCCAAGCCGGCCCGGCGATCTACGTGCCCCAATCCCTCAGCCAAGTAGTTCATGTATTCCGCAAATCGGTCGCGTGTGCTCATGCACTTCCACCTTGAATGAAGAAGCACATATAATGCACCAATTTTTATGACACAGTAAGACTAGGGAAACGCTGATCAATGAGGTTTGCGCGTGATGTTGCACAAGCCAATGACCTGGGTTTTCTCCAGGCGGGAGGGGTAGGCCGATTCAAGCCGGGTTTTCTATCGTTTCGGGCCGTTTCTGCCGCGCTTTGCGCGCTCAGCGCGGACTGCTCCCCGGCAGCGCCAACAACTGCTTTTTCGCCAGCACCAGATTCGCCAGACCAAACAGGCTGAACAACTGCGCTGTGTTCTTGGCCAGGCCCTTGTAGCGAACCTTGCGATGACCGAACAGATTCTTAATGACGTGGAACGGATGCTCGACCCGCGCCCGAATCTGGGCCTTGGCCCGCTCGACGGCGATCAGCAAGTCCTTGACGATGCCCTCACGCATCGCCTTGATCTTGCCTCGCTTGACGGCCACCTGCCACTTCACGGACTTGCCTTGCATCTCGTCGCGCTTTTCCACGCCCGTGTAGCCCGCATCGCCAAACGCGTGCTCTTCGTGGCCATGCAGCAAGGCGTGCGCCTGCGACACATCCGACTCGTTGGCCGCGGGGCCCACCACGCTGTGTACCAGCCCAGACGCCGCATCCACGCCCACATGGCTCTTCATACCAAAGTGCCAGGCATTACCCTTCTTGGTCTGGTGCATCTCCGGGTCGCGGCTCTTCGTCTCGTTCTTGGTCGACGGTGGTGCAGCGATGATGGTGGCATCCACAATGGTGCCTTCCTTCATCATCAGCCCCCGCTCGCACAGCATGATGCCGATCTCGTCGAACAGCTTTCGCGTCAGCTCATGCTCCACGAGCATGCGGCGAAACTTGAGCAGCGTCGTTGCGTCCGGCACCGCTTCGACTGCCAGGTCGATCCCGGCGAATGCGCGCAGGGCCATGCTGTCGTACAACGCATCTTCCAGCGCCTCGTCCGACAGCCCGTACCACTGCTGAAGGAAATAGATGCGCAGCATCCGCTCCAGTCCGATCGGTGGCCGCCCACGTTTGCCTTTGGGGTAGTACGGCTCGACCGCCGCTATCAGGCGCGACCACGGCACAACGCGTTCCATCTCCGCCAGGAAGCGCTGGCGGCGCGTTACACGCTTCTGACCGTGGCCTTCCGCTTCTGCAAAACTGATCTGTCGCTTCATCTCGACTCATCTTTTGGGGCACACACTGGTCAACGTCTACAAGCCACACAACGATGACCGTCGCGCTGAATAAATCAGTCTTTCCCTAGGGCAGGAAAAGCAAACCGTTGGTTTGCATGCCCATCAGGCTCCTGTTTGTTGCTTCGCTGGTTTTGCGTCTTACTTTTGCTTTACGGCCACACACGCGTACCGATGGTTTGGCTGTTCCTGCCCTATGCGGCGCCTTGAATTTCTGTTGCAAGGAGGAAAAAGAGGGGAGGCTGTCTGAGCGAAGCGAGTTTGCCTCCCCTCCCTCCTTGCAACAGAAATTCAAGGAGGGGGTCGCCGCATCGGGCGCGCCTTTCTTTTGCTTACTTTTCTTTGGCAAGACAAAGAAAAGTGAGTCAGCCCCGGCAGGGGATGAAACAAGGGATGGACCACCAAGCCCCGCCCCGCCAGGGGACGAAACCGGGGATGGACCACCAACAAAAAAACAGCCCATCCCCAGCCCATCAATACCCCACAGGCGTAGGCACACTCCCCTTCTTCCCATAATTCAACCAGGCACTCGCCAGCTGACCATGCAGTTCTTCGTTGGAATTCACCGCCATCCCCAGATTGCGCAGCATCCCGTCCTTCACGCCGTAGATCCAGCCATGCACGGTCAGCGATTGCCCGCGTTCCCAGGCGTCCTGCACGACGGTGGTCAGGCACACGTTGTTGACCTGGTGGATGACGTTGAGCTCGCATAGCCGGTCGTGCCGGTCCTGCTCGCGGATCACCGTGCCGAGGTAGGTGTCGTGCTGCTCGGCGACGTCGCGCACGTGGCGGATCCAGTTGTCCGCCAGCCCGAAGCGCTGGTTGGTCAGCGCGGCCTTCACGCCCGAGCAGCCGTAGTGCCCGACCACGGTGATGTGCCGGATCTTCAGCACTTCCACCGCGAATTGCAGCACCGACAGGCAGTTCAGGTCCGAGTGCACCACCACGTTGGCGATGTTGCGATGGACGAAGACTTCGCCCGGCGGCAGGCCGATGATCTGGTTGGCCGGCACGCGCGAGTCCGAGCAGCCGATCCACAGGTATTCGGGGTTTTGCTGGTTGGCCAGCGCGGAGAAGAACTCAGGGTCTTCGGCGTTGACGCGCTCGACCCATTTGCGGTTGTTCTCGAAGAGTTCCTTGATGCGATGTGGCATGTGTTTCCGTCTTGTTGTTGCGGGGTTCAGGCAACGGCGCGCCGCAGCGGTGTCGCTGCGTTTCCCGGCGCGCTGTCGCCGTAGCGGTTGACGAAGCGTTCGCTCGCGTCATACGCGTAGAAATCGTGGGTCTGCCCGGACAGCAGGCGCGCCTTGTGCGCCTGCCACATGGCCGGGTCGAAGAAGTCCGCATGGTGCCTGAGAAAGGCCTCGCGCACGCGCGGATCGCCCAGCAGGAAGGTCCCGTACGTCTGCGGGAAGATGTCGTGCGGGCCGACGCTGTACCAGACCTCGCCCGACATCTCTTCCTCTTCGTTGCGCGGCTGCGGCACGGTGCGGACGTTGCAGTCGGTCATGTACTCGATCTCGTCGTAGTCGTAGAAGACCACGCGGCCGTGGCGCGTCACGCCGAAGTTCTTGTACAGCATGTCGCCCGGGAAGATGTTCGCGGCGATCAGTTCCTTGATGGCATTGCCGTATTCGATGATGCCGTGCTCGACCTGCGCGTCGGTGCCTTCGTGCAGCCAGATGTTCAGCGGCGTCATGCGGCGCTCGATGTAGACGTGGCGGATGACGATCTCGTCGCTGCCGTCGGCGTTGCGCTGGTACTCGACCATCGACGGCGCGTGCTTCTCCAGCTCCTTGATCAGCTCGTCGTCGAAGCGCGAGAGCGGGAAGGCCACGTCGGAATACTCCAGCGTATCGGCCATGCGGCCCACGCGGTCGTGCTGCTTCACCAACTGGTACTTGCTCTTGATCAGCTCGCGCGAGGTTTCCTTCGGCGGCGGGAAAGAGTCCTTGATGACCTTGAACACGTACGGGTACGACGGCAGCGTGAACACCAGCATCACCAGCCCCTTGATGCCGGGCGCGATGATGAACTTGTCCGACGAGTGCTGCAGGTGGTGGAGGAAGTCGCGGTAGAACAGGTTCTTGCCCTGCTTCTGCAGGCCGAGCGAGGTGTAGATCTCGGCGCGCGGCTTGCGCGGCATCAGGTCGCGCAGGAAGGTCACGTAGGCGGACGGGATCTCCATGTCCACCATGAAATACGAGTGCGTGAACGAGAACAGGATCAGCAGCTGTTCCGGCCGCAGCAGCACGGTATCGAGCCGCAGCTGGCCATCGGCGCCGCGCATGATCGGTACCGCCAGCGGGTAGGTCTTGTCGCCGTTGATCACGCGCCCGACGATGTACGCCGCCGTGTTGCGGAAGAACAGCGACGACAGCACGTGGATCTGGAAATTCGGCGCGATGCGGAAATCGCCGAAATGCTCGCCCACGGCGCGCACCACGTAGCCGATGTCGCGCGGCAGGTCTTCGAACGGCGCGTCGAGCTGGAAGTTGTGCACGATGCGCTCGAGGCAGCTGCCCAGGCCCTCGCGCGAGCCGGGGTAGTAGGCGCGGTAGGTCGGCCTGGTGGGCGACTCCTCGTTCTCGATGTACTCGGTCGAGATGGCCGGCCGCAGGAAGATGAAATCGTTGTTGAAGTACGAGCGGTGCAGGATGCGCGTGCACACCGAGTTGAAGAAGGTCTCGGCGCACTCGGGCTGGTGATGGTTGGTCAGCAGGCCGATGAAGTGCAGCTTGATCTGGCGCCAGATTTCGTCGTCGATGTTCTCGGCGTCGTACTCGTCTTCCAGGATGACCGACGCCTCGTACACACGCTCGTCGTAGTAGGCGATGCGGTCGCGCTGCAGCTGCTGCAGGCCCTGCCAGTCGCCGGCCTCGAACAGCGCCTTGGCCAGCACGCTCACCTCGCGGAACAAGCGGTAATGCTTGTCGAAGCCGTCGAGCATCGTGCGGGCGACGTCGAAGGCGATCTGCGAAGAGAGAAGCTTGGGAAAATGGGACATGGCGTGCGCGCTCGGGCAGGGCGGGGGCCGCAATGGGTAGATTGTATGGGCTTCGCCGTCCTGCATCGGCGCCTTATCCGTTTCGCCTATGGCGGCCACGCCACCCGTCACATGGTTTCGGCATACCGCTCCCGGCCGATGCGCCTGCGCCGGATTGCCGACGTGCCCGCCCCAATGTGGCTGCGACTGGCATTGCGTGCCTTAACTTGCTTGCGCAAGTGAGCCTGTGCCGGATTGGGGCTCCGCATGGGTCACATCGTTTCTGCATACAGTTCGCGGCCAATCAGCATGCGCCGGATCTCCGACGTGCCCGCCCCGATTTCATACAGCTTGGCGTCGCGCCACAGCCGCCCGGTCGGGAATTCGTTGATGTAGCCGTTGCCGCCCAGGATCTGGATGGCCTCGCCGGCCATCCAGGTGGCCTTCTCGGCGGTGTAGAGGATCACGCCCGCGCAGTCCTTGCGCACCTGCCGCACGTGCTCGCGGCCCAGCGCATCGAGGTTCTTGCCGACCGTGTACAGGTAGGCGCGGCAGGCCTGCAGCGTGGTGTACATGTCGGCGATCTTGCCCTGGATCAGCTGGAATTCGCCGATGCTCTGGCCGAACTGCTTGCGGTCGTGGATGTACGGGGTCACCACGTCCATGCACGCTTGCATGATGCCGATCGGGCCGCCCGACAGCACGGCGCGCTCGTAGTCCAGCCCGCTCATCAGCACGCGGGTGCCGCCGTTTTCCTCGCCCAGGATGTTCTCGGCGGGCACTTCCACGTTGTCGAACACCAACTCGCCCGTGTGCGAGCCGCGCATGCCGAGCTTGTCCAGCTTCTGCGCCACCGAGAAGCCCTTCATGCCTTTCTCGACGATGAAGGCCGTCATGCCGCGCGCGCCCAGCTCCGGCTCGGTCTTGCCGTAGACGACCAGCACGTCGCAGTCCGGCCCGTTGGTGATCCACATCTTGGTGCCGTTGAGCACGTAGCGGTCGCCGCGGCGCTCGGCGCGCAGCTTCATGCTGACGACGTCCGAGCCGGCGTTGGGCTCGCTCATGGCCAGTGCGCCGATCCACTCGCCCGAGACCAGCTTGGGCAGGTACTTCGCCTTCTGCGCCGGCGTGCCGTTGCGGTGGATCTGGTTGACGCACAGGTTGGAGTGCGCGCCATACGACAGCCCGACCGAGGCGGACGCCCGGCTGATCTCCTCCATCGCGATCATGTGCGCCAGGTAGCCCATGCCGGTGCCGCCGTATTCCTCCGCCACCGTGATGCCCAGCACGCCGAGGTCGCCCATCTGCTTCCAGGCGTCCATCGGGAACTGGTCGCTGCGGTCGATCGCTTCGGCGCGCGGCGCCAGTTCGGCCTGGGCCCAGTCGCGCACGGCGGAGCGCAGCATTTCGATGTCTTCGCCGAGGTCGAATCTCAGGCCGGGCAGTTCAATCATGGTGGTCTCCTTGGGCGCGGCTCGGGCCGCGGCGGTGTCTCGGGTGGATGGCAGTCGCGCGGCGCGCGCCGCTTGTGGCGGGCGCGCCGGATCGGGAGGGTGCCGCGCTATTGTATTGACGTTTACGTAAACGTCAACTATGCCACCGCCGGGGCGCGCCGTCCGTCGATCAGGCCGCCTTGCGGCGCCTGGGCGCCTTGGCGGCACCGCCGCGCGCCTCGTCCAGCAGGTGGCGGCATTGCGTTTCGTGCTGGTCGATTTCGGCCAGCTGGGCGTTGAGGTCTTCCAGCTGCTGCGTCAGCACCGCGCGGTGCTGCGCCAGGAACGTCAGCAGACGCTCCAGCTGCGGCACCGTATCGCGCGGCGATTCGTACAGGTCCAGGATTTCCTTGATCTCGCCCAGCGACAGGCCGAGCCGCTTGCCGCGCAGCGTCAGCTTCAGGCGTGTGCGCTCGCGGGCGGAATAGACCCGGCGGCGCCCGCCCGGCCCCTGGCGGTCCGGCGACAGCAGGCCCTGGTCTTCATAGAAGCGGATGGCGCGCGGCGTGATGTCGAACTCGCGCGCAAGGTCGGTGATGGTGAAGCTGGCGTCGCCGCCCTCGTCGGGGTCGCCGGCAGCGGGGCCGGCGTCGAGGGGGTGGGCAGCGGACGGAGGAGAGACAGACATACGGCAGGTGATCCTGTGATGACAGGCGCACGCCGGGCGGCCACGTTGGACGTTTTCGCTTAAGATGGAAGGCCGGCTTGCGAGTTGACGTTTACGTTAGCGTCAAAGCCGCCAGACCGCAATGCATGGAAGACTGCCCTCAACCACCCGGCGCGCGGTTGGAACTCCGTCTCACCTGCACGCTTCATCGAGTGGTTTTCATACGCATGCATGGACGGTTCAAAATGGCCCCCAGCAAGACACTGCGGGTGGTCGGGAGGTGCCGAGGCGTTATGCAGATATGTGCATTTCTGTGCGCATGAATGTGTGGCCCCATCCAGGCGCGTGTCCATTCCTAACGTTAGGATTCAACCGGTGCAGAAACGCGTCGAAAAAATGCGATGAGAATTTTCGACAACGTTATTGTGTTGCACGCGTGATGAGATTCGGCTAGAGTTTCGTCATCAAGCCCATGGCAGTAAGCCGTTGCAAACCATCCAGCGACGCGCCGAGCCCTTGGGCTTTTTTGCGTTCTGACGCCAGAAAAACAACGATTCCGGGGGCTGTATGGCTACTGCGATCCTTATTGACGGGGCATTTTTCATTAAGCGTTTCCGCTCGATCGAGCCTCAGAACGCGCACAACGCTCGTCGCGCTGCTGAATGTGCCCATCGCTGGGCGTGCGCTCACCTCCTCCCGCCGACCAGGGGCGGTGGTAACGGTGAGGGTCAGCAGGATCGCCAACGCCACCATGCGAATCGCCGAGAGCTGTACCGTATCTTCTTCTATGACTGTCCGCCGCTGGACAAGAAGATGCACAACCCCATCAGTAAGAGAGTGGTCGATTTTGCGAAATCGGCCGAGGCGACATTTCGGCTCGAACTGCACGAGCACCTGCGCGGTATGCGCAAAGTGGCGCTTCGGCTGGGCCACCTGTCAGCCTTCAGCCAATGGACGATCAAGCCCGCCAAGGTAACGGAATTGCTCGCGGGTCGCATCCAGATGTCCGATCTGACCGCCGACGATGTCACCGTCGATGTCCGCCAGAAAGGCGTCGACATGCGCATCGGTGTCGACGTATCTTCCCTGGCATTCAAACAACAGGTCGATCAAATCGTGCTGATCGCGGGCGATGCGGACTTCGTCCCGGCAGCGAAGCAGGCTCGCCGCGAAGGTATCGACTTTATTCTGGACCCGATGTGGCAAGGCATCCCGCCGAATCTCAATGAGCACATCGATGGGCTGCGCTCGACTTGTCCACGCGTTCGTCGTGACAGCCAGGCCGGTGCAGCGTCAAGGCCCGCGCCTCTGTAGCTAAATTTCACCCAGGATGATCGTGGGTGGCCCCGAGCAATCCTTGATTGACCTTGGTTTTGCAGTTTGCGAGTTGCACAAAACCTCGATTGATAAAGGGTCCTGGGCCATCCCCAAAACTCCGAAGGCAGCGAACGAAACCCCCTCATGAACGCGCTCGAACACCAACTCGACTATCCCCTGGGCGACACGCTGCCCGCAGGCGGCATCCGCCACCAGGTCGCGCCCGGCATCTACTGGCTGCGCATGCCGCTGCCGTTCGCGCTGGACCACATCAACCTGTGGCTGCTGCGCGATCGCCAGGACGGCCAGGACGGCTGGACCCTCGTCGACTGCGGCATCAACCACGAAGCCATCCGCGCGCACTGGGAAACCCTCTTCGCCGACGGGCTCGACGGCCTGCCCGTGCTGCGCGTGCTGGTCACGCACTGCCATCCCGACCACGTCGGCCTGTCGCGCTGGCTGTGCGAGGGCGGCGACCACCAACGCTGGAACGTGCGCCTGTGGATGAGCCTGGGCGACTACGCCTTCGCCCGCATGCTGGTGGGCGGCACCGGCGCGTCCAACGCCGGGGGCGAGTCCGCCGCGCGCCATTTCGCCCGCCACGGCCTGACCGACGCCGAGGCCGTCGAGCGCATCCGTAACCGCAAGGACTACTACAGCACGCTGGTGCCGGGCGTGCCCGAGCAGTACCGCCGCATCATGGACGGCCAGGTCATCGCGATCGGCCCGCACCGCTGGCGCGTCATCACCGGCTTCGGCCACGCGCCCGAGCACGTCGCGCTCTACAGCGAAGACGCCGGCGTGCTGATCTCCGGCGACATGGTGCTGCCGCGCATCTCCACCAACGTCAGCGTGTTCGACATCGAGCCCGAGGCCGATCCGCTCACGCTGTATCTCACCTCGCTCGACAAGTACGAGGCGCTGCCGGAAGACGTGCTGATCCTGCCCTCGCACGGGCGGCCGTTCCGCGGCCTGCACACGCGCATCCGCCAGCTGCGCGACCACCACGTCGACCGCCTTGCCGAGACGCTGGCCGCGTGCCGACGTGCGCCGCAGTCGGCACGCGACATCGTCGACGTCATCTTCAAGCGCCAGTTCGACGTGCACCAGATGACCTTCGCGATGGGCGAAGCGCTGGCCCACCTGCACGCGCTGTGGCATCGCGGCGAGGTGGTCCGCGCGCCGGGCGCCGATGGCATCATCCGATTCCACGCACCGGCCTGACGCCAACCAGGAGCCCAGCATGTCCGAACACGACGTTCTCGACGATACCGCCGCCGTGCTGCCGTTTCCCGCACACACACACCATGCGCCGTACTACGCGGTGATCTTCTCCTCGCTGCGCACCGACGGCGACAACGGCTATGGCGCCATGGCCGAGCGCATGGTCGAGCTGGCGCGCACCATGCCCGGTTTTCTCGGCATCGAATCCGTGCGCGACGAAGAGGCGGTGACGCAGGGGCGGCCCGGCATCACGGTGTCGTACTGGTCGTCGCTGGAAGCCATCCACGAGTGGAAGAACCAGGCCGAGCACCGCGTCGCGCAGCAGCAGGGGCGCGAGCAGTGGTATGCCGCCTACCACCTGCGCATCTGCAAAATCGAGTACGACTACGGGTTCGTGCGCTGACCGGGCCCGGTGCGTCGCCAGGAATGACAAAACCCGCCGGCTGGCGGGTTTTTGCTTTCAGGCCGGGTGGGCGCGCCGGTCAGGTCAACGTCTGCGCCAGCCGCCCCAGGTAGCGCACGCCTTCGATCGCCCGGCTGCCGTACCACGACACCATCTCGCCATCCACGAGGTAGACCGGCTTGCCGATCTGCTTCTCCAGCGCGTCCGCATGGGCTTCGGTGAAGCTGTAGGGCTCGCTGGACAGCAGCACGCAGTCGATGTCGCGCACCACCTCGTTGCTCCAGCGGAACGTGGGGTAGCGCGTATCGGGCCGGTTGGGGCGGGCGCAGTCGCCGTGCCTGCCGGTGCCGCATTGCACCGGCGCCGGATCTTCGGGCCAGGTCTGGCAGCCGATCAGCGCCAGCATGCGCGAGATATAGGTGTCGCGCGCGACGGTCATCCACGGGTCCTGCCAGATCGCGTACAGCACCCGGCGCAGCGGAAACACCTGGCCGCGCAGGGCCTCCAGCTCGCGCGCGAGCGCCTCGGACAGCCGCTGTGCCTGCGCCTCGCGCCGGAAGATGCCGCCCAGCAAGCCGTACAGCGCCAGGTTGTCCTCCGGCGCGCACGGGTGCGTGACGATGACATGGGGGACGAACGCGCGCAGCTTGTCGGCCGTCTCGCGCGTGTTCTCGTCGATGTTGACGATGACGTGCGTGGGCGCCAGCTCGCGCAGCCGGTCGAGCTTGACCGTCTTGGTGCCGCCGACCTTGGGAATGGCCCGCACCGCCTCGCGCGGGTGGATGCAGAAGCCGGTGCGCGCGACGAGCTGCCCGCCCAGGTCCAGCGAGAACAGCAGGTCGGTGATGGACGGCACCAGGCTGGCGATGCGCGGCGTGGTGTCGACGGGGGCGTGCGCCTGTCCGAGCGCGTCGGTGAAGGTCATCAGGAGAGTCCGGGGTTGCGGGGCTTGCGCGGCGCGTGCGCGAAGGCGAAGTCGTACAGCCAGCGCGGCAGCACGTGGAGCAGGCTGGCGACCACGCCCATCTGCCACGGCAGCACCTTGAAGCGCGCGCCGCGGTCGATGGCTTGCACGGCCCGTTCGGCAAAGCGGTCGGCCGGCATCAGGAAGGGCATCGGATAGGGGTTGTGCTCGGTCATCGGCGTGCGGATGTAGCCGGGCGCCAGGGTGACCACGCGCAGGCCCGGTCGCTGCTTCGGGCTGAACTCCACGCGCAGGCTCTCCATCAGCTTGATCACCGCCGCCTTGGACGCGCTGTAGGCCGCCGCGCCCGGCAGGCCCCGCACGCCCGCGACGCTGGCGATGCCCACCAGCGTCCCGCCCGGCCGGCCGGGTTCGGCGCGCGCGAGCATGGGCCCGACGAAGGGCTGCAGGGTATGGAGCACCCCCATCCAGTTGGTTTCCATCACGGCGGCAAAGGCGGGCAGGTCGCCGGCCTCGCGCAGGTCGGTGCCCGCCGAGATGCCGGCATTGGCGATCACCACGTCGGGCACGCCGGCCACGGCCATGAATGCCGCGGCGGCGTCGTGCATCGACCGGGCATCGCGCACGTCCGCGGCATAGCAGTGGACGGCGATGCCGGCCGGCAGCGTCTGCACGAAGCCTTGCAGGGCCTCGACGCGGCGCGCGACCAATCCGAGCGTGGCGCCGCGCGCGGCGTACTGGCGGGCCAGCGCTTGGCCGAGGCCGCTCGACGCGCCGGTGATGAAGACGATCTGACTCATGCGGGATTCCTTTTCGACGAAACGGCCGGGTGGCCGACCACAAAAAACGCCCGCGCGAAGGCGGGCGTGGGCGACGGTGTCGCGCCCGGGGCTCAGGCTCCGGACGCGGCTTTCCATCACATCTTGTGGTCGCGCACCTGCTGGACGACGTAGTCGAGCGTCTGGGCGGCGCCCACGTTGCTGCCCGCATCCGCCGGCGAGGTGGTGTACTTGCCCTGCACCACGATGGTCGGCACGCCTTCGATCTTGTACTGGTCCGCCAGTTGCGCGGCGCGCTTGGTATTGGCGTTCACGCCGAACGAGTTGTAGGCGTCCAGGAAGGCCTTGCGGTCCACGCCGTTGGCCGCCATGAAGTCGGCGATCTGATCGGGCTCCGACATCGAGCGGTAGTTCTTGTGCAACTGGTCGAACACGCGGTCATGCAGGGTGCGGCCGCTGGCGTCCTTGGCGTCCAGCTTGCCCAGCGCTTCCAGCGCGTAATAGATCCGGGTATGCGGTTCCAGCTTGGCGTTGAAGGCGACCGGCACGCGCTTGATCACCACGTCCTTGCCCTGCTTGGCGACCCACGCCGTCCAAGTGTTCTCGAAATCGTAGCAGTGCGGGCAGCCGTACCAGAAGAACTCCGTCACTTCGATCTTGCCGGCCGCCACGGGTTGCGGCGTTTGCAGCACTTTGTATTCCTTGCCGGCCGTCGGGGTGGCGGCCTGGGCGGGAGCGGACATCAGGAAGCCGGCGCCGGTAGCAAGGGCAATCAGGAAAGCAGCGAGTTTTTTCATGGTGGAATGGAAATGGAGCAAAGGCGATCGGTGACCCGAATCTCAGGCTTCTGACCGGCGCCGCCGCATGGGGTTCAGACGGCGCCATGTCATTTTTGACGTCATTGCCGTGCGAAGCGGATCACCGTGGATTCGACACCGCTGGCCTGCAGGCGCGAGCGCACGGCCGTCATCTCGTCCAGCGAATTGAACGGCCCCAGGCGGACGCGGTATTTGGTGCTGCCGTTCACCTCGCGCTGCGTGACCTTGGCCTCGAAGCCCTGCATGGCGAGGTTGCCTTTCTGGCGCTCGGCGTATTCGGCGGAATCGTAAGCACCCACTTGCAGGAAGTAGCCGGTCTTGGCGGCATCCTGGCGGGCAATCTCGGCGATCGGGTCGGCCACCGGCTTCTCGGCCGGCGCGGGGGTGACCGGTTTGGGCGGGCGCTGCATCGCAACGCTGCCGCCCGGCTCGGCCGGCTTGGGCGTGGCCGGGGCCTGGGAGGCCGGCTGGGTGCCCGGCTGGTTCGGCTCGGGCACCTGGTCGACCGGCTTGGCCGGCACGCGGCTCCACAGCGGAGCATTCGGGTCGGCCGGCGGGGCGCTTGCCTGCGGGGCCGGCTGGACCGGGGCCGGCAGCGAGTTGACCACGCTGCCCGGCTCGCTTGGCTTGGGCTGCGCACCGTTGCGCGAGACGAACGGCACCGGCGCCTTGGTGATGTATACCGCCACCACCACGGCGATCGCCAGCCCGACGATCAGGCCGAGCACCAGGCCCAGGAACGTGCCGCCCCGCTGCGAGCGGGCACGGGAAGATTGCTGCGTATTGCGTGCCATGTCGATCCTTCTAGATGCGCCGACGATTATAAGAGCGCCGTGTGGCGGGCAGTCGTGCGTCTCACATCTTTTGCGGTGCCGAGACACCGATCACCGCCAGGCCGTTGCGCAGCACCTGGCGCGTGGCCGCCAGCAGCGCCAGGCGGGCACGCTTGACGGCGTCATCGTCCACCAGCACGCGGTCGGCGTTGTAGAAGGCGTGGAAGTCGCCCGCCAGGTCGCGCAGGTAGAAGGCGACGGCGTGCGGCGCCAGCTCGCGGGCGGCGTCGGCCAGCACGTCCGGGAAGGCGGCGATGCGCTGGACCAGCGCGACGGCCTGCGGGCTGGCTTCCGGACCCGCCACGGCGGCCAGGTCGGCCCCGGCGAGCGAAGCCGCGTCGCCGCCCTCGCGCGCATGCCACTGCTCGAACACCGAGCAGATCCGGGCGTGGGCATATTGCACGTAGTACACCGGGTTCTCGTCGCTCTGCTTGAGCGCCAGGTCCACGTCAAAGACGAATTCCGTATCCGCCTTGCGCGACAGCAGGAAGAAGCGCACCGCATCGCGGCCGCGCGTGAAGCGCCCGGGCCAGTTCGGCGCGCCTGAGTCGACGCAGGCGCGGATGGTGTCGACGCCGGCTTCGGACTCGGCGTCGCCGTTGCTCCATTCGATCAGGTCGCGCACGGTCACGTAGGAGCCGGCGCGCTTGGAGATCTTCACCTCGGCGCCGTCCTTCATCACCGTCACCATCTTGTGCAGGACGTAGTCGGGGTAGCCCTTGGGGATGCCGATATCCAGGCCCTGCAGACCGGCGCGCACGCGGGCGATGGTGCCGTGGTGGTCGCTGCCCTGCACGTTGATGACTTGCGTGAAGCCGCGCCCCCACTTGGTGGTGTGGTAGGCCACGTCCGGCACGAAGTAGGTGTAGCTGCCGTCGGACTTGCGCATCACGCGGTCCTTGTCGTCGCCGTCGTCGGTGGTGCGCAGCCACAGCGCGCCCTCCTGCTCGTAGGTCTTGCCGGCGGCGATCAGCGCATCGACGGTCTGCTGCACCTTGCCGTCGGCGTACAGCGACGATTCGAGGTAGTAGTGGTCGAATTTCACCCCGAAGGCTTGCAGGTCGATGTCCTGCTCGTTGCGCAGGTACGTAACGGCGAAGCGGCGGATGGCCTCCATGTTTTCCACGTCGCGCGCGCCGGTCACCGGCTCGCCGTCGGAGGCGCGTACGGTCTTGCCGGCGAGGTAGTCGGCGGCGATATCGGCGATGTAGTCGCCGTTGTAGGCGGCCTCGGGCCAGCCGGCCTCGCCCGGCTTGAAGCCGCGCGCACGGGCCTGCACCGAGACGGCCAGGTTGTGGATCTGCACGCCCGCGTCGTTGTAGTAGAACTCGCGGTGGACCTTGTGGCCCTGCCACTCCAGCAGGGCGGCCAGCGCATCGCCCAGCGCCGCCTGGCGGCCGTGGCCGACGTGCAGCGGGCCGGTCGGGTTGGCCGAGACGAACTCCACCAGCACCGGCGCGCCGTCATGGAGGTCGGCGGCACCGTAGCGGTCGCCCTCGGCGAACACGGCGGTGAGCACATCGGTGCGGGCGGTGGGCGACAGGCGCAGGTTGATGAAGCCCGGGCCGGCGATTTCCACCGCCGCGACGAGCCGCTGGCCGCGCGCATCGGCGCGGATGCCGTCGGCGATGCGGTTGGCGAGTTCGCGCGGGTTGGTGCCCAGCGGCTTGGCCAGCTGCAGCGCGACGTTGCACGCGATGTCGCCGTGCGCGGCCTGCTTGGGGCGCTCCAGGACGATTTCCGGTCGGTTCGTGCCTTCCGGCAGCAGGGTGCCGACGGCGTCGGACAGCAGTTGGGAGATCGTCTGTTTGTGGGAGGGCAGCATAGGAAAGCCATGACGCCGGC
The DNA here is from genome assembly GCF_024925465.1 of Ralstonia pseudosolanacearum. NCBI lineage: Bacteria > Pseudomonadati > Pseudomonadota > Betaproteobacteria > Burkholderiales > Burkholderiaceae > Ralstonia > Ralstonia pseudosolanacearum. The sequence goes on along the minus strand of NZ_CP103852.1, from coordinate 3,502,142 downwards.
CGTGTCGGACCCGTTTGAAATCCAGTTCCGGCGCGACCAGTTGCGTTGTTCGGGGAAAAGTACGAAATTTTATCAGGTGAGCCGCGGTCTGAGCCTGATCCGCCTGCGCCCCGGCCAGCAGCGGTAACCCTATGACCCAACCACGGGAAGACCGAAACCATGATCACCTTTACTTCGCACGCTTCGCAAAAGTTCTCCATGCAGAAGGATCTCGCCATGGTGCTGCTGGGCGTGATCGGCAAGACGCTGGGCGAGCGCGGCGTCATCACGCCCGAAGAGATGCCGCACGCCATCGAGCGTCTCAAGCGCGCCATCAAGGACGACACACACCACGCGCACATCCAGGTGGCCGAGCTGTCGGCTCAGCCCGACGAGGAGGAGGACGAGCCGCCGCATCTCGGTCAGCGTGCCTACCCGTTGCTCCACATGCTGGAGGAGTCGCTGCAGGAGAACGCCAACGTCATGTGGGGCGTCTGAACCCCGGACGCAACGCCGTGCCCGGCTGCCGCCAGGGCGGTCCGGGCATCCGGCCACAAGCGGGCCGGGCGCGGGAAGACTGCCGACGGCACTCGCCGATGCCGCAGCATCCGAGCGCGGCCCCGCCGGACAATGCTTCCGCGCGCGCTGTCTCCACCGTCGTCAGCACCGCATCCGGCACGCGCCGCATCGCGGGCGCGCGGTTGCCGGGCCACGGGTCTTCCCCGGATCGCTCGCGATGACGATGCGCCCGGACCCGGAACCGTCCGCACGACACAGGCACCGCGAAGACGACGCACAGGATTCCGGCAAGGCTCGCGGCGCAGACGGCAGGGCCCGTGCAGTCCGGACGCCTCGGCCATTGGGGAGCGGGAGGCGAAGGCAGTGCCCATTTCAGCATGCCGCGCGGATCGGATGACGGCCTCCGGAAGATGGGGGTGCAGTGGCTACAGCGCGCCGGCCCAGGGCCAGCAACGGGCTTGCCGGCACATGCGACGCACCCGGCACAGCGGGTTGTCCACAGGTGCCGCCCCGACCGCCTGGGGGTATGATGCGATTTGCTATAAAAAACACACACAAACGCGCGCCGCGCCTGGCGGCCTGACGCGTTGCTCACGGTCTGCGTGCCATGCGGTCATCTCTGCGCTCCACCCTGCTGCTTGCCGGCGGCATCCTGCTGACGCTGGGCGTGCTGATTGCGTCCGAGACGGGCAACATTCGCTTGAGCCAGGGCTACCGGCAGGTGATCCAGTCGCAGCAGGCTGAAACCGCCATCAACGAACTGCTCGCCGAACTCGTCAACGCGGAGGCCGGCCAGCGCGGCTTCCTGCTCACGGGCAAGGACGAATACCTCGATCCCTACAACAAGGCCATCCCGCACATCCACGCGTTGATGGCGGAAATCCGCGACCACTACGCCAACGATCCCGAAGCGCTGAAGCTGTTCTCCGATACCGCGCTGCAGGTCAGCCGCAAGCTCACAGAGATGGAGCTCACGCTGATCTACGGCAAGCGCGATCTGGAGGTGGCGCTGGACCTGATCCGCACGGATTTCGGCAAGGCGTCGATGGAGGCGGTGCGCCAGGGCCTGGACCGGCTGCGCCAGCGCGAGATCGGCACGGTGGCACGCAGCCTGGAGCACGCCGAGCGCGATCTGGCGCTGTCGCGCTACGGCATCGCGCTGATCACCGCGGTCAACATCATCCTGCTGGTGGTGCTGGGCATGCAGCACTCCAGGCGCCTGGCCGCCACCGAGCGGGAGCGTGACAAGCTCGAAGAGGAAAGCCAGAAGCTCGACCGCATGGTGCGCGAGCGCACGCGGCAGCTGTCGGACCTCGCCGCCCACCTGCAGCGTGTGACCGAGGACGAGAAGACGCGCCTGGCGCGCGAACTGCATGATGAGCTGGGCGCCCTCCTGACCGCCACGAAGATGGACCTGCACTGGCTGCGCTCGCGCATCACGGTCTCCGAGCCGGCCGTGGCGGACAAGATCACGCGCGTGATGGCCCACGTCGACCAGGGCATCCAGATCAAGCGCCGCCTGATCGAAGATCTGCGGCCGACCATCCTGCTCAACCTGGGCCTGGCCGAGGCCATCACGCAGCTGACCGAAGACGTCGGCACGCGCAATCAGTGGCAGACCGAGGTCAGCCTGCCCGACGAGATGCCCAAGCTCACCGACGACGCGGCTATCGCGTTGTACCGCATCGTGCAGGAGTCGCTGACCAACGCCTCGAAGTATGCGCACGCGACCACCGTTTCCGTGGCGCTGGACGCGAGCGAGGAGGGCGTGCGGCTGCGCGTGCGCGACAACGGCCGCGGCTTCCCGGCCGACGTCGAGCGCCGGCGCATGGTCGGCCATCATGGCCTGCTGGGCATGGAGCAGCGCGCCATCGCGCTGGGCGGCACGCTGACGATCGACTCGACGCCGGGCGGCGGTGTCACCATCATCGTCGAACTGCCGCCGACCGATGCGGTGGTCGACCGCGGCGATGCCGGCAACGGGCCGGCAGGGGACATTCCCGTGGCGGGCAAGGGCCGCGCGCTGGTCTGATGCGCGCCGCCCAATAAAAAAGCCCCGTAGCGGGGCCTGTTCGTCATACCGCCCGAGGCGGCTTACATCTTCTGCTTGGCGTTGTCGGCGGCGTTTTCCAGTTTCTGGCCGCCGCTCTGGATGTCCTTGCCGGCGCCGGCCATGGTGTTGCAGCCGGCCAGCAGCATGCAGGACAGGGCGAAGACGGCACACAGGGTTTTCATCGCAGACTCCTCGGTCGTGGGGAAAAGGGATGAGGGATGGGGATGCCGTCCGGGACGATGCCCGTGTCGCTCAGTGGTGCGGGTGATGGGCTGTCTGCGGACGCGGGCGGACCATGCCCGCGCGCTCTTCGATGACCTCGAACACCTTGTCGAGCTCGAGCGATTTGTCGAAGAAATAGTTGGCGCCCGCTTCGAGGCAGCGCTGCCGGTAGGTCGGCACCTGGGCGTGGTTGGTGTAGACGATGCGCACGCTCGGCGACGCCTGGTCGCGCAGCGACTGCAGCACCTTGAAGCCGTTTCCCTGGCGCAATTGCAGGTCCACGATGACGACATCGTAGTGGCCTTGCGCCAGCAGGCGCAGTGCCAGGTCTTCCGTGTCTGCCCATTCCACCACCGCCACGAAGGCGGAGGCCTTGAGGTACTCCAGCACCATGCCGCGCAGCACGGGAGAATCCTCGATCAACAGGACGCGCAAGCCACGGGTGGAGAGGGTGACGGCTTGATCCAGCATGCGTTGATGGTAGCCAGCGGGTTTAGTGGGTGCTATCGGATGTTGTCCTACATGCCAACAGGGTTTGCGGCCGATGGAGGGGGCTCGGGGCCCCGCTGTCCGGCCGCAGCGGCGTCACTCCACCAGTCCGTTCTTGATGGCGTAATACGTCAGGTCGGCGTTCGACTTCATGCCCATCTTTTCCAGGATGCGGGTGCGGTACGTGCTGACCGTCTTGACGCTCAGGAACAGTTCTTCGGCGATGATCGAGACCGACTGGCCACGCGCCAGCTTGCAGAAGATCTGGAATTCGCGCTTGGACAGGGTCTGGTGCAGCGGCTGGTCGGTCGGCTTCTCCAGCCCGCCGATCAGCAGTTCGGCGACCGTCGGGCTCACGTAACGGCGCCCTTGCGAGACGGTGCGGATGGCCTTGACGAGTTCGTCCGGTGCGCTTTCCTTGGTCAGGTAGCCCGAGGCGCCGGCCCGGATCAGATTGATCGCGTACTGGTCTTCCGGAAAGGTGGACAGGATCAGCACCGGCAGGTCCGGGTGACGCTGCCGTACCAGCTTGAGCGTGTCGATGCCGTTGCGGTCGGGCATGGAGATGTCCAGGACCACCACGTCGAAGGTTCCGGTGCGGAGTTGCTCCATCACCTCTTCCCCGCTGGCAGCCTCCCCCGCCACTTCGATGTCCCGCTCATCCGACAGGAACTGCCGAAGACCGGCGCGGACGATTTCATGGTCGTCCGCAATCAGGACGCGAATCATGCTGCTCCTTGTCGACGTCGCGTGCTGCGGCGTTCCCGCGCGCATGCGCCGTGCTTGTTGGTTCGATACGACAGCGATTGTATCGGAGTGTGGCGTCAAACCGGAGCGGTCCGCATGAGCCGCGGGCACCGTTTCGCTCAGCGCTGCCGTTGACGCTCTCGGATGTGCGCGAATCGCAACACTGGCGATGGCCCTTCAGGATGCCGGCGGCCGCTGAAAAGAACACCGAAAAATAGAAACGGGGCGGATGGTTCCGCCCCGTGGATGCCGCAGCGCCGGGCCAGAGCCCGGCCGGTCTGTCGGGATTACTTGGTCTGCGTGGCTGCGCCACCGCTGACGCTGGCGTCGACGCTTGTGCCGCCGGTAGCTTCGGTCTTGGCGCCCTTGACGACGTGTCCGGCCTTCTCGGTCGCCTTGTGGACCAGCTTCTCACCATGTGCCTTGTGCTCGTGCACGGCCTTGGCGCCGTGCTCGGCCTTGTCGCTCAGCTGGCTCTTCACGGCTTCGGTACCCGTCTTGGCACCGGTGTCGGCCTTCAGGCCCAGGCCGGCGGAGCCTTGTGCCGGAGCGACGGCCGCCGTGCCGTTGGTCTGCAGCGACGCGCCGACGTCAGCCGACGGGGTTTGCGCATTGGCGTAAGCCGAAGCCGCAGCGATGGCGATGGCGGACAGGGAGAGCAGCAGCTTGTTCATGGAAGAGACTCCTTTCGTTCTGGACGGCCACGCGAGGGATTCGTCGCGGCTTCACTCTGTGTCGGTGCGGTGAGTGAGCGTTCAGTCTAGGGGACGCTCCATGGTTACGACTGTTAGGGGGTGTAAGCCTTTGTAATATCGGACGGCAGCCGCTTGAAATGCCCCGCAACCCAATGCTGGCGCGGCTTGGCGGGGCGACGGACATGGCGATCCGACCGCCATGTCTTAAACGTCTTGTCACAGATTTACAGGTTGGGCGCCAGGGCGCGCTCCACATTGCGGCGGTCTTCCCCGCTGCGCGCGGCCATGTCGTCCACCTGGTCCTGGCCGATCTTGCCGATCGTGAAGTACGTGCTGTCCGGGTGCGACAGGTAGAAGCCCGAAACCGATGCGGCCGGTGTCATCGCCAGCGCCTCGGTCAGGTTCATGCCGATCTCCTGCGCATCGAGCACGCGGAACATGTCGCGCTTGACGGTGTGCTCCGGGCAGGCCGGGTAGCCGGGCGCCGGGCGGACGCCGCGGTATTCCTCGCGGATCAGCGCGTCGTTGTCGAGCGTTTCGTCCGGCGCGTAGCCCCACAGGTCGCGGCGCACGCGGGTGTGCAGGCACTCGGCGAAGGCTTCGGCAAAGCGGTCGGCCAGGGCCTTGAGCATGATCGCGCTGTAGTCGTCGTGGTCGGCTTCGAAGGCGGCTTCGCGCTTGTCGATCCCGATGCCGCCCGTCACCGCGAAGAGGCCGATGTAATCGGCGATGCCGGTGTCCTTGGGGGCGACGAAGTCCGCCAGGCAGCGGTTCGGGCGCATCACGCCGTCGATGATCGGGCGCTCGCTCTGCTGGCGGATGTTGCGCCAGGTGAGGGCGACTTCCGAGCGGGTCTCGTCGGTGTAGATCTCGATGTCGTCGTCGTTGACGGTGTTGGCCGGCAGCAGCGCGATCACGCCGTTGGCCGTCAGCCAGCGTCCGGCGATCAGGCGCGCGAGCATGCTCTTGCCGTCGGAGAACACGCGGCGGGCCGATTCGCCGACGATCGCGTCGTTGAGGATGTCGGGGAATTTGCCGGCCAGGTCCCACGTCTGGAAGAACGGGCCCCAGTCGATGTACTGCGAAAGTTCGTTCAGATCGTAGTTGCGGAACACGCGGCGGCCGACGAACTTGGGCTTGGGCGGCGTGTAGTGGCTCCAGTCGATCTTGGTCTTGTTGGCGCGCGCGGCGGCCAGCGACACCATCGGTATGGCTTTCTTGCTGGCGTGCTGGATGCGGATGCGATCGTAGTCGGCGTGCAGCTCTTCGATGTAGCGCGTGGCGGCCTCGTCGGACAGCAGGCTGGAGGCCACGCTCACCGAGCGCGAGGCGTCAGGTACGTAGACCACCGGGCCTTCGTAGTTCGGGGCGATCTTCACGGCGGTGTGCACGCGGCTCGTGGTCGCGCCGCCGATCAGCAGCGGGATCTTCTTCAGGCGGAAGTACTCGTCGCGCTGCATCTCGGAGGCCACGTAGGCCATCTCTTCCAGCGACGGCGTGATCAGGCCCGACAGGCCGATGATGTCCGCACCCTCCACCTTCGCCTTGGCCAGGATCTCGTTGCACGGGACCATCACGCCCATGTTCACGACTTCGAAGTTGTTGCACTGGAGCACGACGGTGACGATGTTCTTGCCGATGTCGTGCACGTCGCCCTTCACGGTGGCGATGACGATCTTGCCGCGCGAACGCACATCGCCGCCGGCGGCCGCGATCTGCCGCTTCTCTTCCTCGATGAACGGGATCAGGTGGGCCACCGCCTGCTTCATCACGCGGGCGGATTTCACCACCTGAGGCAGGAACATCTTGCCCGCGCCGAACAGGTCGCCGACGATGTTCATACCGTCCATCAGCGGGCCCTCGATCACCTGGATCGGGCGGCCGCCGGCGGCAAAGATCTTCTGGCGGACTTCCTCGGTGTCTTCGACCACGTAGTCGTTGATGCCGTGCACGAGCGCGTGGGCCAGGCGCTTTTCCACCGGCTCCTGGCGCCAGGCGAGGTTTTCCTCGCGCTTGGTGCCGCCGCCCTTGAAGCGGTCGGCAATCTCCAGCAGGCGGTCGGTCGCATCCGGGCGGCGGTTGAGCACCACGTCTTCCACGCGCTCGCGCAGCTCGGGGTCGAGGTTCTCGTACACACCCAACTGGCCCGCGTTGACGATGCCCATGTCCATGCCCGCCTGAATCGCGTGGTACAGGAACACGGTGTGGATGGCCTCGCGCACCACGTCGTTGCCGCGGAACGAGAACGACACGTTCGACACGCCGCCGCTCACCTTGGCGTGCGGCAGTTTCTGCTTGATCCAGCGCGTGGCCTCGATGAAGTCGACGGCGTAGTTGTTGTGCTCCTCGATGCCGGTGGCGACCGCGAAGATGTTCGGATCGAAGATGATGTCTTCCGGCGCAAAGCCGACCTGGTTCACGAGGAAGTCATAGCTGCGCTTGCAGATCTCGGTCTTGCGCGCGAACGTGTCGGCCTGGCCGTGCTCGTCGAAGGCCATCACCACGGCGGCGGCGCCGTAGCGCTTGATCAGCTTGGCGTGGTGGGCGAACTGTTCCTCGCCTTCCTTGAGCGAGATCGAGTTGACGATGGCCTTGCCCTGCACGCATTTCAGGCCGGCCTCGATCACCTCCCACTTGGACGAGTCGATCATGATCGGCACGCGCGCGATGTCTGGCTCCGAGGCGATCAGATTCAGGAAGCGCACCATCGCCGCCTTGGAATCGAGCATGGCCTCGTCCATGTTGATGTCGATGACCTGCGCGCCGTTCTCGACCTGCTGGCGCGCCACGGCGAGCGCCTCGTCGAACTGGCTGTTGAGGATCATGCGCGCGAACGCCTTGGATCCGGTGACGTTGGTGCGTTCGCCGACGTTGACGAACAGCGTGTCCTCGCCGATGTTGAACGGTTCGAGGCCGGAGAGGCGCATGAGGTGGTCGGTCATGATAGTGAGCGGAAATCGGTTATTCGGCCGCTAGCGGCGTCAAGGCGAGCAGGCGGCTGACCCAGCCGGCAAAGTGTGGGCAGCGCGCACGCATGGCATCCAGCCCGATGCTTTGCGCCGCAAGGGCCCCGTGGCGGACTTTGCCGTAGGTCGGGCTCAGTGCGGCCAGTCTTTTGGACGGCGCGGTTTGCGGCGAGTCATTGATCCACTCGGGGTTGGGATACCTGTTCGCTTCCAGTGTTAGCAAGGCTTCGTGCTTGGCCCAATCTGGCTCGATGCTGCAAAGCGCAGGAATATCGGAAAACAGCAGCGCTTCGAATTCGTGCGGCTGGATATGGGGCAGGAAGCGCTCGTGCCGGCAGCCGGCGCGCGTCACGATGGCCTGGTGTAGCGCCGTTTCCAAAAACGCGGAGCGGGCTGCCGGCTCGGCAAGCCTGCGGCTGTCCTCGAACCCCGGAAACTCGGGCTTTAACCCGTACAGGTCGAACAGTGTCGTGACGTAGGTGTTCGCGCGTTTTTTCAGCGTGTTGGACAGGCTGCGGGCAACGCGCTCGAAGCTCAGGGCACCGCCTTTTTGCCCGCCGGAGCCGGTCTGGATCAGGCGCGCGGTCGCGAACACGTTGTTCAGCGCAAGGTAGGGGGCGAATACGTCCCGAACGAACGTTTCTTCCGTCGCGCCTTCCCCGATCACGATGATTTCGATCATCGGGCCGGCCTTCCACCCAGGACGTTCTGTTTCCACAGTTCGCCCAGGCTGTAGTCGTCCAGCCAGTCTGCCAGCTTCCCGGCGTCCAATCGCGCGAATGTCGAAGCGTTGTTCTTGCGGTCAACGACGATCACATCCTCCGCTTCCAGGCAATTGAGCAACTCAACAGACTGAGTCGAGACGATGAGTTGTCGCTCCGCGGAGGTGCGCCGGAACAAGTCCGCCAGCACGGTAATGGCGTAAGGGTGCAGGCCCAGTTCAGGTTCGTCGATCAGGATCGTGGCCGGCATGCGTTCCCACGGTTGCAACAGCAGGGTGGCAAGGCAGATAAAGCGCAACGTGCCGTCCGACAGGAGATGCGCCTTGAACGGGGTGTCGGGGTTGTCCCGTTCCATCCATTCCAGTTCAACGGTGTCCCGCACATCCTCCCGATGGACGAAGTCGCCGAAGTAAGGGGCAACCAGGCGGATGGTGTTGACGATGGCGTTGTAGCTGTCGCGGTACTGTGCTCGCAGCATGCGCAGATAGGCCGCCAGATTGGCGCCGTCCGTCTTCAGGCGGAGGGTGTCGTTAACGGCGCTGGCCTGCTTGACGCGCGCGGTGTCGCTGGTGTCGTGGAAGTGGTAGACGCGCCAGTCTGCGATGGAGATCGGGTGTTTGACTTCGCTGTGTCCCGCGCCAAGATGAATGGCTCGGTGGATCGGGGCATGTTCATGCCCCCCCAGCACTTCGTATTCGTTCTCAAAGATCAGTCGGTTATCGTGGGTGGGGATGAGGTCGAAATAGTATCCCCCCCAGCGACCTGCCAGCGAGACGTGAATCCGCTCCGTTACCTTGCGAGTGTTGTATAGCAGCGCATCGGGCCCCCCCTGGATCTGCACATAGATCTGTAGCCGTTGCTCCGACATCTCCGAGAGCATCCGGAACAGGCCGATGAAGTTGGACTTGCCTGCTCCGTTGGGTCCGATCAGTACGTTGAGGTTGCGCAGCTCCAGTCCTTCCAGGGTGCGAATGGACTTGTATCCATGCACGGCAATCTTGTTGACGAACATGTCGCTGCGGTCGGTTTTCACGATGCGTTCCTTCGTCCGTGTCAGGCGGCTTCGCGGTACTGGCCGGGCCACGCGCGCGGCTTGCGCTGCGCCACGCGCTCGGCGATCGCCTGGATGTGCTCGGGCGTGGTGCCGCAGCAGCCGCCGACCAGGTTCACCAGGCCGGCGGCCGCGAATTCGTCGACCAGGCTGGAGGTGACATCGGGCGTTTCGTCGAAGCCGGTGTCGCTCATCGGATTCGGCAGGCCGGCGTTGGGGTAGCACGAGACGGCGGTGTCGCAGATCTTGGCCAGCTCGGCGATGTACGGGCGCATCAACGCGGCGCCCAGCGCGCAGTTCAGGCCGAAGGTGATCGGCTTGGCATGGCGCAGGCTGTTCCAGAACGCCTCGACGGTCTGGCCTGACAGGATGCGGCCCGAGGCGTCGGTGACGGTGCCGGAGATCATCACGGGCACGCGCTCGCCGGTGTCTTCGAAGAGCTGGTCGATGGCGAACAGCGCGGCCTTGGCGTTGAGCGTGTCGAAGATGGTCTCGACCAGGAAGACATCCGCCCCGCCTTCGAGCAGTGCCTTGCCCTGTTCGTAGTAGGCGTCGCGCAGCTGGTCGAAGCCGATGTTGCGCGCGCCCGGGTCGTTGACGTCGGGCGAGATGCTGGCGGTCTTGGGCGTCGGGCCGAAGGCGCCGGCCACGAAGCGGGGCTTGTCCGGCGTGCTGTACTTGTCGCAGGCCTCGCGCGCCAGGCGGGCGGCGACCACGTTCATCTCGTAGGCCAGTTCCGCCATCTTGTAGTCTTCCTGCGCGACGGTGGTGGCGCCGAAGGTGTTGGTCTCGATCAGGTCCGCGCCCGCGGCCAGGTACTGCTCGTGGATCTCGCGGATGACCTCGGGGCGCGTCAGCAGCAGCAGTTCGTTGTTGCCCTTCACGTCCACCGGATGGCTGGCGAAGCGCTCGCCGCGGTATTGCGCCTCGGTCAGCTTGTAGCGCTGGATCATGGTGCCCATCGCGCCGTCCAGGATCAGGATGCGCTCGCGCAGCAGCGCGGGCAGGTTGGCGGCACGGGTGTAGGGCAGGGGCGCGGTCATGGAGGACTCCGATAGGTTGGCCGGGCAAGCGATCGAATTTACGGCCAAAGGCGAATTTTACCAGTCGCATCAATGACTTGACGGCATTGCCGTGGGCCGCGCTCCTATAATTGAAATCACCCTCTCACGTTGATGCAATCATGCAACTGCTCGACCCCGCCGATGCCCATGCTTTTCTGCAGCAAACGCCCGCCGCGCTCTTCATCGATTGCCGCAGCGAGATGGAGCACCTGTTCGTCGGCCACCCGGCCGGCTCGCACCATGCGGCATGGAACGATGGTCCGCACTGGGAGATCAATCCGGAGTTCGTGCCGACGGTGCGCAAGCTGTCCGGCCACGGCATCGACCGGCCGATCGTGCTGATCTGCCGCAGCGGCAACCGCTCGGCGGCGGCGGCGCAGGCGCTGGAGGCGGTGGGCTTTCGTGAGGTCTATGTGGTCCGCCACGGCTTCGAGGGCGACCTGGATGCGACGCGGCATCGCAACACGCTCAACGGCTGGCGGCATGCCGGTCTGCCGTGGGAGCAGTGTTAGCCGGCGCCTATGGCAGCGATAGCCGCCTGCCCGCAAAGGAAAAAACGCCCGCAGCCGCCAAGGCCCGGGCGTTTTTTCGTGGGCCGGAGGGGCCGGCCCCGGGCGGCGCAGCGTGCGCCGCCGTGATGTCCTGTCAGTGCATGACCACCGGCTGCATCATCACCGTGTCGAACTTGCCGAGGAAGGCATCCACCTCTTCGACCGTCGGCTCGCTGGCGATCAGCCGCTTCACGTCCTCGCGGAAATGCTCGGCGAGTTCGCCGCCGAGGAAGATCTCGCGCTTGAGGTTCTTGTCCACGATTTCGTAGCCGCCAGCGGACAGCGTGGCATGTTGACCGTCGGCACCGAATTCGACAACGCAGTAGTTGTCGCTGTTGTAGATCATTTGCATGGTGCACCTCCGGGCGGAAACATCGTGTTGCTGTTGTTGGACTGCTCAAACTCTGCACCGGGTAGATGGGGCCCGAGGCCGAGACTTCAAGGGTGATCGGTCCCGCGTCGCCGGCCCGTTTCTGCCCCATCTATCCCTTGGGCTTAATAATTGGCCACAAAGTTCGCAAACGCGAGGTTCAATGTGTGACGCCCGTTGCGATCGCGTAACAAGACCTTTCTACCGCTGCCCCGAAAGACGCAAGCGCGCATCCTCCATCCGACCGGTGGACAGCGCGCCGTGTGCGTGGCGCCTGCAGCTCGATCGCGTGCGGCGACGCTTCAGGGCGTCTCGCACTGACTGCCGCATCCCGCGTGCCCGAGGAACTCGTCCAGATCGGTGAGGAAGGCCTCCTCCTGTTCGATGGGGGCCAGGTGGGCCGCATGCGGCATCACTTTCAGACGCGCGTTCGGCAGGCTCCCGGCGATCGCGCGCGCGACGTCGGGCGGCGCGCCCGCATCGTCTTCGCCGACCACCACGAGGGCCGGGCAGGCAATGCGCGGCAGCGCATCGCGCGTGTCGAGCGCTTTGATGGCAAGGCAGGCGCCGACATAGCCGTGCGGCGCGGTGGCCAGCAGCAGCGCGCGGATGCGCTCGGCCACCTCGGGATGCGCTTCGCGGAACGGCGTGGTCAGCCAGCGCTGCAGGGTCGGCTCGACGATGCCGGCCATGCCGTGCGCCTCGACCTGGCCGATGCGGTCATCCCACATGGCGTGCGCGGCAACGGGCGTATGGCAGACCGTGTCGCACAGGGTCAGCGACAGCAGCCGCTGCGGGTGCCGCACGCCCAGGATCTGCGCCACCATGCCGCCCATCGACAGCCCGACGAAATGGACCTGCGGGATCGACAGCGCATCGAGCAGGCCGGCCGCGTCGTCGGCCATCTGGAACAGCGTGTATGCGCCGTGCGGCGCCGTCGTGCCGCCATGGCCGCGCGCGTCGTAGCGCAGGACCCGGTGGCGCGACGCGAGACGGTGCGCGATGCTGTCCCACATCCGGTGGTCTACGCCGAGCGCGTGCGCGAGCATGATCCACGGCCCGTCCGCGCCGTCGATGCGGTAGCGGATGCGGATGCCGTTGGCATCGGCGTGGCCCGATTCGGTGATGGCGTCTGCGGTCATGGTGTGGCTCCGTTGGGGGCGGTGTCCTGCGACAGGTAGACGAGCTCGAACTGCATGCCGCTGGGTTCGGTCTGGCGCAGGCGCACCGGCAGCCAGCCGCGCTCGGGGGCGAGCCAGATCTCGACGCGGCGCGCATCGCCCTCGCGGCGCGGCAGCCGCACGAAGTGCTCCGCGCGGACTGCGCCGTCGGGTGTGTCGACCATGTCTTCGCCGACGCGCTGCACGCGCGCGAGCTCCACGCTGTCGGTGTCGGCGATGGGCATGTCGAGCGTCACCCCCTGGCTGGCCAGCCGTGACGGATTGCCCCGGCCCAGTCCGGTCAGCTGCAGGAAGACACTGAAGCGGTCCTGGACGCCGTTGGGCAGCGGCAGCACCGAAGGGCTCCGGGTGAATGTGATGACCGGACTGCCCGGCGTGCCGGAGGCGGGCGCGGGATCGACGGTGCGGTGGAAGGTGGTGACGTCCGGCTGTCGGCGGCCGCGCACTTCTTCGTAGCGCAGTGGTGCCAGGCCGAAGGCGTCGACGTTCCCGGTGCTGCGGAAGGCCAGCGAGCCGAAGAACAGCGGCAGTGGAATCTCGACGGCCAGCGTGTAAGTCTTGCCGTCGGTGGCCCAGCGGATCATGCCGTTTTCGTTGCGCACGCCGTTGACGTAGGTGGCGTAGTGCAGGGTGGCCGAGGGCGGCAGCGCGAAGCCCGGGCCGGGCGGCGCGGCCGGCGCATCGGGGCGGTCGGCGCCGAGATCGGTGATCACGCCGGTATCCGCCGATGCCTGGGCGCCGGTGCCGCTGAATTCCGGCAGTTCGGTGTCTGCCATGTCAGGCACCGTCGGTGCCGCCTCCGGGGCCGGTGTAGGTGCTGGCTGCGGATGGGGGTGCGGCGCGGGCGGCCGCGGCTTGGCTGCCACGCGTGCCGGTGCGGGCGGGGCCGGCGGATGCACGGGCTCCGGCTGCAGCAGCAGGGTCGGCACGACCTGCTCGGGGGCGGGCGGCCACGTCACCTGGTGGCTGCGCGCGACCCAGACCACCGCGATGCCGTGCGCCAGCAGCGCGGCCAGCGCCACCACGCCCCAGCGCCGCCAGCGGCGTGTGCGCGTGCCGGTGCCCGGCGCGTCAGGATTGCGGGTGGTGGAGCGGAACGTATCCAAGATCGGCGGAAAGCTGTTGTACGGCCTGCCGCAAGCGCCGCTCCAGCGGGCCGTCGGCCGTGGTATCGAAGGTGCTCTGGGCACCCAGGGCGAGCAGTGCCAGGCACAGCTGGCCGTTGGCGTCGAACACCGGCAGGGACATCGCATTGATGCCCGGTAGCACGCCGCCATGGATGCGAGACACGCCGCACGCGCGCACGTCGGCGCAGAGGGCATCGTACGCTTGCAGCGTGCGCGGGTGCTCGGGGTTGCCTGCCGCGGCACCGGCGGCGGCCAGCGCGTCCAGTTCGCGCTGGATAAAGGGCAGCGTCTGCGCGCGCGGCAGGTAGGCGCCGAACACGCGGCCGGTGGCCGAGTTGAGCATGGGCATCACGTCGCCCAGGCGCAGGCTGACGGTGACGGGTTGGCTGGCCTCTTCCCAGTGGACGATGGCCGGCCCCTGGTTGCCCCATACGGCCAGGCCGATGGTGTGGTCGGTCTCGTCGCGCAGCGCGGCGGCGGCGGGGCGGGCGCGGCGCATCGGGTCCTGCCGGTTCAGGCTCACCAGCCCCATTTCGCTGGCGAAGGGGCCGAGGTCGTAGCGGCCCTCGGGGGTCTGCGCGACCAGTCCCAGGCGCGCGAAGCTGACCAGGTAGCGGTGCGCCTTGGCCGGGTTCATCGGCGCGGCGCGCGCGAGATCGCGCAGCATCATCGGGCCGTTGGTGCGCGCGAGCACATCGAGCAGGCGGAAGCCGACTTCGATGGACTGGATGCCCATGCGCGCGGGCGCGTCCGCTGCGGAGTCGGCTTCGGGATCCAGGTCCGGATCGGCGTCGGCGGGCGGCGTGGAGCGGGGCATGGCGGTGCGGGACAGTCGGTTCGGATCAGTGTAGCCGATGCATGGTGTAGCATCCGCGCAGCCTGTTCCCGCCCTTGTACCAATATGAAACTCGCCACCCTCAAGGATGGCTCGCGTGACGGCCAGCTGGCCGTGGTGTCGCGCGACCTGAAGACCGCGCACTTCGCCACCCACATCGCCGGGACGCTGCAGCGCGCGCTCGACGACTGGTCCTTCCATGCGCCGCAGCTGCAGGCGCTGTACGAGCAGCTCAACACCGGCCGCGCCCGGCATCCGTTCCCCTTCGCACCGGCCAACTGCATGGCGCCGCTGCCGCGTGCCTACCAGTGGGCCGACGGCTCGGCCTACCTCAACCACGTGGAATTGGTGCGCAAGGCCCGGGGCGCCGAGATGCCGCCCGAGTTCCGCACCGATCCGCTGATGTACCAGGGCGGCTCCGACGATCTGGCCGGCTCGCACGATCCCATCGTCTGCCGCAGCGAGGCCTTCGGCATCGATTTCGAAGCCGAGGTGGCGGTCATCACCGGCGACGTGCCGATGGGCACCGGGCCCGCCGCGGCCGGCGAGGCCATCCGCCTGGTCATGCTGGCCAACGATGTGTCGCTGCGCAACCTGATTGCCGATGAGCTGACCAAGGGCTTCGGCTTCTTCCAGAGCAAGCCGGCCACGGCGTTCTCGCCGGTGGCGGTGACGCCCGACGAGCTCGGCGACGCGTGGCGCGCGCGCAAGGTGCATCTGCCGATGACGGTGCACTGGAACAGCAAGAAGGTCGGTCAGCCCGACTGCGGCATCGACATGGTGTTCGACTTCGGCCAGTTGATCGCGCATATCTGCAAGACGCGCAACGTGCGCGCGGGCAGCATCGTCGGCTCGGGCACGATCTCCAATGCGGACCGCGGCAAGGGCTACTGCTGCATCGCCGAGAAGCGCATGCTGGAGACGATCGATGCCGGCGCGCCCGTCACGGAGTTCATGCGCTACGGCGATACCGTGAAGATCGAGATGTTCGACGGCAACGGCGCTTCGATCTTCGGCGCGATCGACCAGGAAGTGATGGCGCCCGACGCGCAGGGGTGAGGCACCCGGCGCCGGCCGGGCGGTTACGCCGGTGCTGGTCGGCGTCCCCGCTTGGCCGGCGCGGCGGCCCCGGCCGTCAGCGCGTGGCCGTGGTAGCCCAGTCGCAACGACAGCGCCCGGCCGGCTTCGCGCAGCAGTCGCGCGGGCGTGCCGCCTTCGTCGGCATCGAACGCGCTGGACAGCCCCAGCGCGGTGATCGCGCCGGCCAGCCTGCCTTGCGCATCCAGCACCGGCACGGCCACGGAGTTGATGCCGTGGACCAGCGTGCCGGTGATGCGCGCCACGCCCTCGTGCCGCACGGCCTGCCAGCGGGCACGGCAGTTCAGCCAGTCGGTCAGGCCGATGCGGGCCGCGCCCGGGCCGTGCAGCTCGCGCTCGATCAGCGGGGCGATCTGGGTTTCCGGCATCCATGCCGCGCAGGCCTGGCCGGTGGCCGAGTTCAGCAGCGGCATCACCGAGCCGACGCGCACATTGATCGTGACCGGCTTGTCGCCGTCTTCCCAGCGCACGATCACCGGTCCGCGCGCGCTCCACACCGACAGGAACACGCTTTCGTTCAGGCGCTCGGCCAGCTTGGGCAGCAGGAGGCTGCCTTCGCGCACGAAATCGACGTCGGTCAGGGCGGACAGCCCCACCTGCAGCGCCTGCGTGCCGAGGCGATAGCGCGCGGAGGCCGGGTCCTGCTCGACGAAGCCCATGCGTTCGAGCGACACCAGGTAGCGGTGCACCTTGGCACGCGGCATGCCCAATTGGCGGCCGAGTTCGGAGACGGCGTGCGCGCCGCCGGTGCGAGCCATGGCCGACAGCACCGTCAGCGCGATCTCGGCGGACTGGATGCCGGTGCCGGCACGTTCGGCCGGGGCGCTGTCCGGCGCGGCGGCGTCGGGCGGGAGATCGTCGTCGAGAGGCATCTTGAAGCCCTGGGTGTCGCTTTCTAAGATACGTGTTACGGAAGAAGATACAACCGATGCGGCGGTCTTGCATCGTGGAAGCACAGGCGACGCCGTGAAGCGGTTGATCTTTTCCGTGCAGGACCACGATCCGGACGGCCCTCGCAGTCTGACCCAACGGCACGCGGACGTCATCGCTCGGGCTCGTCATGTCGAGGCTCTCGGCTACGACACCTTCCGGGGGGCCGGGCACCGCATCCACATGGACGGGGCGGTGCCCAAGCCGGAAGTCTTCCCGATCCGCTATGCTTGATTCACATTCCGCCCCGCCATGAACTCGCTCGCCCCACGCTTTGCCCGTTACCAGGCGCTGACGCTCGTGCAGCACGGCCCCATCCTCGAGATCGTGATGGGGGCAGCGCAGTCGGCCAACCGCAAGCTGTCCACCGCCGACGCCGATCTGCATCGCGAGCTGGCCGAGATCTGGCGCGACGTGTCGGCCGAGCCATCGGTGCGCGTGGCGCTGATCCGCGGCGAGGGCCGGGGCTTCTCGGCCGGCGGCGACCTGCACCTGGTCGAGCAGATGGCCGATGACTTCGAGGTGCGCACCCGCGTCTGGCACGAGGCGCGCGACCTGGTCTACAACCTCATCAATTGCGACAAGCCCATCGTCAGCGCCATGCATGGCCCGGCGGTGGGCGCGGGGCTGGTGGCCGGCTTGCTGGCGGATATCTCGATCGCGGCCCGGGACGCGCGCATCGTCGACGGCCATACCCGGCTGGGCGTGGCGGCCGGGGACCATGCCGCGATCGTCTGGCCGCTGCTGTGCGGCATGGCCAAGGCCAAGTATTACCTGCTGCTGTGCGAATCCGTCTCGGGCGAGGAGGCCGAGCGGATCGGGCTGGTGTCCCTGGCGGTGCCGGAGGCGGAGCTGGTCAACCGCGCCTTCGAGATCGCCGAGCGGCTGGCGGCGGGCTCGCAGACGGCCATCCGCTGGACCAAGTACGCGCTCAACAGCTGGCTGCGCCTGGCCGGGCCCACTTTCGATACTTCGCTGGCGCTCGAATTCATGGGGTTTGCCGGGCCGGATGTGCGCGAGGGCATTGCCAGCCTGCGCCAGAAGCGGCCACCCAGCTTCGATGCCGCCTGAGCGCGGCGTTCAAAAACAATTTACAGGTAGGAGACACCACACCATGTTCACGCAGATGCCCAACTTCGCCGAAGGCGGTTTCGAATTCCTGCGCAAGCTCTGGGGCGGCGGGTTCGCCGGCATGACCGGCGGCGGGATGCCCGGCATGGCCAACTTTGCCGCGCCGCCGATGGACCTGGAGGAGCTCGACAAGCGTATCCACGACCTGCGCGCGGTGGAAAGCTGGCTGCAGCTCAACGCCAGCCTGCTGCGCACCGCCATCCAGGGGCTGGAGGTGCAGCGCGCCACGCTGGTCGCGCTGCAGACCTTCGGTTCGGCGCTGTCGCCCGAAGCCGTGCGGGCCGCGTTCGACCATTTCTCCGGCAGCGAGACGCCGGCCGCCGAGGCCGCTGCGGAGCCGGAGCCCAAGCCGGCATGGCCGCATACGTCCACAGCCGCCAGGCCGGCACGGACCGAAGCACCGGCCGCCGACGAGGATGCGTCCGCCCGGGCCGAGGCTGAAGCGCAGGCGCAGGCTGCCGCGCGGGCGGCTGCGGCGGCGCTCGATCCGTCGCCGTGGTGGAACCTGCTGCAACAGCAGTTCAATCAGATCGCCAGTTCCGCGGCAGCGGCCATGCCGATGCCGCAGGACCTGATGCCGGGTTTCCCGGGCGGCTTCCCCGGCTTTGGCGGCGCGCCCGGCGCCGAGGGGCTGGACAGCGCGCCTGAAGACATCGAAGGCGAGGGTGGTGCGGCGGGCGGCAAGCGTCGCGCGCCGGCCGGTGCGTCCGCCAAGGCGGCGCCCAAGACTGCGGCCAAGCCCGCCAAGGCCCCGGCCGGCAAGCGCGCGAAAGCGCCCGCATCGCCCAAGCCCGCCGGGAAGGCGGCCGCGAAGAAGGCCCCGGTCAAGGCCGCCGCGCCCAAGCCGACATCCGATGGGGCCTGATCCCCGCGCTTGAACCAACCCGCACGCATGGATTCGACCGCGCTACTGTTGATGGGAGGCGGATCGCGCGCTGCCTACCAGGCGGGCGTGCTGCGCGGCATCGCGCGGCTGGCGCGCGAGTGTGCGCCGGATGCGGTGGGCTCGCCGTTCGACGTGATCTGCGGAACGTCGGCCGGCGCCATCAACGGCGTCGGGCTGGCGCGCGGCGCGCAGGATTTCCTGCAGGCCACCGAGGCGCTGGTGCAACTGTGGGCCAAGCTTCATGCCGACCGCGTGTACCGCACCGATGTCGGCCGCGTCGGCGCCAGCGGCGCGCGCTGGCTGACCGCGCTGGCCTTCGGCTGGATGACCGGCCGCACCCCGCGCGCCCTGTTCGACAACACGCCGCTGCGCGAACTGCTGCTGGAGCAGCACGATGCGCAGCAGCTGCAGGCGGCCTTCGATGCCGGCGCCCTGCGCGCGCTGGCGGTCACGGCCCTCAGCTACACCACGGGGCGCCACGTCACGTTCTATCAGTCGCCGCATGTCGTGCTGCCGTGGCGGCGCTCGCAGCGGATCGCCGTGACCGACACGATCGGCGTGCCGCACCTGCTGGCCTCGTCGAGCATCCCCTTCCTGTTTCCCGCCGAGCCCGTGCAGCTCGAAGGCAACGACGAATGGTTCGGCGACGGTACGATGCGGCAGATGTCGCCGCTGTCGCCCGCCATCCACCTGGGCGCGAGCCGCATCCTCGTGGTGGGGGCGGCCTCGCGCCAGCAGCCGGGGTGGTACGACACGGTGCCGGCATCGGGCTACCCGTCGCTGGCGCAGGTGGCGGGGCAGGCGCTGGCGAGCGTGTTCCTCGACGGGCTGTCGGCCGACATCGAGCGGCTGCAGCACGTCAACGCCATGGTCAGCCGCAACCCCGAGATCGCCGATGCGCGCGACGGCTGGCGCAAGATCGAAGTGCTGGTGATGTCGCCGTCCGAGCGCATCGAGCTGATCGCCGCCCGCCATGTGCAGCGGCTGCCCGGCACCGTGCGTGCGCTGCTCAGGCCGCTGGGCGGCACCGAGGCGCGCGGCGCGGCCTTCGCCAGCTATCTGCTGTTCGAGCCGGAGTTCACCCGTGAGCTGATCGACCTCGGCGAGCGCGATGCGCTGGCCCGCCGCGACGAGCTGGCCGCCTTCCTGTACGGCGTGGTGCCGGACACGATGGCGGCTTGAGCCGTTGAGCCGTTGAGCCGTTGAGCCGTTGAGCCGTTGAGCCGTTGAGCCGTTGAGCCGTTGAACCGTTGAACCGTTGAACCGGCGCTCAGCGGGGCGCCGGTTCGGCGAGCAGGGCGTCGATGCGCTTGATGAGGGCCGGATCGCCCGGCTCGACCTGGCTCGGGTACACCGCCACCACGCGGCCGCTGCGGTCCAGCAGGTACTTGTGGAAGTTCCACTTGGGCGGCTGCCCGGTCTGCTGGGCGAGCCAGTGGTAGAGCGGCGACGCCGCCGGCCCCACCACCGAGGTCTTCGAGAACATCGGGAACTTCACGCCGTACGTGTTGTAGCAGAAGTCGGCGATCTGCTTGCCGGTGCCCGGCTCCTGCTCGAAGTCGTTGGAGGGGAAGCCCAGCACGGTCAGTCCCTTGTCGCGGAACCTGGCGTACAGCGCTTCGAGCCCTTCGTACTGGTAGGTGTAGCCGCAATAGCTGGCGGTGTTGACCACCAGCACCACGCGGCCGGCGTACTGGCACAGGTTCTGCTGCGCGTCGTCCTGCAGGCGCCTGACGCGGAAATCGAGGGCGGTCGGGCATGGGCCTGCGGCGGCGGCGGGTTGCGGTGCCGGGGCGGCCTGGGCGCCGGCGGCCGCGTGGCCGGTGCGCGGCAGCAGCAGCGCGATGATCGCAATGACGATGGCGATCGCGATGATCAGCAGGTGATGTCGGCTCAGCACGCCTGCAGCGCGCCGGCGGGCGAGCCGGTCGCGTGCGCGGGCAAGGGCGGGCGCGGCGAGGGAAGGCGACGACATGGCAGTCTCCGGAATCGCGGGCAGTGCATGGAATGTCTTCAGTCTAGGGTATAACGCTCGCGGAGCCTGGCGCAGCGCGAAGTGCGCCAGACGTGGCTTGCCGCCACCGGGCGCTGTCGCACTTCCTTCCTATACTGTGGAAGCGCCGGGCGACGACCCGGTCCGCTTCGCCCCACAAGCGCGGCTGATCGCCGCTACAGCACATCGCGGCGCACCGCGAGGCGGCGCGTCTGCGGAAGACGCGCCGAGGGGGTCGCCCAGACACGTCACATTCCGTGGTCCCGGCAGGCCTGTTGTCCAGAGGAAACGGGCGGATGCGTTTCACGCCCCCGCAGAGATGAAAAAACGGGGACAGTCAACCTTGTCTGCTAGAATCCGCCTGCAAATTCAAAGGCTTACCATGCTCTATCCCGAATTGTTCAAGTCGTTGGAAGCGGTCCGCTGGAATATGGAAAAGGATATTCCGTGGGACCAGTTCGACGCATCGCTCCTGACCGATGCGCAGGCGCAGACCATCAAGATGAACGCCATCACCGAGTGGTCCGCCCTGCCGGCCACCGAGATGTTCCTGCGTGACAATCGCCACGATTCCGATTTCTCTGCGTTCATGAGCGTGTGGTTCTTTGAAGAACAGAAGCACTCGCTGGTGCTGATGGAATACCTGCGCCGCTTCCGTCCGGACCTCGTGCCGACCGAAGAAGAGCTGCACAACGTGCGCTTCGAATTCGACCCGGCCCCGCCGCTGGAAACGCTGATGCTGCACTTCTGCGGCGAGATCCGCCTGAACCACTGGTACCGCCGTGCTTCCGAGTGGCACACCGAGCCGGTCATCAAGTCGATCTACAAGCATCTGTCGCAGGACGAAGCCCGCCACGGCGGCGCCTACCTGCGCTACATGAAGAAGTATCTGGGCCAGTTCGGCGACAACGCCCGCAGCGCGTTCGCCAAGATCGGCGTGCTGATGGCCTCCGCCCGCCGCACCGAGAAGCCGCTGCACCCGACCAACCTGCACGTCAACAAGGCGCTGTTCCCGCAAGACACGGTGCAGTCGCGCCTGCCCAACCCGGACTGGCTGGAGCACTGGCTGGACGAGCAGATCAAGTTCGACGCCGGCTGGGAAAAGAAGGTGATCGAGCGCATCCTGCACAACATGTCGCTGCTGTTCGAGCGCACCTTCGAGACCGTGCAGGACCTGAACCGCTACCGCAAGGACCTCAACGCGCGCCTGGTCGGCCAATCCGGCACGCCCGCGTCTGAGCAGCCGGCCTGACGCCCGGCGCCTGCCACTGAGCGGCCCATCGGTTTCGATGGGCCGTTTTGTTTTCCAGCTTCCGTTTTTCCGCCGCCCATGTCCACTCTCCGCCAGCCCGCGCCCATGTTCGAACAGAAGCTCTGCGACTCCGCCGACGTGGAGGCCCGCGTGCGCGCCTTGCCGCGCCCGCTGGTCTTCACCAACGGCGTGTTCGACATCCTGCATCGCGGGCACGTGACCTATCTCGCGCAGGCGCGCGCGCTGGGGGCCGCGCTGGTGGTGGGCGTGAACACCGACGCCTCGGTGCGCATGCTGGGCAAGGGCGACGATCGTCCGCTCAATGCCGAGGCCGATCGCCTCGCGGTGCTGGCCGCGCTGGAGTCGGTGAGCCTGGTGGTGCTGTTCGCCGAACGCACGCCGGTCGAGCTGATCCGGCGCGTGCGCCCCGACATCTACGTCAAGGGCGGCGACTACGACATCGACACGCTGGAAGAAACCCGCGTCGTGCGCGGCTGGGGCGGGACGGCCCTGGCGATTCCGTTCGACCACGACCGCTCGACGACGCAGCTGCTCAAGCGCGTGCGCGCGACGTCCTGAGTCCCGGCGCGCCGGCGCCGCTTCAGTGCGCGGCGGCCAGGGTGGCGGCCTGCGGCGCCGCGCAGGCGCGCAATTCATCGGCGCCCAGGCGCGTCTTGAGGGTGGCCAGCTGGGCCGCGAGGTCCGGCGCGGCATCGCCCGATGCCGTGATGCGCAGCCATGCGCGCGAGGCATTGCGGTGCGTTTCCGTCAGCACGGCGGTGCGCACGTCGTGGGCGCGCAGGTCGTCCAGCCGCTGCTGGGCGCGACCCTTGTCGCGGAACAGCCCGAGCGAGACCACGAATCCGCCCGCTTCCTGCACGATGGCCGAATCGGCGACATTGCGGCGCTTGAGTTCGGTCACCTTGCGGTCGGCGTCTTCGCGCGTTCCGCGCGCGGGCATGTGGACCCACCAGCGGACGTCATCCGGGCGCGTCACCCGCTCGACCTGCACGCCTGCGAGCTGGCGCAGCTGATCGGTGCCGCGCGCGGCCTGGGCGTCGGTCAGGCCGCCGAGCTCCATGCAGTTGGCGGCCGCGCTCGTGTCGGCCGCGGCGAGCGCGGTGCGTTCGATGGTGGGGCCGGCATCGCTGGCGGCGGCGGGTGCCGAAGCCGCTTCCGGCGACGAGGCGGCGGGCGTGGGCGTGGGTGCCGGGGCTGCCTTGGGCGCGGCGGGCGTGGAAGCGGACCCTGGCCCCAGGAGGCGGATGTCTTCGGTGCGGATCTGGCGCTGCATGCGATCGGGTTCGCGCTCGCTCTCGAACCAGGCGGACGGAATATCGGGGCCGAACACGCCCAGGTTGGCGGCCAGCAAGACGCCGTTGGCGAGCAGCAGAAGCAGCAGGGCGAGGCGAAGCGTCATGGTGCGGGAATCGGCGTCGGACGGTGGTTCGGAGTGCAGGAACACGGCTACAACAGGGAAACGGGAACGGCGATGGTGCTCAGGCTTGCGTGACGGCGCCGGGGCGGCCCTCGTGGCCGGCGTGCGCCAGCACCTGGAGGCCGAGCAGCACGAGATTATCGTGCATCTGGAACGGCATGCGCAGGTGCGGACCGAGCGCCGCGCGCGCGCCGCCGCTCAGCACGCAGCGGCACGGCCCCGAGTAGTGCGCCTGCAGGGCCTGCCAGGTCTGGGCAATGGCGCCCGCCTGGGCGGTCACGCAGCCCAGCGCGATCGCATCCTGCGTGTTGTCGGCCCAGGGCGGCACGTCGGTGCGGGCCTGGGCGTCGTCGCGCGCGGCCAGGTAGCCGATGTCGATCTCGGGCAGCTGCGCCGTGTTGCGCGACAGCGCGCGCATCATCAGCGTGAGTCCGGGCAGGATGAGCCCGCCGGCGAAGCGGCCGTCGGGCGCGACGATGTCGAGCGTGGTGGCGGTGCCGGCCGTGACCAGCAGCAGCGCCGTGTCCGGCCACGCGTGGCGGGCCCCGACGGCGCCCACCCAGCGGTCGGTGCCGAGCTGGGCGGGGTCCCGATAGCCGTTGCGCAGCCCGGCGGCGGCAGATTCGGAGGCAACGATGCGGATGCGCGCGCCATCGAAGACGCGGGCGATGCGGGCGCACAGCGCATCGCGCAGGGCCGGGCCGGCGACCGTGCTGAGCCACACGTCGGGCGGTGCCATGCCCGTGCCGGCGTGGCAGTCGCGCCAGTCTTCCACCAGTTCGGCTAGCTGGTCGTGCGGCCGCGCGCCGGCATGCTGCCAGGGCGAGTCGCCGGGGGTGACGGCCTGCGGGGCGACGTCGGCGTCAGTCCAGGCCCATTTGATGCGCGTATTGCCGGCGTCGATCAGCAGCAGCGGCCGCTCGGGGGCGGGGGCCTTGAGGCGGATCATGGCTGCTCCGCGTCGGCCGCGCGCAAGGACACCTCGCCGCTGTGGATCCACTGCACGCGTCCGCCGGATTCGATGGCCAGGCGTCCCTGGGCATCGATGCCGTGCGCCACGCCTTCGAGCACCACGGCGCCGTCCTGCCACAGCCGCACGGGCCGGCCGGCAAAGGCATCGCGCGCGGCGAACGGCGCGACGAACGGCGCCAGGCCGTGGGTGCCGAAGCGCTGCAGGTGCTCGCCCAGCGCGCTCAGCAGCGCGGCCAGCACCGCGTTCGGCTCGGGCCGCTCGACCAGTTCTTCCACGCCCGACAGCGACCGGCTCAGCGCCGCCTCCAGCGCATGCGGGCGCTCCAGGTTCAGGCCGATGCCGATCACGGCCCAGGTCTGCCCGGGGGCCGCGCGCATCGTCTCGACCAGGATGCCGGCGAGCTTGCGCCCGGCGATCTGCACATCGTTGGGCCATTTGAGCGCCAGGGCTTGCGCGTTGCCGCCGTGCGTCTGCGCATAGGCGGCCACGGCTTCGGCCACGGCCACGCCTACCGCCAGGCTCAGGCCGGCCAGCTGTGCGGGCTCGGCGGCAAAGGCGCAGGCGATGGAAAAGGTCAGGCCGTGATCGCCACCCCACGGGCGGCCCTGGCGGCCGCGGCCGGCGGTCTGCCGCAGCGCCGCCAGCACGCGCCCACCCACCAGCGGCGCCGTGCCGGCTGGAGTGCCTGAGGCCGCGGGCCAGGCGGCGTCGCGCACGGCGGCCATCAGGTCCGCATTGGTGGAGCCGGTGGACTCGACCACTTCGATCGGCCAGTCGGCGGCGATGCCGGTCGGCCGGATGCGGTCGCGGGTCAGGCGCCAGCGCGCAGGGATGGGGGCGGAAGACATGGGCTGGGCAAATACACGGGAATGGCTGGATGATGGCGCATTGTAGCGAGGACACCGCGCCTGCCGCGAGCGGCCGGTACGTCGCATGGCGGAGATCGCTCCGGCATCCGCGTTGGCTACAATTCGACCAGCGTTCCCATTCAGGAGACCCGCGCTTGATCACCTGCCGTCCCCCTCAGCTCGAGGTTCGCGTCGTCGACGGACGGTCGGTCGCCTATCTGTCGGGCGACTGGACCACGCTCGCGCTGGCCGAACGGGCGGGCGTGCGCAGCGCGCGCCGGCAGATCCGCACGGGGCTGAACACCGCCAACGCCTGGTGCCTGACGGAAGTGGGACGCATCGATCATTTCGGCGCGCAGCTGCTGTGGCGCGCATGGGGCAACCGCTGGCCCGAGCTGCTGGACGCGCGTCCCGACCAGCGCCGCATGATCGACCGCGTCGCCCGGCTGGACCCGGGCGGCTGGAAGAAGCGCATCGCGCCGCGCATCAACCCGGTGATGGTGCTGGGCAATGCCATGCTGGATTTCGCCGAGCACCTGCGGATCGGCGTGGCGATGGTCGGCCAGTTGATGTTCGACCTGCTGCGCTTCGTACGCGCGCCGCACCGCGGGCCGTGGCGCGAGATCTCCGCCAACATCTACAGCACCGGCTACAAGGCGCTCGGCATCACCGCGCTGGTGGGTTTCCTGATCGGCATCGTGCTGAGCTACCTGTCGGCCAACCAGCTGCGCGTGTTCGGCGCCAGCGTCTTCATCGTCAACATCCTGGGCATGGCCATCATCCGCGAGCTGGGGCCGGTGCTGGCGGCCATCCTGGTGGCCGGGCGCTCGGGCTCGGCCATCACCGCGCAGATCGGCGTGATGCGCGTGACCGAAGAACTCGACGCGATGCGCGTGATGGGCATTTCGCATGGGTTCCGGCTGATCCTGCCAAAGGTGATCGCGCTGGCGATCGCCATGCCGCTGCTGGTGGCGTGGACGGATTTGCTGGCGCTCGCCGGCGGCATCCTGGCGGCGAAGTTCCAGCTCGACATCAGCCCGACGTATTTCATCACCTCGCTGCCCGATGCGGTGCCGGTGGCCAACCTGTGGCTCGGCATCGGCAAGGGCGTGGTGTTCGGCATGCTGATCGCGCTGGCGGCGTGCCACTTCGGCCTGCGCATCCAGCCGAACACGCAGAGCCTGGGCGAGGGCACGACCACCTCGGTGGTGGTGTCGATCACCATCGTGATCCTGGCCGATGCCGTGTTCGCCATCCTCTTCAAGGACGTCGGGATATGACACGGCCGCGCCATCCTCATGTCGAGCCTTCGCATGCCGGCGTGACCGGCACGGCCGCAGGGCCGGTCACGCCGGCGCGCGAACGCGTGATCCAGGTGCGCAGCGTCACCAAGCGCTACGGCGACGCGACGGTGCTCGACAACATCGACCTGGACGTGTTCCGGGGCGAGGTGCTGTCGATCGTGGGCGGCTCGGGCAGCGGCAAGACGACCCTGCTGCGGCAGGTGGTCGGGCTGGAGAAGCCGACTTCGGGCACCATCCACATCTTCGGCGAGGAACTGACCTGCCAGGTGGGCAACGAGCTGCAGTCGATGCGCAACCGCTGGGGCATGCAGTTCCAGCACGGCGCGTTGTTCTCGGCGCTGTCGGTGATCGACAACGTGGCGCTACCGATGCGCGAGCTGCGCACGCTGCCCGATGCCTTCGTCGCGCGCGTGGCCATGCTCAAGCTGCAGATGGTGGGCCTGAAGGCGAGCGATGCCGACAAGATGCCCGCCGACCTGTCGGGCGGCATGATCAAGCGGGTGGCGCTGGCGCGCGCGCTGTCGCTCGAGCCGGAGCTGGTCTTCCTCGACGAGCCGACCGCCGGGCTGGACCCGCGCGCCTCCGACGACTATGTCGCGCTGATCCGCGAGCTGCGCCGCGAGCTCGGCCTGACCGTGGTGATGGTGACGCACGACCTCGACACGCTGGTGGCGCTGTCCGACCGCATTGCCGTGCTGGCCGACCGCAAGGTGCTGGCCGCCAAGCCGGTCGACCAGATCATCCAGATCGACCACCCGTTCATCAAGGAATACTTCCTGGGCGAGCGGGGCAAGCGGGCCCTGATGGCGCTGGGCCCGGAGATGACGGAAGCGGTGGCCGCGGCCAGCCTTTCGATGCAGGAGGATTGATGGAAAACCGTGCCCACGCGTTCCTCGCCGGGCTGTTCACGATCGGGCTGGCGATCTTCATCGCGCTGGCGGTGGTGTGGTTCAACCGCGACCAGACCGTGCGCCTGCCCTACGAGGTGGTGACGCGCTCCACCGTCAACGGGCTGAGCCCGCAGGCGGCCGTCAAGTACCGCGGGCTGGACGTCGGCAAGGTGGACAGCATCCGCTTCGACGACAAGGTCCCGGGCCAGATCATCGTGCGGGTGCTGGTCGACAAGGACGCGCCCATCACCACCACCACCTACGGCCGGCTGGCCTACCAGGGCGTGACCGGCCTGGCCTACGTGCAGCTCGATGACCGCGGCTACGACAGCGGCAAGCGGGCGGCCAACCCGACCCGCCTCGAAACCTCCAACCAGCATCCGGCGCGCATCGCCATGGAGGCCGGCTTTCTCGACGAGCTGGACAAGCGCGGCGACCAGATGCTGGCCCGGATCGACCAGACGCTGAGCTCGCTCTCCGCGCTGTTCGACGATGAGCACCGGCAGGCGCTTATGGCGGCGATGCAGTCGTTCCGGGGCACGATGGACAGCTACAACGCGCTCGCCCGCCAGGCCGAGCCGACGATGCGCAGGCTGCCGCAGATCGCCGACAATCTCGACGCCACCCTGTCCGCTACGCGCCGGCTGTCGCAATCGCTGTCCGACCCGAAGGGGCCGCTGATGGGGACGCTGGCCAGCGCCGGCAATGACCTGAGCTCGGCCTCGCAGTCGATGCAGGCGGCCACCAACGTGCTCGCCAACGAGACCCTGCCGCAGCTCAACGGCTTCACCCGCGAGGCCCGTCAGGCCGTGCGCAGCTTCGACCATGCGGTGACCGATTTCAACACCCGCCCGCAGAGCGTGCTGTTCGGCCCCGCGCTCGCCACACCCGGCCCCGGCGAGACCGGTTTCGCCGCGCCGCAGGTGTCGGCGGCCCCGTCGGTGGCCGTCCCCGCGACGGCCCGGCCCTGAGGAGATTCCATGCTGATTCTGCCGACCGTGTTGCGCCGCGCGCTGGTGCTGTCCGCTCTGGCCGCGCTTTCCGCTCTGGCGGCCTGTTCCAGTACGCCGACCGCGCCCGCCGCGGTCTACGACTTCGGCCTGGCGCCCGCTGCCGCCGGCGGTCCTCGCCTGCCGACCGCGCTGCGGGTGACCGAGGTGGTCGGCCCGGGCTGGATGGACGGCAACGCCATCTACTACCGCCTGGCCTATGCCCAGGGGCAGCGCACCGAGCTGTATGCCAACAGCCGCTGGGTGGAGTCGCCCGTCAACCTGTTCGATGCGCGCCTGCGCAACGCGGTGGCCGCGCGCGGCCAGGTGGTCGGCTATGGCCTGCCGGAGGTGCCGACACTGCGGGTCGAGCTGGTCGATTTTTCGCAGGTGTTCGACCGGCCGGACGCCAGCCGGGGCGTGGTGCGGCTGCGCGCCTCGGTGTTCCTGGCGCGCGGGCTGGTCGCGCAGCGCGTGGTGCAGGCCGACGTGCCGGCACCGAGCGCCGACGCGGCGGGCGGCGTCAGTGCGCTGGCGCAGGCTGCCGACCGCGCCATCGGCGAGGTGCTGGACTGGGTGGCGGGGCTGGCGCTGCCGGCGGCGGCCCAGTCCGTGGCGCCGACGCGCGCGCCGTGACCACCCGGTGCCGGCGTCGCGGCCTTCCCATGCGGCGACCGGCAGTATCATGGACATCCCCTCGGCTTTTCCGCAGCTTCCGCCGGTGACGGACCTCCACGCTCTTCCCGCCGCGCCTTCGACGCATCGCCATTCGCCGCTTGCCCGGGCCGGGCTGGCCTGGTTCGTGCTGCTGGTGGTGTACGCGAGCCTGTACCCGTTCTCGGGCTGGATCGACACCGGTGTGTCGCCGTTCGCTTACCTGAGCGCGCCGCTGCCGCGCTATAACACGCGCTTCGATCTGCTGACCAACATCTGGGGCTACCTGCCGCTGGGCATGCTGGTGGTGCTGTCGCTGCATCCGCGCGTTGTCGGCTGGCGCGCGGTGGCGCTCGCGATGCTGGCGGGCATGCTGTTGTCCGGCATGATGGAGGCCGCGCAGACCTACCTGCCGACGCGCATCTCGTCCAACGTCGATCTGGCGGCCAACACGGTCGGGGCGCTGCTGGGCGGCATCGTCATGGTGCCGTTCGCGGCCCGGCTGATCGACCGCGGCAGCCTGCGGGGGCTGCGCTGGCGGTGGTTCGAGCCGCAAGCCACCTTTGCCATCCCGCTGCTGCTGCTGTGGCCGTTCGCGCAGATCTTCCCGCAGGAGTTTCTCTTCAGCATGGGCGGCGTGGTGCGCAGCATCCTGCTGGATCCATCGCCGGATGCGTTTCTCACCGGCATCATCCACAGCCTGTTTCCGGGGCTGTTCGACTGGCACGACCGCCTGCAGGCCCACCCCGAAGGGCTGCACCGCCAGGAGCTGCTGGAAGCCCTGATCACCGCGTGCAGCTGGGTCGGCACCGGCCTGCTGGCCACCGTGGCGATGCGGCGCGGCGCCCCGGTGCTGCGCCTGCTGGCGGCGCTGCTCGCGAGCGGGCTGCTGGTCAAGGCCGGGGCGACGCTGCTGCAGTTTCCGGCGGCCGGCGCGTGGGACTGGCTGTCGTCCGGCGGGCGCTTCGGGCTGGTGGTCGGGTCGCTGGTGCTGGTGCTGGTGCTGCTGGTGCGCCTGCCGCGCTGGCTGCGCGGCGCGCTGGCGATGCTGCTGCTGCTGGCCCTGATCGTGCTGTCGAACGTGCTGCCGCCCGGGCCGTATTCGTGGGTGTCGGCGCAGGCCTGGCGGCTCGGGCGCTTCGTGCACTTCAACAGCCTGTCGCAATGGATCGGCTGGGTCTGGCCCTTCCTCGGCGTGGGCTATCTCGCCTGGCGCGCCGAGCTGGCCCAGCTGCAGCGGCGCGCCCGTCGCCGCGACGCCTAGGGCCGGCTCCCATATGGGAGCGCTCGCTTCCCGCTAGCGCCCGGCTGGCATCTCCCCTCTGATGTTGTCGATGCGTCCGTCGGTTTTTTGCGGGCGCCTTCATGCCGTCGACACGAAGCCTCCCTAATTTGACGTGACACGCTATGCCGATCGCGATGCCCGCGCTGCGCGATCGGCCGCCTTGGGAGGATTGCCGTGTCCGCGAGCCACCGCCGTGCCCGCGCGTGCCGCTTGCGCGCGCGACATGCCCTGCTGCGCGCCTTGTCGATGCTCGCTCCCGTCGGCCTGGGCGCCTGCGGCGAAGCGGCGGACACGCATGTCCCCGCGGTGGTGCGCGGCGCGCAGCC
Organism: Ralstonia pseudosolanacearum; assembly: GCF_024925465.1. NCBI lineage: Bacteria > Pseudomonadati > Pseudomonadota > Betaproteobacteria > Burkholderiales > Burkholderiaceae > Ralstonia > Ralstonia pseudosolanacearum. The sequence goes on along the minus strand of NZ_CP103852.1, from coordinate 3,471,574 downwards.
GACCACGGCCGGCCCGGCCACGCTGCCCGCGGCCGCCGCTCCCGATGCCAATCCGCCCGCCCGCGACGGCCTGGCGCCGCCCGTGATGCATACCGTGGACTGATCCCGTCCGCCTGCCGGTTCCCCCCCCGCACAAGATCGGACCCCGCGCTCGGCGCGTGATGCGATAACAAGCATCGTAAGCCGCACGCGGAAAGCCCGCCGGTGTTTTCCGTCGGCGGGCTTTTCGCTTGGCGGCGCGGTCTCGAGGCCGGGTGTCGCCGATACTTGATTGTTGGTAGTGGGTGAACAGTATTTTCGATGCATCGTCATTTATCCGTGAAGGGCAACGATCTATTCTGGTCTCAAGCGCAAGAACACGAGCGCAACCGAATACCAGGCAAAGGAGCCGATCATGAACACCCGTCTCGTCACCGCTTTCTCCCGTCGCACGCTGCTGGCCGCCGTGGCCATGCTGTCCGCTTCCGCCGCGCTGCTGTCGGCCCAGCCGGCTGCCGCCGCGCAGGGCAGCGCCGATCCCTACACGCAAGGGGCCGTCGCCAAGGCCGATCCCTACACCGACGGCGCGGCCAAGTTCGATGTCTACACCCAGGGTGCTGCTGCCCAAGTCGATCCGTACACCCAGGGCGCCGCCGCCCAGGCCGATCCGTACACGCAGGGCGCGGATCGCCAGGCCGATACCTACGGCTACCTGTCGTGGAACGGCGACGCGTCTTATCCGAACGGCGGGACGCGCGCCTGAGCCGGACGCGCAGTCAAGGCGGTCAACGCAAAGGGCCTCGGGTTGTGGAACCCGAGGCCCTTTTTGCTGCCCGGTGCTTGGCCGGTGATGCGCCGGTGATGCGCCGGTCCTGAGGCCGATGCGCGGTATCGATGCATCCGGCCACGTCGGCCCGATTCAATGGGTTCCCGGCGGCAGCCCCAGCGAGCGCTCGAAATAGGGGATGGCGCGCTCGTACGCCTGAATCTGTTCCTCCCGGAGGAACGCCTCGAGTGAGGCGTGACCGTCGCCATACTCCGGCTCGAGCAAGGCGTCACCCGGACGTCCGCGGATGCCGACGACCGCAGCCTTGTCGCTCGCCTGTGCCAGCGCTTCCTTGTGGAAGTCGGCAATCTCGTCGTTGCCTTTCATGTCCTTGGCGGCCATCAGTGCAAACAGCGCCGTGTTGGGGCCGGTCTGGAAGCGGGAGACGTCCAGGTGGGTCAGCCAGACCTTGCCGGTGCGCGTGTCGTTGTCTGCCCGCAGGATCGCGCTCACGCTGTTGCCGAGCGTGAGCGCGAGGTTGCCCCAGTCTGCCGGCGAAAACGGCGAGCCGGTGCCGTCCAGCACCGCAAGCGACAGGTGTGTGGGGTGCCGGGTGTCATGGCGGGCATCGATCGCGACATGGTGTCCGCCGAGATCGAGCGTGGCGCGCCAGCCGTTGCCGCTGCGCAGCCCCTCCGCCAAGGTCGGCTCCAGGCTGGCGATTGCGCTGGCGTCCCGCGTGCCCAGCTTCGAGATGTCGACCCGGTGGGCGGACAGGCGCAGTTGCGGGTCCAGCATGTTCTCCGCGTCGACCAGCCGGTCAATGAATTCGGCATCGCGCGGTGCGGGCGGCTCGGCTCCGCCTGCTTGAGCATGGCGCAGCGCTTGCAGGTAACCGGCCATGCCATCGAGCTGCACCGACCGGTCGAGATGGGCGATGGCGCGTTCGTACAAGCGCAGCCGCTTGTCCTCGTAGGCGGTGTTCCGTGGCTCCCGGACACCGAACAGCGGCAAACGCGGGCGCATATGGGCGGCCTGGTATTCGCGTAATGGCAGCCCCGTCTTCTTGTCGACGGGCATCTCCTTGAGTTCCGGCCGGGCATCCAGCAGCCTATCGGTGCCGAACGGGTACGTCATGTACTTGAAGAAGCGCGGCCCGAGATCCGGGTTGTTCTCGATGGTCTGGATGCTGATCGCGTTCGCGCGTTGTCCCGCGTTGGCCAGGGCGCGCTGATGCAGTGTCTCCACACCTTTGTCCGCGAGCATGGCCTTGGCGGCCGACAGCGCGAAGATGGCCTCGCCATCGCTGCTCATCTGCGTGCCCGTGTGCAGGCACTGCACATCGATGGTGGCCTGCGGGGGGACGTTCTCCAAGCGCAGGGTTCGGCGTTGCTTCAGCGTGCGGTTGACCTTGTCGGCGAGCAGGGTGGCCATCTGATGCCACTCGGGCTCCGATAGCGGCTCGCCGGCGCTGCTGACCACCACCAACGAGATGCGCTCCGGATGCGCCGAGTCGTGACGGACCGATAGTGCGGTTTGATACCCGTTGACGGAAAGGATGGCGTGCCAGGGCTGCTTGCCGGTCCGCATGCTGGTTGCCAGTGCGTCGGCGAGGCTGGTGACGGCATTCGCGTTGCCGGCTCTCAGTGCGTTGTGGTCAATGGCGTGCATGCTGAGCGCGAGCGCCGGACGCTTCGCGTTCTCCATGGCGACGAGCAGGTCGAGGAACGCCATGTCGTCGCGGCCGACCGCCTCTTTCCCGTGTGCGTAGGCCGTCTTCAACTCCGCCAGGCGCTGCCTCATCGCGTCAAGGCGCGCCGTGATCCGGGGCTGGCGCGCAGCCGCGACAAGCGGGTGCATGTCCGGCTTCGGCGCGGTGTAGCGTATGGCGGCCGGCGAGCTCTGCGTGCGGCCAAGCCCATGTCGGGCAGGCAGGCGGCTCAAGCGTGCATCGGCCGCCCGGGGGCGGGTGCCGGAAGTCTGGGGGGGCTGCGTCTGGCTTCCCGTCGCGCCATCGGGATGGGCAACGGTGGAGGTGCTGGCCGGTTGCGTGGCCGGCGTGATGCGCGTTTTCAGCAAGATCGGCTCCAGTGTCGGGGGGCGGAGGGGCATCACTGAACCACGCACCTCGGTGCACAGGCCGCCCGTCGGGCGAAAACATGGCGCGGAAACCGCGCGCTCGCCTGCAAAGTGACGGAGGCTGCGCCGGGTCGTCCGTCCCGGTCATCGGCAAAGAAAAAGGGCCTTGGGTTTGATCCCAAGGCCCTTGCTGTCCGGGGCGGATGCCGTTGCGCCGATCAGGCGAAGCCGGCTTCGTGCGCCTGCTGATCCGCGTGGTACGAGCTGCGCACCATGGCGCCGACGGCGGCGTGCGTGAAGCCCATCTCGTAGGCCTTCTCCTCGAACATCTTGAAGGTGTCCGGGTGCACGTAGCGCAGCACCGGCAGATGGTGGCCCGACGGCGCGAGATACTGGCCGATGGTCAGCATGTCGATGTCGTGCGCACGCATGTCGCGCATCACCTCCAGGATTTCCTCGTCGGTCTCGCCCAGTCCGACCATCAGGCCGGACTTGGTGGGGAGGTTCGGGTTGCGCGCCTTGAAGTCCTTGAGCAGCTTCAGCGAGTGCGCGTAGTCGGCGCCCGGGCGGGCCTGCTTGTACAGGCGCGGCACGGTTTCCATGTTGTGGTTCATCACGTCGGGCGGGCAGGCCTGGAGGATGTCCAGCGCCTTTTCCAGCCGGCCGCGGAAGTCCGGCACCAGCACCTCGATGCGCGTGGCCGGCGACAGCTCGCGCGTGCGCGAGATGCAATCGACATAGTGCTGGGCACCGCCGTCGCGCAGGTCGTCGCGGTCCACGCTGGTGATGACCACGTAGTTCAGCCTGAGCTGGGCGATGGTCTTGGCCAGGTTCTCGGGCTCGTTCGCGTCGAGCGGGTCGGGGCGGCCGTGGCCGACGTCGCAGAACGGGCAGCGGCGCGTGCACTTGTCGCCCATGATCATGAAGGTGGCCGTGCCCTTGCCGAAGCACTCGCCGATGTTCGGGCAGCTCGCCTCCTCGCACACCGTCACGAGGTTGTTGGCGCGCAGGATGTCCTTGATCTCGTAGAAGCGCGAGTTGCCGGTGGCGGCCTTGACGCGGATCCACTCCGGCTTCTTCAGCTTCTCGGCCGGCACGATCTTGATGGGGATGCGCGCGGTCTTGTCGAGCGACTTCTGCTTGCGGGTCGCGTCGTACGGCTCGTTCGACGGGGTGGCGAGGTTGGCGACTGCGGAGGCGCCGGAGGCGGAATCGGTCATCGTGTTCTCCGCACGGCCTGTGGCACGTGCATTCATTCGGTCCTGCTTGCCGGCTGCTACGCGGTAGCGGCTTCGGCGGGGTGCGCGTTCGCGCGTTGCTGCAATTGGGCGACCAGCCGGTCGGCCAGCACGTGCGACACGCGCTGCCAGTCGGCGGCATCGACCGCGCGCTCGCTTGCGTCGCGGGCACCGGCGCTCACCATGTCGACGGTTTCCAGACCGGCGTAGCCGCAGGGGTTGATCTGCGTGAAGGGCGACAGGTCCATCGCCAGGTTCAGGCTGACGCCGTGGTAGCTGCAGCCGTTGCGGATCTTCAGCCCCAGCGCGGCGATCTTGGCGCCCTGGTGCGGCCCGGCCGACAGGTAGATGCCGGGCGCGCCGGCCTTCCGTTCGGAGGCGACATTATACGTGGCGAGCGTGTCGATGACGGCCGCCTCGATGGCGTCGACCAGCGCTTTCACGAACAGCCCGCGGCGGCGCAGATCCAGCAGGAGGTAAGCCACCACTTGGCCGGGGCCGTGATAGGTGATCTGCCCGCCACGGTCGACCTTCACCAGCGGAATGTTGCCCGGCGCCAACAGGTGGGCCGGATCGCCGGCCAGCCCGAGCGTGAACACCGGCGGGTGCTCGACCAGCCAGATCGTGTCGGGGGTGTCGGGACCGCGCTGGGCGGTGAAGGTCTGCATCGCGTCAAAGCAGGCAGCGTAGTCCTGCTGGCCGCGCTCGACGATGTCGATCGGAATCATGCCCGCGAGTGTAGCGCAGGGCCGGCAACGGCGCGGGCCGCCTTTGCCCTGGAAGGCAGCAGGGTCGGACCTTGCCGCGCGGAAAAGACGATACCGGCGCGGTGAGCATCCGCGCCGGTATCGGGCGCCGCGGCACACGCCGCGGTGCGGGCTGGAAGGGGGGAGCGAAGCCGGCGGCGGCCGGCTCAGGCGGCGGCGACCGGCGTTTCGACGTGCTCGTTCCAGCCGAGCGCGGCGAGCATGTGGCGCCAGCCATCCGCGACGTGCCAGGATTTGCGCGGGATATGGCCATTGCGCGCTTCCACGGCCAGCGAGGCCGGGCCTGCCGCCTTGGGGTCGACCGACACGACGATTTCCTCGCCGCGCTTGACAGCGATGCTGCCGCCCGCGTGCAGCCATTCGTCGGTGGCCTTGTGCTCGTGTGTGACCCACACATCGCGCCCGAAGGCTTCTTCGACGCGCAGATTTTGGTCGGCCGGCATGCGCAGCGCCATCACCTCGCCGGGCTGCAGAGTGAATACAATTTTTGTTAGTACAGTTTTCATGATCGGCTCCTTCACGACATCCGCACGGGCCTGCCGTTGGGAACAGTCTAGGCGCTTGGTAGCGGTGCACCAAACGATATATATTGATTTCTTTGATAAAAGAATTCACATAAAACGGCACAAAAACCAGGAGGAAACATGGCGGAAATCCGGGAGCCGATGCGGCTGCCGCCGCTGGGGGCGCTGCGCGTATTCGAGGCGGCCGCGCGTTACGAGAGCTTCTCGCGCGCGGCCATCGAGCTGTTCGTCACGCACGGCGCGGTCAGCCACCAGATGCGCACACTGGAGGAGGAGCTGGGCGTGCCGCTGTTCGAGCGGCGCGGCAAGCGCGTCACCCTGACCCACGCCGGGCGCACCTACGCCGACCGCGTGCGCGACGCGCTCGACCAGATCGCCCAGGCCACGCACCAGTTGCGCGCGGGCAACCGCGACAATCGCCTGACCATCAGCACCATGCCGTCGTTCGCGGCGCGCTGGCTGACACCGCACATCGGCACCTTCATCGAGCGGCATCCGGAGCTGGAGGTGGAGCTGTTCTCCAGCCCGGTGCTGGTCGACTTCGCGCGCGAGGAGGTGGACGTGGCGCTGCGCATGGGCTCGGGCAACTATCCCGGCCTGTACGTGGAGACGCTGCTCGACGACGTGTTCTTCCCGATCTGCAGCCCGACGTTCAACGGCGGCCGGCTGCCGCGCACGCCTGCCGAGATGGCCGGCATGACGTTGCTGCGCAGCGAGGGCGAGCAATGGAAGCCGTGGTTCGACGCGGCCGGCGTGGAGGGCTTTCCCGAGCCGCGCGCCGGGCTGATGTTCCAGGATTCGTCGCTGCTGCTGCAGGCGGCGGCGGGCGGGCAGGGCATTGCACTGATCCGCCCGACGCTGGCGTTCAACGACCTGATGGCCGGCCGTGTCGTGCGTCTGTTCGACGTGACGATTCCCTGTCCGTGGAACTACTACTTCGTCTGCCCGCACAGCGCGCTGCAGACGTCCAAGATGCAGGCCTTCCGCGCGTGGCTGCTGCCGGAGATCGCCGCCTTCAAGCTCGAGCTGGGCCGGCTGATGAGCGACCCCACGGTGAGCCTCGGGCACGTCGCAAAGGGATGAGCCGCAGCGGCCCACGATGAAAAACGCCCCGGTCATGCCGGGGCGTTTGCGTTGGCCAGGGGCCTTGCCTGCGGGCGGCTACAGCACGACCTTGACCATCGGGTGCGCGGTCAGCGCGCGGTACAGCGCGTCGAGCTGCTCGCGGCTGGTGGCGCGCACGATCACGGTCAGGCCGAGGTAGTTGCCTCCGGACGATGGGCGCATCTCCATGCGGCCGGTGTGGAACTCCGGATCGAACTGCTGCACCAGCTGCACGATGGTCTCGGCAAAGTTGTCCTGCATCTTGCCCATCACCTTGATGGGGAAGTCGCTCGGATACTCGATCAGCGATTCGCGCGGCGGGGTGGCGGGGGTGTCGTTGGCGTCGGTCATGGGGTCTGTCGCGGGGCTTACTTCTTCTTGAACCACAGCTTGATCGAATCGATGGTGCGGCCGATGAATCCGGCCTCGGGCACCGCTTCCAGCGCCACCACCGGGAACTCCTGCACCACGGTCGCGCCGTCCATCACCTTGACTGTGCCCAGCTGCTGGCCCTGCGCGATCGGGGCGATCAGCGGGTCCTTGCGCTCGAGCACCGGCTTGAGGCGGCCGCCCGAGCCCTTGGGCACCGTGATCCACTTGTCTTCCGCCACGCCGAGCTTGACGGTCTTGGCCTGGCCCTTGTAGACGTCGGGCGTCTGCAGCGCCTGTTTGGCTTCGTACAGGCGCAGGGTGTCGAAGAACTGGTAGCCGTAGTTGAGCACCTTCAGGCTCTCCTGCGTGCGGACCTGTTCGCTCTTGGTGCCGATCATCACCGACAGCAGGCGGCGGCTCGCGTTCGGCACGTCGGGCAGCGGGCGCTTGGCCGAGGTGATCAGGCAATAGCCCGCCGACTTGGTGTGGCCGGTCTTGACGCCGTCGACCGTCGGGTCGATCCACAGCAGCCGGTTGCGGTTGGGCTGCTTGATGTTGTTATAGGTGAATTCCTTCTGCGAATAGAACTTGTAGTCCTCGGGGAAATCGCGGATCAGCGCCGAGGTCAGGATCGACAGGTCGCGCGCCGTGGTGTAGTGGTTCGGGTCGGGCAGGCCGGCGGCGTTCATGAAGTGCGTGCCCTTCATGCCCAGGCGTTCGGCCTCGCGGTTCATCAGCATCACGAAGTTGGTCTCGGTGCCGCCCACGGCCTCGGCCAGCACCAGCGCCGCGTCATTGCCCGACTGCACGATCAGGCCCTGCAGCAGGTTTCGTACCGAGACGGGCTTGCCGGGCTGCAGGAACATGCGCGACTCGTCGGTCTTGACGCTGCGCATGGTCTCGGTCGGGGTGAGCATCTGGTCGTACTTGAGCTTGCCGTCGCGCACGGCCGCGACGGCGAGGTACGCGGTCATCAGCTTGGTCAGTGAGGCGGGCTCGATGCGCTCGTCCATGTTGCCGCCGCCCAGCACCTGGCCGCTCGTCACATCGGTCAGCATCCAGGCGCGGGCTGCGACCTGCGGCGCCGGGACGGGCTGCGCCAGTGCCGGCGCTGCCGCGGCAAGCACGGCTGCCGCGACGAGCGTCACGGCGGCGGAGGGAAGGGCTCGGGAGGGGGTACGGGTCTGCATGGCGGGTCCTGCGATCTGCTTGGTAGACAACGACGCTGCGGCCGGGGGGAGCCCAGCGTCCGGGAAAACGGTAGTTACGGGGCTACGGGCGCGGCGTCCAGGCGCCCGCGATCTGCTGCCGGATCAGGTGAAGCTTGCGGTGAAAGAAATGATCGGCGCCGGGTATGACAATCACCGGCAGTTCCTGCGGCCGCGCCCAGTCGAGCACGGCGGCAAGCGGCACCGTATCGTCCAGCTCGCCGTGGATGACGATGGTGTCCGCGGGCACCGGCGCCACATCCCAGCGCGAGGTGGCGGTGCCGACCAGCGCCAGGCGTTCCGCGGGCGTGCCCGCCTCGGCCAGGCGGCGCGCCACCTGCGAGATGACGAAGCTGCCGAACGAGAAGCCGCCGAGCGCCAGTGGCAGCGTGGCGACCGCGGGCGACCATTCGGCCTGCGTGCGCATCCAGTCGAGCACGGCCAGCATGTCGTCCTGCTCGCCGATGCCGTTGTCGTGCGTGCCCTCGGTCTTGCCCACGCCGCGGAAGTTCGGCCGCACCGTCGCATAGCCCAGGCCGACGAAGGTGCGGGCCAGGGTCTGCGCGACCTTGTTGTCCTTGGTGCCGCCGAACAGCGGATGCGGATGGCCGACCAGGGCCAGGCCGCGCGGCGCGGTGTCCGGCAGGTCGACGGAGACGTCGATGTTCCCGACCGGGCCGGGAATCAGGCGTTCTGCGGTATGCACGTTCATGGAAAAGCGATGGGCTGGCGGGTTCAGGCGGCGGGTGGATCGACCATCAGCCGCGCGACCGGCTTGCCTTCGATCAGGTGGCTCTGGATGATCTCGTCGATGTCCTCGCGGTCGACGAAGGTGTACCAGACGGCCTCGGGGTAGACCACCAGCACCGGACCGAGTTCGCAGCGGTCGAGGCAGCCGGCCTTGTTGATGCGCACCCGGCCCTCGCCGTTGATGCCGAGTTCCTTGCAGCGCTTCTTGGCGTATTCCTGCATGGCCTTGGCGCCGAAGTCGGCGCAGCAGCGTGCGCCGTCCTCGCGCTCGTTGAGGCAGAAGAAAACGTGGTGCTGGTAGTGACTGCTCATGGGTGGGCGCGGTGCCGGGCGCGGGGTGCGGTCTCGGCACGGGTGTGGAGTTGCATGACGAGCCGGCATTATACGGCCCGCCGCCGGGGCGTCCGGGAATGCGATGGCGTCGTGCTGCGCTGCAGCATGTTTTCCGGATGTCTGGACGTCGATCTTCGTGAATTCCGGAATTGACGACGCCGGGGCCGGGTGCCATCGTACGCACGTCAAGCTGGCATCAGGGCTGGCGGGCCGTCGCCGTGGCCGTGGGGGCTGGCATGGCCCTTGCACTAGGGAACGCCCTGCCGCGGAAGGACCGCGGGGATCGGCCGTCAGGCCATCCCCGACGTCGCGGCGGGGAGAGGAAACCACATCAGGGCGGGTCGGACCGGGCGGACAATGAACGCACGGCCGGTCTGTGACACTCGAGGAAGACATGAAAAAACCGTTCTACAAAATCCTGTACGTACAGGTGCTGGCGGCCATCGTCATCGGCGTGCTGCTGGGCCATTTGGAGCCCAAGCTCGCTGTGCAGATGAAGCCGCTGGGCGATGGCTTCATCCAACTGATCAAGATGGTGATCGGGCCGATCATCTTCTGTACGGTCGTCTCCGGCATCGCCGGCATGCGCGACATGAAGAAAGTGGGCCGCGTGGGCGGCAAGGCGCTGCTCTACTTCGAGGTCGTCTCGACCTTCGCGCTGGTGCTTGGTCTGATCGCCGGCCACATCTTCAACCCGGGCTCGGGCTTCAACGTCGACGTCAACACGATCGACGCCAAGGCCGTGGCCCAGTACGCGGCCAAGGCGCATTCGGCCAGCACGGTCGACTTCCTGCTCAACATCATCCCGAGCACGGTGGTGGATGCCTTTGCCAAGGGCGACATCCTGCAGATCCTGCTGATTGCGCTGCTGTTCGGCGGTGCGCTCTCGGCGATGGGTGACCGTGCGCAGATGGTCACGGACTTCATCGACCAGATCTCGCACGTGTTCTTCCGCATCGTGCACGTCATCACGCGCGTGGCCCCGATCGGCGCGTTCGGTGCGATGGCCTTCACCATCGGCAAATACGGCGTGATCTCGCTGGTGCCGCTGCTCAAGCTGGTCGGCACGTTCTACCTGACGGCCATCATCTTCGTGGTGGTGGTGCTGGGCATCATCGCCCGCCTGACCGGCTTCAGCATCTTCCGCTTCGTGGCGTACATCAAGGAAGAGCTGCTGATCGTGCTGGGCACCAGCTCGTCGGAATCGGCGCTGCCGCACCTGATGGAAAAGATGGAGAAGCTGGGCTGCTCGAAGTCGGTGGTGGGCCTCGTTGTCCCGACCGGCTATTCGTTCAACCTGGATGGCACCAACATCTACATGACGATGGCGGTGATCTTCATCTCGCAGGCGCTGAACATTGAACTGACCTTGACCCAGCAGCTGACCATCCTGGCGGTGGCGATGCTGACCTCCAAGGGCGCCTCGGGCATCACCGGCGCGGGCTTCATCACGCTGGCCGCCACGCTGGCCGTGGTGCCGACCATTCCGGTGGCGGGCATGGTGCTGATCCTGGGCATCGACCGCTTCATGAGCGAGTGCCGCGCGCTGACCAACATCACCGGCAACGGCGTGGCCTGCGTGGTGATCTCCGCCTGGGAACGCGAACTGGACCGCACCAAGCTGGCCCGCGTGATGTCGGGCGATCGCGGCGAGACCGTGCCGGCCACCCCGGCAGCCTGATCGGCCAGAGCCGGCGGCGCCCCCCGGGGCGTCGCTGGATGGAAGCGTATGATGGCGGGGCCGCTCCTTCCGGACGGCCCCGCTTTCTTTTGGAAAGTGCAATGCGCCACGGCACCGAGCGGCTGATGGCCGGCGCGGCCCCGGAAGGCACGGCGAGCCCGTCTGCCGTTCACCACCTGCCGATGTCCGAGTCCGATTTCCCGTTTTCCTCCGCCAGCCCGCGCCGCGGCTTCGGGTGGCTGGTGGCGGCCGGTCTGGTAGCGGTGATGGCGCTGGTGTGTGCGACGACCTTCGTGGTGACCTGGAACCGCGGCCTGTCGCAGGCCCAGCAGGCCGCCGGCGCCCGCGTCGACCGCTACGCCGCCAACCTCAAGAGCACGCTCGACCGCTACGAGTACCTGCCGGCGCTGGTCGCGCTGCATCCGTTCATCCACGACCTGCTGGCCCACCCGACGCCCGACAACGTCGCGCGCGCCAACCGCTACCTGCGCGAGGTCACCGACCGCGCCCGCGCCACCGCCACCTACGTGATCGCCCCGACCGGCCTGGCCCTGGCGGCATCCAACTACAACCTGCCCGACAGCTTCGTCGGCGCCGAATACCTGTTCCGGCCGTATTTCCAGCAGGCGGCCGCCGGACACGTCGGGCGCTTCTACGGCATCGGCATCACGCGCGAGGAGCCCGGCTACTACATCTCGCAGCCGGTGATGCAGAACGGCAGCGTGATCGGCGTGACGGTGGTCAAGCTCAACCTGGAGTGGTTCGGCCGCGCCAGCCACGACGCCTCCGAGCCGGTGATGGTGGCCGACGAGAACGGCGTGATCTTCCTGTCGTCGGTGCCGGCGTGGCAGTACCGCACGGTCGAGCCGCTCACGCCCGAGCTGCAGGCGCAGTTGGAGGCGACCCGCCAGTACTTCCGCAAGCAGATCACGCCGCTGCCGCTGCAGCCCGAGATGCCGGCCTTCCTGAAGCTGGTCGGGCGCATGCCGGACGGCGCGCGGCTGGTGCGCGTCGGCGACCGCATCAACGCGCCGCGCTACCTGCTGGTATCGCGTGAGCTGGTCGAGCCCGACTGGCAGCTGATGTACCTGACGCCCATCGATCCGGTGATGGGCGCGGCGCGCAGCGCGACGATCGCCGCGGCCTTCGCCTTCGCCTTCGTCTGTCTGCTGCTGTTCTATTGGCGCCAGCGCCGCCTGCGCCTGAGGGAGGTGCTGCGCGGCCGCCACCTGCTCGAAGCGGCCTACGACCAGCTGGAGCGCCGCGTCGAAGACCGCACCGCCGACCTGATGGCGACCAACGAGCAACTGCAGCACGAGATCGTCGACCGCACCCGCGCCGAAGCCGAGCTGCGCGCCACGCAGGACGAACTCGTACAGGCCAGCAAGCTTGCCGCCCTGGGGCAGATGGCGGCCGGCATCACGCACGAGCTCAACCAGCCGCTGGCCGCGCTGCGCACCTTCTCCGACAACACGCGCATCCTGCTGGAGCGCGGCCAGCACGGCGCCGCGGCCGACAACCTGCGCGCCATCGCCGACCTGACCGAGCGCATGGGCAAGATCACCGCGCAGCTCAAGCTGTTCGCCGGCCGCTCGCGCCGCAGGCATGCCGATGTGCAGGTGCGCGTGGCGCTCGACCACGTGCTGGCGCTGCTGCGCCCGCGCCTGGCCGAGGTGGAGACCGCGCTGCACTGGCGCCTGCCCGAGGCCGCATGCGTGGTCCGCGCGGATGAGCTCAAGCTGGAGCAGGTGCTGATCAACCTGATCGGCAACGCGCTCGACGCCATCGCCGCCAACGATCTGTCGCGCCCCGGCCGCATCGACATCGACATCGGCCCGGCCGATGGCGCGCCGGCGCAGCTGTGCATCGTCGTGCGCGACAATGGCCCCGGCATTGCGGCCGATGCCATGCCGCACCTGTTCGAGCCGTTCTTCACCACCAAGGAGATCGGCCAGGGCCTCGGCCTGGGGCTGGCGATCTCCACCAGCATCGCGCGCGACTTCGGCGGCTCGCTGTCGGCGGCCAATGTGCCGGGCGGCGGCGCCCAGTTCACGCTGTCGCTGGTCCGCGCCGAGGTGGTGCCGGCCGCGACGTCCTGACCCATTCCTTTCACCCAAACGATCCATGTCCGAAGGCTTGAACGTTCTCTTCATCGAAGACGATCCGCCCGTCCGCCAGGCCACCGCGCAGAGCCTGGAGCTTGCCGGCTTCCAGGTCCAGGCCTACGCCAGCGCCGAGGAGGCGGTCGGCCGGATCGACGCCGATTTCTACGGTGTGGTCGTCAGCGACCTGCGCCTGCCGGGCGCCAGCGGGCTCGACGTGCTGGCGCATTGCCAGTCGTTCGCCACCGGCATTCCGGTGGTGCTCGTGACCGGCCACGGCGATATCACGATGGCCGTGCAGGCGATGCGCGACGGCGCGTTCGATTTCATCGAGAAGCCGTTCCCCGCCGAGCGCCTGACCGAGACCGTGCGCCGCGCCGTCGAGCGTCGCGCGCTGGAGCTGGAAAACCGCGCCCTGCGCCGCGAGCTGGCGGGGCCGGCGGCGGGCACGCGCATCATCGGCCGCTCCCAGGCGATGGCCTCGGTGCGCGCGCTGATCGACAACGTGGCCGCTACCGACGCGCCGGTGCTCATCAACGGCGAGACCGGCACCGGCAAGGAGTTGGTCGCGCGCAGCCTGCACACGCTGTCGCCGCGCCACGACAAGCCGTTCATTGCGCTGAACTGCGGCGCGGTGCCCGAGCAGATCTTCGAGAGCGAGATGTTCGGCCATGAGGCCGGTGCCTTCACCGGCGCGGGCAAGCGGCGCATCGGCAAGATCGAGCACGCCTCCGGCGGCACGCTCTTCCTCGACGAGATCGAGAGCATGCCGCTGGCGCTGCAGGTCAAGCTGCTGCGCGTGCTGCAGGAGGGCATGCTCGAGCGCCTGGGCTCCAACGCCTCGGTGCGCATCGACGTGCGCATCGTCGCCGCCGCCAAGGGCGACATGGAGGCGCTGATCGAGGCCGGCGGCTTCCGGCGCGACCTGTACTACCGCCTGAACGTCGTCGCCATCGACCTGCCGCCGCTGCGCGAGCGCCGCGAAGACATCATCCCGCTGTTCGAGCACTTCCTGCTGGAGGCCGCCGTGCGCTATCAGCGTCCGTTGCCGATGCTGTCCGAGCGCCAGCGGCACGAACTGATGCAATCGAACTGGCCCGGCAACGTGCGCGAGCTGCGCAACGCCGCCGACCGCCTGGTGCTGGGCGTCGGCCGCACGCCCGTCGTCTCCGATGCGGCGGAAGACGGCATGCCGCTCAAGGAGCGGGTCGAGCGCTACGAGCGCACGGTGATCGCGGAGACGCTGGCGCGCACCGGCGGCTCCGTCCACCAGGCCGCCGACATCCTGCAGGTCGGGCGCGCGACGCTGTACGACAAGATCAAGCGCTACGGCCTCTGACCGGCCGTCGCCGATCCGAATGAAAAAACGCCCGGCATCGACCGTAATGCCGTTCAGTTAAGGCAAAAAAGGCCGCTTCGATTGACGTCGAAGCGGCCTTCTTCCTTGGTGCTGACTCAGTTCGCGCTGTCGCGAGCCAGCCGGCTCGCGCTTAACTGAACGGCATTATTGAGAATTACATAACCCATGACATCACCACAACTCAGCCTGCTTCCAGCACGCGGCGATGATCGATGGGCGTTTCTGGCCGCTCTTGAGCTTGCGGCGGGCGGTGTGTTTGAGTTCGGCGAGGGTATCGGGACAGAAGTTGGCCAACGCGTGCCGCTTGAGCCAGGCCCACAGGTATTCGACCGGGTTGAGGTCTGGGGAATAGCTGGGCAGCAGCGCCATCTGTACGGCGCCTCGCGTACTGTCGAGGTACTCGCGCACAACGCGGCTCTTGTGCTGTGGCGCGCCGTCCCACACGATCAGCAACTTGCGCTTGAGCTGCGCACGCAGCGCCTTGAGGAACTCGATGATCTGCGCACTCTTGATCGCGCCGTCGTGCAGTCGAAACACGAAGTTCGTGCGCGTGAGGCCGGCGATGACCGAGACGTGCTTCCAGTTGAAGTGGAACTGGATGACCGGCGTGCAGCCCTTGGGCGCCCAGGTGCGCACGCGCGTGGGCCGCTCCGACAGGCCCGACTCGTCAATGAAGACGATTAGCCGTCGCTCGGCGGCACACTTTTTTTTAGCGCGGGCCAAGTCTTGCGCTTGAAGCGCTGTACCGCGTCTTCGTCGCGTTCGATGGCCCGGCGCTCAGGCTTTTGCGGGCTGAAGCCCAACGCACCCAGCAGCCGCCAGACATGCACCTCGCTGAAGGTGACGCCATACAGTCGTTCGATGAGCATGCGCACGCGCTTGAGGGTCCACAGCTCGGTGCCGAAGCCGTGCGCCAGCGCACCTTGCAGCAGTGCCACGCGCAAGCCTTCGAGCTGGCACGCATCCAGTTGGGCTGCACGACCTACGTTCATTGTCCGCAATGCGTCAATGCCACCTTCGTTGAGCCGGGCTTTCCAGGTGTACGCGGTTTGCCGTGCCACACCCACCGCCTTCGCCGCTTCGGCCGGCGTCTTGCCCGCAAGCATCAAGCGTCCGGCACGTACCCGTTTGCGCGTCGCTTCGTCCATCTTGGTCATGAACCGATCCTCCATACACGGTGCTGACCATATAACGCGCCTACGGACGATCGGTTGTCATGATTTAGGTAAAGATCAATAGGGCATCGACCGGGCGTTTCTGTTTCGGCGGGTGGCCTGGCTTGGCTGTCAGGCCTGCTTGGCGAGCGTGTCCCGCAGCAGCGTCTCGAACGCGGCCCACTCCGGCTCGCCCACGTAGCGCTTGAGGATGCGGCCATCGCGGTCGACCAGGAAGGTGGTGGGCGTGAGCTGCACGTCGCCGAAGGCGCGGGCCGCGGCACCGTCGGCGTCCATCGCCACCTTGAAGGGCAACTGGCGCGTCTGGCTGTAGTTCATCACGTACATCGGCGGGTCATAGCTCATCGCCACCGCGACGAACTCCAGGCCCTGGCCTTTGAACTTGTTGTACGTCTGGATCATGTTGGGCATTTCCTTGACGCAGGTGGCGCAACTGGTCGCCCAGAAGTTCACCAGGTACACCTTGCCCTTGAGGTCTCGCGTGGACAGCTTCTGCCCGTCGAGCAGCGTAAAGCTGGCGGCCGGCACCTGTTGCGACGGCGAGAACGCGCGCCAGCCGAACCAGCCGGCGGCGGCCAGCACCAGTACGATCACCGGCAGCAGCCAGCGGCGCGCGCGGGCGGCGGGCGGGGTGTCCGGAGAGGAGGTCTGGGACGAGGCCATGTCGGCAACGCTCCACGAATCAAGGTGGGAAAGGCACCATTGTAGGCCGGTCGTGCCGACGCCGCCGATCGGCTGCGGCGTCCCGTCCATTGAGATGCCGGGGTCACCTCGCCTCGTTCAGTGCCGTCTCGTATAGCGCCAGGTCGGCTGCGGAGAAGCAGCAGAACACGATGTCGTCCAGATCGGCGCCGTGCTCCCGCACCGTGCGCACGGCGATCGGCGCGGCCAGTTGCGGCGGAAAGCCGTAGACGCCCGTGCTGATGCACGGAAAGGCGATGGTGCGCACGTCATGCTGCTTGGCAAGCGCGAGGCTGTTGCGGTAACAGGCCGCCAGCAGGGCCGCTTCGTCCTGCCGGCCGCCGCGCCAGATGGGGCCGACCGTGTGGATGACGTAGCGCGCGGGCAGCAGGAAGCCCGGTGTGATCTTGGCCTGGCCGGTGCGGCAGCCGTGCAGGGCACGGCAGGCCTCCAGCAGTTCCGGTCCGGCGGCGCGGTGGATGGCGCCGTCCACGCCCCCGCCGCCCAGCAGGGCACTGTTGGCTGCGTTGACGATGGCGTCGCACGCCAGGGCGGTGATGTCGGCGCGCAGTGCGCGCAGGGTGACGGTAGGGATCGGCATGGCGCTTTCCGGTCACGGACCGGCCGGTTACGTGGACTCTGTCCGATAATAGTCCGCTTGCGAACCGGTTGGCCCCGCGCGGGAGGCGATGTGGCGGTCATGGCGAGGCGATGGTGGAGCGGTGCCCTGGGCGTGTCGGCATGTGCGCTGTTGCTGGCCTGCTCGCCCAGGTACGACTGGCGTACGGTGCAGTCCGCCGAGGGCGGCTACAGCGTCGACTACCCGGGCAAGCCGACCGCCGAGGCCCGCCCTGTCATCATCGCCGGCCAGCGGCTGCCGATGACGATGCAGGCTGCCAGCATCGACGGAACGCTGTTCGCCGTGGGCGTGGTGGAACTGCCCGCGGACGATCCGATCTGGCGCCAGAATGCGGTTGCCGTGCTGCGTGCCGGGCTTGCCGCCAATCTGCGCGGCCACGTCGCCACCCGCGACATCGCCGTCAAGAGCGCGGCGCAGCCGCCGGTATCGCTGCCGGCCGTGGAGCTGGTGGCACAGGGCACGGGTGGGGACGATCCGGCGCCGCGCCGGCTGACCGCCCGCATCGTCGCTGCCGGCCGGCACGCTTACCAGGCCGTCGTGCTGGAATCGGGCGAGGCCGCGCGCGACACCCGCCAGCAGGAGCAAGTGGATCAGTTTCTCGCCAGCTTCCATCCGTACTGATGCGCGCTGCGCAAGCCGGGCCGGCTCTCCGGCGCATGCTGACGAGCATCGGCGTGCTGCGCCGTTGCTCATGAAGCGGCGGACGGCATCGTGCGGGGCCGCGGCCGAGCCGGCCTCGCCAGGCAAGCGGCGCGAAGACAATCAGCGCGGCGTATCGGCGAGGTCGAGGCCGACGCTGGCCTTGCCGCCGCGCGGGAGCTCGGTTTCGCGGTAGAAACCGACACTGAGGCAGATGCGGTCGGCCTGCACGGCGCCGGCGTATTCGCTCGGGTGCAGCAGGAAGCGTTGCTGCACGGTTGAAGGCTGGTCGGGGTAGATCCCGATCCGCGCGGTCGCGGCACTCCGGCCGGTGTGGTTGGGTGCGGTGACGTACAGGCCGGCACTGGCGTTGCGCGGCGGCTGGTAATGCTCGACGACGAACACGAGCTGCTTGTCGCCGGCCTTGAGCCGCTCGATCTGTTCGGCGGGAAACTGCCGGCAGACCACGATGGGCTGTTCCGATGTCAGCGCTTGAAAGAGGGGCGACGAGGACATGTCTCCTGCCGCCCATGCGGCGGGCGGCGCGGCAAAGAGTGCCAGGAAGAACCAGCGGCGGGCGGTATGGAACATCGGCATCCTCGCATGGCGCGCGGCGAGGCCGCGCGCCTGGGCAATCCATCAATCAAATGACGGCGACCTCGATCGACTCGGGTGCCACGCCACCGCTGCTCTCCACGGCAACGCCGGGTTTGGGCACGGCCACCAGGTTGATCGAAAAGTTGTCGTCCCGGATGTTGAGCGCCTTCAGCGTGTCGGTCAGGTTCACCATGGTCGACGGCAGAGCATGGTGGGCGTGTCCCGCCGCATGCGTCAGGAAGCTGAGCGAGGTGACGAAGTGCGGGTCGGTTTCCGGCACATCGAGGTTGGCATTCGGCAGGTTGACGAAGACCCGGATGCTGATCACGTTGTCGGGGATCCTGATGTTCTTGATCAGGGCCACGACTTCGGTGGTCTTGCCGGTGCTGACGTCGGCACCCAGGGCACCCGTCACGGTGCCGGCCTCGAACTGGACGGCGCTGTTGAGCGGTTCGACCGCCGTGGCAATCGGATGTTCCCCCTTCTTCAGTACGCTGCGCAGCCGGATGTGATCGGCCAGCTTGACGCTGTCGCCGGTCTTGAACAGGGCCAGCAGATGCTCGGCACGGGCGTTGTTCACCACCTTGTTGTCGGTGCTCGGCATGGCGTCATAGCGGTAGCCCAGCGCCTCGGTGCTCAGCAGGTCGCTCACGCCTTGCGTGTAGTACCGGCCTTGCGGATCGATGTAGTTGTCGGGGAACTTCATGCCCAGCCACAGCGGGTCGGTCGAGTTCTTGCGGCCCAGCGCGTTCCAGGTGGCCCAGACCCGGTCGATATTGCCGTGGTGCATCATGAACACCGGATCGCGCGGCGAGGCGGCGGTGGGCATGAAGGCGCCGATGTTGTTGTGGACGGTGTTGTGCGGCGTGCGCTCCAGGATGCCCTGGTTGCCGCCGCCCATCGGCACCCATTTGGGGT